>NZ_JBNPVS010000011.1:0-222282 GCF_050434225.1 Paraburkholderia sp. GAS32 | reverse complement strand
GTTTGCGTGCGGACCTTCATGCCGGCTTCGACAGGCGTCGTGCACGAAGCGGGGTAGCCGCGCTTGCCTTCGATCTCGACGAGGCACAAACGGCATGAGCCGAACGGTTCGAGCGAATCGGTCGCGCAGAGCTTGGGTACGTTGACGCCGGCTTCGACGGCGGCGCGCATCACGGAAGTGCCGGCCGGAACCGTCACCGCCTGGCCGTCAATTTCCAGTGTGACGTCGACGTCGGCATGACGCGCGGGTGTGCCGTAGTCGGTGTCGTCAAAGAACGAGCGGGGCGCACGTTGCGCTTGTGCTTGCGATTTGCACGCGCAGTTACCGGAGCCGCAGCCGCCACCCAAGGGGACTTCCTTCGGGGCGCCAGCAGGGGAGTTGAGCACATCGGACATGTGAGGCTCCTGGGTCAGGCCGCAGCCGCTTTGGGCGCGAGGTCGTGTACGTTGTCGAGACCGAAGTCTTCGGGGAAATGGTCGAGCGCGGACAACACCGGGAACGGCGTCATGCCGCCCATCGCGCAGAGCGAACCGGATACCATCGTGTCGCACAGATCGCGCAACAACTGCACCTGCCGTGTAGACGTATCGCCGTTGCGGATCCGTCCGATCACTTCGACGCCACGCGTCGAGCCGATCCGGCACGGCGTGCATTTGCCGCACGATTCCAGCGCGCAGAAGTGCATCGCGTATTGCGCGAGTTCGGCGAGATTCGATGTGTCGTCATGCACGACGATGCCGCCGTGGCCGACCACCGCGCCGACGGCCGCGTACGCTTCGTAGTCCATGGGGATGTCCCACTGGCTTTCCGGCAAATACGTGCCGAGCGGGCCGCCGACCTGCACGGCGCGTGCCGGGCGTCCGCTTGCCGTGCCACCGCCGTAGTCGTAGAGCAGTTCGCGCAGCGTGACGCCGAACGCCAGCTCGACCAGGCCGCCTTGCTTCACATTGCCGGCGAGCTGGAACGGCAGCGTGCCGCGCGAGCGGCCCATGCCGAAGTCTTTATAGAACGCCGCACCGCGCGCGAAGATGATCGGCACCGTCGCGAGTGTGATGACGTTGTTGATCACCGTCGGCTGGCCGTAAAGGCCGACTAGCGCCGGCACCGGCGGCTTCGCGCGCACGATGCCGCGTTTGCCTTCGAGCGATTCGAGCAGCGCGGTTTCTTCGCCGCAGACATAAGCGCCTGCGCCTTTCGCCACGAACAGTTCGAAGCGATGCGCCGCCGAGCCGAGCACGCTGTCGCCCAGCCAACCGGCGGCGCGCGCTTTGGCGATCGCGGCTTCGAGCGTCGCGATCGAGTGCGGATATTCGCTGCGCACGTAGATATAGCCGACTGTCGCACCGGTCACGACGCCCGCAATGATCATCCCTTCGATCAGCACGTACGGGTCGCTTTCCATCACGAGACGGTCGGAGAAGGTGCCGGAGTCGCCTTCGTCCGCATTGCAGACGATGTATTTCTGCGCCGCTTTCGCGCCGCGTACCGTGCGCCATTTGATGCCGGCGGGGAAAGCTGCACCGCCGCGGCCGCGCAGGCCGGATTCGATCAGCGCTTCACAGGCGGCGTCGCCGTCGGTTTGCAGGGCTTGCTTGAGACCTTCGAGGCCGCCGTGGGCGACGTAGTCGTCGACGGAAAGCGGATCGGTGATACCGATGCGCGCGAAGGTCAGGCGCTGTTGCTTCTTCAGATACGGTATGTCATCGACCACACCGACACGGCGGGCGTGCTCGCCACCTTCGATGAAGCCGGCGTCGAACAGCGCGGCAACGTCGCTCTCTTCGACGTTTGCATAGCCGACTCGGCCTTCAGCCGTCGCAACTTCGACGAGCGGTTCGAGCCACAGCAAACCGCGCGAACCGTTGCGGACCAGTTCGATTGCAATGCCGCGACGTGCGGCTTCGGATTCGATCGCTTGAGCCAGAGCATCGGCGCCGAGCGCAAGCGCCGACGAATCGCAGGGAACGTAGATGCGCGTCATGCCGTCACCTCCACGCATTTGTTGGCGGCGGCAAAGAGCGCGTCGAATTTTTGCGGCGTCACTTTCGCGTGCAGCGTGCCGTTGACCATCATCGCCGGCGACAGCGCGCATTGGCCGAGGCAATAGACGGATTCCAGCTCGACCGTCTCGCCATGCCGATGCTCCGCGTCGAAACGGCAGCCGGTGTGCGTCTCGATATGCTGTGCGAGCGCCTCGGTGCCCATGCTGCGGCATGCTTCGGCGCGGCACAGTTGCACCGTGACGGGTGCGGCGGGCTGCGTGCGGAAGTGGTGGTAGTAGGTGATGACGCCATGCACTTCCGCGCGCGACAGGTTCATGGCACGTGCGAGAGGCGCAACCGTGTCGGGCGGCACGTAACCGAGTTCGTCCTGAATGGCGTGCAGTACCGCTAGCAGCGACCTGCCCGGCTGCGCGTGACGCTGCACCAACTGCTCCGGCGCGACGGCGATGGAATCGTCCAAGTGGGGGCTCCTCCAAAGTCATATATGCACTTGTCATTCATAATGTGCGCACATATGCTTCGTATATTCGATATGGGATAGCCGAACAATAGGCGGGTGATACGCCTCGTGCAATAGGAAAGAGTTGAACATATATGATCAGGATCGAGTGCCAGGCGCAACTGGTTGTGAAGGGCCCGGATGGCCGTGAGGCAAGCCTGTCGGACGTCGTGCCGCTGCTGGCGCTGGTGGACGAATCCGGCAGCATCGCGCAGGCGGCGACGCTTAAGGGTTTGTCCTACCGCCACGCGTGGGGTTTGTTGCGCAGCATCGAGGAGCGTTTGGGTGGCCCGCTGATCGCGAAGGAGCGTGGGCGAGGTTCGGTGCTGTCCGAGCTCGGTCAGGCCGTGCTGCGCGCGCAGCGCCTGTGCGGCGAGCGGCTCGACGGCAACATGCAGGCGCTGGCGAGCGAAGTCGCCAGCGACCTGAACCGCTGGCTCGCGCCGGCCGCCGACGACGTGCGGATCTACGCGTCGCACGGTTACGCCGTGGCGGCGCTGGTGACGGCGCTGGTCGCAAACGACTTGCCGGTCGATATCAAATACCGCGACAGCGCGGACGCGGTGAGCGCGCTCGCCCGCGGCGAATGTGATCTGGCCGGCTTTCACTTGCCGCTAGGCGAGTTTCGCGCGGCATGCGCCGATACCTATCGGCGCTGGCTCGATCCGCAGCGTCACGTGCTCGTGCATCTGACGAAGCGCAAGCAGGGCCTCTTTCTCGGCAAGGGGAATCCAAAGGGCATCGGCGGCCTGAGCGATCTCGCGCGCGACGACATTCGCTTCGTCAATCGTCAGCCCGGTTCTGGGACGCGCATGCTGCTCGATCTCGCGCTACGAAAAGTCGGAGTCGATCCGGATCGGGTCAACGGCTATGCGTCGGCGGAACTCACGCACTCGGCGATCGCGGCGTTCGTGGCAAGCGGCATGGCAGACGTGGGTTTTGGCGTCGAGCCGGCGGCGCATCACTTCGGGCTCGACTTCATTCCGATCGTCGACGAAGACTATTACTTCGCCTGCGACCGCGCCCGCCTGGAGCGCGCGCCGCTCGCAACGGTGATCGGTTTGCTGCGCGGCGCGGCGTTTCGGCATGGCGTCGAACAGCTCGAAGGTTACGATCCACGCGACTGCGGCAAGCTGCTCGATCTCGATGTGGGACTTGGTCCAGGTGCGGTGTAAGCAACTGTAAACAAATTGGTGCCGTCGCCGCTGCGACGGGCGTTTGTTTGGGATAATCTCTATCCTTCCGCTTACGCCTTAACCGCGCGCTATGCCGCGCTGAACCGATATGAAAGTTCTTCTTCACGCATGTGCTGCGGCAGCGACGGCCGGGGTGCTTCTCGCCACCGCTTCGGTTGCTTTCGCACAGAATTCGCCGGGTGTGCCGGGCGGTATCCTGCAAGATCAGTTCCGTCTTGCCGAGCATCCGCAGATGCCATTTGCGGCGTCCGCGCCCTCGGACAAATTCCAGTCCAACAAAAAGTCAGCCATGCGCAAGCGCGGCGACAATGGCGATCCGAACGGGTGTAATTTGCAGTGTCCTAAAGACGAATAAGCGAATCAGCGCTTTCGTGTTCCGTTTTGTATTCGTTCGAGACGCCGGCTTGCAGCCGGCGTTTTCGATTGAGTGTTTTTATAAAGTCTCTCGGTTCTGGTCCGTCGTTCAGCGGCTATCGGTTATGGCTTCGCCGTGTGCCACATGTCCTTGAAGCCATCCCCCTTCATGTCGCCCGCTTGCTTGTCGGCCGCGTAGCGATACAGCGGATGGCCTTTATAAGCCCATTGCTGTTTGCCGTCGGCCGACGGAATCACGGTCCAGTCGCCTGACGGCTTGTCCGACGAGCTCGCTACCGCAGCAGGCCAATAGCTCGTGCAGCCGCCGGTGCAGGCGCTCGTGCCGGGCGTGGTGTCTTTGTCGAAGGTATAGAGCGTCATGCCGTCCGCCGTGACGAAGCGGCCATCGACGATCTTCGGGGCTTCGGCAAAAGCAGTCTGCTGCAGTGCGAGGAGAGTCAGCGTGGAGAGGCAGAAGAGAGTCTTGCGCATGATGTCGGCTCCTGATTTTGGTGTTGGTCTCGCGCGGAACGCAGCGTGCGGTCGCGCGTGGGGAATAAACGATTGAAGGGATGCGTTTATTCCCTTGGCTTCACGCAGCTTTGATACGCGCCAGCAAAAAGGCCCGCTCGATGAGCGTGCCTTCTGTTTTATAGGTAGCCAACAAAAAACCCGCAAGCAGCAGGCCGCTTACGGGTTTTGAGTGAGTCTTGATGGTGCAGCTTCAAACGATGTTCTGGTGGAGGCGGCGGGAATCGAACCCGCGTCCAGAAGCACTCTACGACTAGTTCTACATACTTAGTTCTGTCATTTGATTTAACCACCACGACGCGGACGAACACGCTGCGTGACGGCGATTCACTAGATTTTCGACCTTGGCGTCGTGACGCCGCCAAGACTTAACTGACGTATATGACCTCTGTCGGTATTGCTACCGGTCTTGCGACTCTAGCCCGTCAGTGAACTAGGCAGAGGACGGCGGCCCTTAGGCTGCCAGTGCGAACGTTTCGTCGTTTGCAGTTACGTTTTTCCCATTGATTAACGAGGTGACGGGTCCTCGGTATGCCCTAGCCGCTTCGCAACCCCTGTCGAAACCAGGTCGCCCCCGCGGTTCGTTGCCCAAAATGTCTGGGCCAGACGGAGATTTTACAATAGTTTGAAGGCCACGTCCTGGCTGATTGCCTTGATGTCTTGTCGTCCTGGTAGGCTGCTGCGCTGTCGTGGCGAAGCGGCAACGCGCCGCATTGCGTACGCCATGTCTGCCGCGTTCACTGTATGCGCTCAGCCGCTCAGCCCTTCACTCGATGTCGCGTAGCAGCTTCTGCAATTCCGAGGGCGAGTGCACGACATGCTGCGCGTGCCATTGCGTCGGCGGAATGTCGTTGCCGCAGTAACCGTAAGCGGCCGCGATGGTCTTCATGCCGGCCGCAAAACCCGCCTGCACATCGCGTAAGTCGTCGCCGACGTAGACGATGCGCTCCGGCACCACATCCAGCTCACGTGCGGCGTGCAACAGGGGCGCGGGGTGCGGCTTCGAATGCGGGGTCGTGTCGCCGCTCACCACGCAGCCGGCGCGCTCTTCGAGGCCGAGTTGCGCGATCAGCGGCTCGGTGAGCCTTGCTACCTTGTTCGTCACGATGCCCCAGCGCACGCCCCGCGCGTCGAGATCGTCGAGCAATTCGGGAATGCCGGGAAACAGCGTGGTCTCGATGCACAAGTCTGCTTCATAGTTGGCGAGAAACTCCTCGCGCATCGACGCGAACTCGTGATCCTCGGGGCCGATGCCGAAGGCCCCGCCGATCAGCCCGCGCGCACCCGCGGACGCGAGCGGCCGCAGGTCTTCGAGCGGCACCATCTGGAGGCTGCGATCATGGCGCATTTTGTTGACGGCGGCCGCAAGATCCGGCGCGGTATCGGCCAGTGTGCCGTCGAGGTCGAACAGGACAGCCTGGCAAAGACCGAGCGCGTCGTCGTTGTCTTCGCGTTGAGGCAGGGGCGTGGGATCGCTCATTGATTGGATTGAGTCCGGGCAGGTCGGGGCGGATCAGACGTCGCGGCGGCAGGCGAGCATGTAGTTCACGCTCGTGTCGGCGGACAGCGTGAAATGCTTGCTGAGCGGGTTGTAAACGATACCTTTGATGTCGACCGTGCGCAGGCCGGCGGTGCGCACGAAGCTCGCCAATTCCGACGGACGGATGAAGCGCGCGTAGTCGTGCGTACCCTTGGGCAGCATCCGCGCGATATATTCGGCGCCGATCACCGCGAACAGATACGACTTCACGTTGCGGTTCAGCGTGGAGAAAAACACCCAGCCGCCGGGTTTCACGAGCGTTTTGCATGCTTCGACAATGGCGGCCGGTTCGGGTACGTGCTCGAGCATTTCCATGCAGGTGACGACGTCATACGTGCCCGGTTCGCGGGCGGCCAGCGCTTCGGCGGCGATTTCTTCGTAACTGACGGTTACACCACTTTCAAGGCTGTGAAGATCCGCCACGCCAAGCGCCTGGGTCGACAGGTCGATTCCTTTCACATGCGCCCCCAATCCCGCCATCGACTCCGACAGAATGCCGCCGCCGCAGCCGATATCCAACACGGTTTTGCCGGCGAGATGCGCGTGTGCGTCGATCCAGCTCAGGCGAATCGGGTTGAGTTCATGCAGCGGTTTGAATTCGGCATTCGGGTCCCACCAACGATGCGCGAGGTCGCTAAATTTCTGCAGTTCGTGGGGATCGGCGTTGGTCATGGCGGAAGCTGCCTCGATGAGAGCGTTGAGCGGGCGCTCGAGGATAAACCCTGAGTATATAGGCCGAGCGACGGGGCGGCAAAATGCCGCCCCGTGGCTGGCGCATCCTGTTCCGGCAGCTCGGGCGCGTGCTCGGAGGAGAAGGCGAGCAGCGCCCATAGCAGCGGCATAAAAAAAACCCCGCCGAAGCGGGGCTTTGATACTGCGGTAATTTGTAGCTTACTGCTTCGAAGTACCGACAACTTCGACTTCCACGCGACGATCCGGTGCGAGGCAAGCGACGAGTTGCTTGTGGTTCTTCTGGTTGCAACCGGTCGTGACCGGGTTGCGCTTGCCCTTGCCTTCCGTATAGATACGGTTGGATTCGATGCCCTTGCTCACGAGGTACGACTTCACAGCTTGAGCGCGGCGCAGCGACAGGCGGTCGTTGTACTTGTCCGAACCGATACGGTCCGTGTAACCCGTTGCAACGATGACTTCCAGGTTCAGCGAGCCGACCTTCGATGCCAGATCGTCCAGCTTTTCCTTGCCAGCCGGCTTCAGGATGGCCTTGTCGAAGTCGAACAGAGCGTCAGCTTGATACGTAATCTTTTGGCTCGTAATAGCCGGTGCAGGAGGTGCAACCGGAGCCGGCGGGGTCGGAGCCTGGGCAACCAGGGCGCCATCGCACTTAGCGTTGGCCGTTGCCGGCGTCCAGAATGCATCGCGCCAGCAAAGCTCGTTCGTGCCGTTCATCCACACGTATTCGCCGGTACCATTCACCCAGTTGTCGTTCGTAGCTTGTCGCGACGCCGGCACCGATTGCGCCATGGCGGATGCAGCCATAACTGCGGTAGCTGCAATGAACGCGAGCTTTGAAAGTTTATTCATATTTCTCCTCTCGAAATTGAGATTACCGCAGGTTTACTGCGAGCCTGTTGACGAAGACAAGTCATACATTGCTCGAAGTATAACATCGGTGTAGAACAAAAAACGTGCTGTGTAGACTTCGAGCAGTGTCTAACTCTTTGTGCGTTGGCATTTTGCCATATCGTTCCCTTCCAACGATAAAAAAATCTGCCCCCAATCAAATCACCCTCCAATTGTGGTGCATGCGCAACAGAAGCAATCCGCTGTAGGCGCCGCCAGTCATGGCTGAGCGGCGAATTGCCCCACGCACAAATCGAGCCTGCCCTGATTTCATCATGGGGCGTTCAGGCGCCGTTCCCGCTCGTCTGCTAATAGGTATACGTACCCCAGTCGGGGGCGGATGCGCGGCATGTTAGAATCGCGTGATGCGTTGCGCCTGCAATGCTTACGCGAAGGCGCGGCGAGTTGGGCTTCAAGCGAGCTTCACGCCGTCGCCTTGGCACGTAAAAGATACGGATAATGGATCAATTCGCCAAAGAGACTCTGCCAATCTCCCTAGAGGAGGAAATGCGCCGTTCGTATCTCGATTACGCGATGAGCGTGATCGTGGGGCGTGCGCTTCCCGATGTTCGCGATGGCCTGAAGCCGGTGCACCGGCGCGTGCTGTACGCGATGCACGAACTGAACAACGACTGGAACCGGGCGTACAAGAAGTCGGCGCGTATTGTCGGCGACGTCATCGGTAAATATCACCCGCACGGCGACACGGCTGTTTACGACACCATCGTCCGGATGGCGCAGAATTTCTCGCTGCGCTACATGCTGGTGGACGGTCAGGGCAACTTCGGTTCGGTCGACGGCGACAACGCCGCGGCAATGCGGTACACCGAAATCCGCATGGCAAAGATCGGCCACGAGCTGCTGGCCGATATCGACAAGGAAACCGTCGACTTCACGCCGAACTACGACGGCAGCGAAAACGAACCGGCCATCCTGCCGGCGCGTATTCCCAATCTGCTGATCAATGGCTCGTCCGGTATTGCGGTCGGAATGGCGACCAACATCCCGCCGCATAACCTCAACGAGGTTGTCGACGCATGTCAGCATCTGCTGAAAAACCCGGAAGCCACGATCGACGAACTGATCGAGATTATTCCGGCGCCTGACTTCCCGACCGCCGGCATCATCTACGGCGTGGCCGGCGTTCGCGACGGCTATCGCACCGGCCGCGGCCGCGTGGTGATGCGCGCGCTCACCCACTTCGAGGAAATCGACCGCGGTCAGCGCATGTCGATCATCGTCGACGAATTGCCGTACCAGGTGAACAAGCGCTCACTTCTGGAGCGCATCGCCGAACTGGTCAACGAGAAGAAGCTCGAAGGCATCTCCGACATCCGCGACGAATCCGACAAGAGCGGCATGCGCGTCGTGATCGAGTTGAAGCGCGGCGAAGTGCCGGAAGTGGTTCTCAACAATCTGTATAAGGCGACCCAGCTTCAGGACACCTTCGGCATGAACATGGTCGCGCTGGTCGACGGCCAGCCGAAGCTGCTGAACCTGAAGGAAATGCTGGCGTGCTTCCTGTCGCACCGCCGGGAAGTGCTGACGCGGCGCACTGTATACGAACTGCGCAAGGCCCGCGAACGCGGCCACGTGCTCGAAGGTCTGGCCGTCGCGCTCGCCAACATCGACGAGTTCATCGCGATCATCAAGGCCGCGCCGACACCGCCGATCGCCAAGCAGGAATTGATGGCGCGTCCGTGGGATTCGTCGCTGGTGCGCGAAATGTTGTCGCGCGCCGAGACGGAAAACGCGTCGGCCGGTGGTCGTGAGGCTTATCGCCCTGACGGTTTGAATCCGTCGTTCGGGATGCAGTCCGACGGCCTCTACCGCTTGTCCGACACTCAGGCTCAGGAAATCTTGCAGATGCGTCTGCAACGCCTGACGGGTCTGGAGCAGGACAAGATCATCGGCGAGTACCGCGAAGTGATGGCGCAAATCGCCGACCTGCTGGACATTCTGGCTCGCCCGGAACGCATTACGGCGATCATCGTCGACGAACTGACGTCGATCAAGGCCGAATTCGGCGACGCGCGCCGCTCGAAGATCGAGCTGAACGCAACCGAGCTGAACACCGAAGACCTGATTACGCCGCAAGAGATGGTCGTGACCATGTCGCACGCGGGCTATGTGAAATCGCAGCCGCTGTCTGAATATAGTGCGCAGAAGCGGGGTGGTCGCGGCAAGCAGGCCACGGCGATGAAAGAAGACGACTGGATCGACACGCTGTTCATCGCGAACACGCACGATCACATTCTGTGCTTCTCGAATCGTGGTCGCGTCTATAGCGTGAAGGTCTACGAGGTGCCGCAAGGTTCGCGGAACTCGCGCGGCCGTCCGATCGTCAATATCTTCCCGCTTCAGGACGGCGAGAAGATTACGGTTGTCTTGCCGGTAAAGGAATTTTCGGCTGACAAATTCGTCTTTATGGGCACCGCGTTAGGAACCGTAAAAAAGACGCCGTTGGAAGCCTTCAGCCGCGTGTTGCGCAAGGGTATTATTGCGGTCGGTCTGGATGACGGCGATTACCTGATCGGTGCCGCCATTACAGACGGCCAGCACGACGTGATGCTGTTCTCGGATTCGGGCAAGGCAGTTCGCTTCGACGAGAACGACGTGCGCCCGATGGGCCGCGAGGCGCGCGGCGTACGCGGCATGCAACTCGAAGACACCCAGAGCGTGATTGCGTTGCTGGTGGCCGGCGACGAGCAGCAGTCGGTGTTGACCGCGACCGAAAACGGCTACGGCAAGCGCACGCCGATCACTGAGTACACGCGTCACGGGCGCGGCACGAAGGGAATGATCGCGATCCAGACGTCGGAGCGTAACGGCAAGGTCGTCGCCGCCACGCTGGTGGATCAGGAAGCGCAGATCATGCTGATCACCAATACGGGCGTGCTGATTCGTACGCGCGTATCGGAAATTCGGGAAATGGGGCGCGCAACCCAAGGTGTTACACTCATCAGCCTTGACGAAGGGACCAAGCTTTCAGGTCTGCAACAGGTTGCTGAGGCGGAGGCCGATATCGATGTGGAAGGCGACACCGAAGGTCCTGCCGAAGGCGACAACGGCGGTGAAGACGGTGGTGCGGCCTGATTCGCGTCGGCAGCTTTCAGTCTCAGTTATTGGTTGAAAGCTGCGCAGGGAACAATGGCGTGTCGGGCCGATACGCATCCCGCGCAGCTTGCAGTTCAAGTTAATTTCTCTTAGGGAGTAATGATGCAAAAACGATTCAAACAACTGATGTTGCTGGCTGCTCTCGTGCCGACTTTCGCTATGGCTCAAGCTCTGCAGAGCTCGGCTCCGGCGGCCCCGGCTGCTGCCGCAGCACCGGTTGATCCGGCCAAGCAGGCTGCAATCAAGGACCTGCTGGATGCAATCGACGCACAGAAACTCGTCGGCGCGATCGGCAACAGTGCCCAGATGCAAGCCAAGCAGCTGGTTCCGGCTATCCTGTCGGACGCCCTGAGCGAAAACAAGACGATGACGGACAAGCAGAAGCAGGCTTCCGTCCCGACGCTGCAAAAGAACGCAGTGCCGAAGCTGGTTGACGGCGCAGGTCAAGTGTTCGCAACGGACAACTTCCGCCAGGACGCAATGCAAGCTCAGTACGACGCTTACGCGAAGTACTACAGCACGTCGGAAATCAAAGATCTGACCGCGTTCTACAAGAGCCCGACCGGCCGCAAGTTCATCCAGGTGCAAGACCAGGTTGGCCGCGACGTCGTGAATGGCTTGATGCAAAAGTACATGCCGCAATCGATCAAGGCAACGCGCGACCAGGCTGACAAGGAAGTCGCTTCGGTCAAGCCGGCTAAGTAAATTGGCTGGATGAGTTGGCTAAATGAGTTGACTAAATAAGCCAGCGAGTTGAGTCAATAGGTCGAAAGGCTGCGCTGACATCGCGCTAGCCGCCGCTAGGCAAGCCATATGGCGTGCCGGGTTTGGCGGGTTGGCGGTGACAATGCGATAATGGCCGTTTGCGCACACGCGCAGGCGGCCATTTTCTTTTTGGGCGCGAAGATTTTGCCAAACGCGTGTTGCCAAATGCGTGTCGCCCAATGCGCGTCGTCAAACTCTTGTTGTCGAGTTTCGCGTCGCAAATTTTGCAACGGCTGCCTTCGCGGCTGCTAACTTCGCCGATTTTTGCGCGATCTGTTCGTTTTTTCGCGCCAGCTTCCAGGATCTCACGATGCGCGTCTTTAATTTCTCCGCCGGCCCGGCTGCCATGCCCGAAGAAGTGCTGCGTCAGGCAGCCGACGAGATGCTCGATTGGCAGGGCAGTGGCATGAGCGTGATGGAAATGAGCCATCGCGGGAAAGAATTCATGTCGATCCACGAGGAAGCGCTCGTCGATCTGCGCGAGTTGCTTGAAGTGCCCGCCAGCCACCGGATTTTGTTCCTGCAAGGCGGCGGCCTGGGCGAAAACGCGATCGTGCCGATGAATCTGATGGGCGCGAAAGCGCGGGCGGATTTCGTCGTGACGGGGTCATGGTCGCAAAAGTCGTTCAAGGAAGCGCAAAAGTACGGCACTGTGCATCTGGCGGCGAGCGGTCAGACGGCCGAGGGCTTCACGCGCGCGCCGGCTCGCTCGGAATGGCAACTGTCGGACGATCCGGCGTACGTGCATCTGTGCACCAACGAGACGATTCACGGCGTCGAGACGTTCGAGATTCCCGACCTCGGCGATATTCCGCTGGTGGCGGACGCCTCGTCGCACATCCTGTCGCGCCCGATGGACATCGCCAAATATGGCGTGCTGTTCGGCGGCGCGCAGAAGAACATCGGCATGGCGGGTGTAACCGTGGTGATCGTCCGTGAAGACATGCTGGGTCGCGCGCAGTCGGTCTGCCCGTCGGCGTTCGAATGGAAAACCGTCGCCGAGAACAATTCGATGTACAACACGCCGCCCACGTACGCGATCTACATCGCGGGGCTGGTGTTCAAGTGGTTGAAGAAGCAGGGCGGCCTTGCCGCGATGGAAGCGCGTAACCTCGAAAAATCGAAGCTGTTGTACGACACGATCGATTCGAGCAGCTTCTATCTGAACAAGGTCGAGCGTGGCTCGCGCTCGCGGATGAACGTACCGTTTTTCCTCGCCGACGAGTCGCGCAACGAAGATTTCCTGGCCGGCGCGAAAGCGCGGGGAATGGTGCAGCTAAAGGGCCACAAGTCCGTCGGCGGCATGCGGGCGTCGATTTATAACGCCGTCCCGCTCGAAGGCGTCAAAGCGCTTGTCGAATACATGAAGGAATTCGAACAGCGCAGCGCCTGATCGTCTTCGATATTCAGGCACGCGCATCCTTTCCAGCACGCATTTGTGCAGCAGCTACCGGCAGGGCCGTTTTCACGCATGGACGACGAACTCAATACCCGACTCAAACCCCTTCGCGAACGCATCGACGCGCTCGACGCGCAACTGATCGCGCTTCTCAATCAGCGCGCCGCGGTGGCGCTCGAAGTGGGCGAGGTGAAGAAGCATTTCAACGCGCCGGTGTTCCGCCCCGAGCGCGAGCAGCAGGTGATCGCGCGCTTGCAGGATATGAGCAACGGCCCGCTGGCCAGCGAGCATATCAGCGCGATCTGGCGCGAGATCATGGCCGCGAGCCGCGCGCTCGAAAAGAGCATCAAGGCCGCGTATCTCGGCCCGGTTGGCACGTATAGCGAGCAGGCGATGCACGAGTACTTCGGTCAGTCGATCGAAGGTCTGCCGTGCCCGTCGATCGACGAAGTATTTCGCTCGGTCGAAGCAGGCGCCGCCGAATTTGGCGTTGTGCCGGTCGAGAATTCGACCGAAGGCGCGGTGTCGCGCACGCTCGATCTGCTGTTGCAAACCCAGCTCACGATCGGCGGCGAACTGGCGCTGCCGATTCACCACAATCTGTTGACGCTGGGCGGCGGCCTCACCGGCGTGACCCGCGTATGCGCGCATGCACAGGCGCTCGCCCAGTGCCAGGGCTGGCTCGCGACCAACGCGCCGCACCTCGAGCGCCAGGCGGTGTCGAGCAATGCCGAAGCCGCGCGCATGGCAGCGGACGATCCGACGGTCGCCGCGATCGCCGGCGATCGCGCCGCCACGCATTACGGTCTGCAGGTCGCGTATGCCCTCATCCAGGACGATCCGCACAACCGCACGCGTTTCGTGATGATCGGCAAGGAGCGCACCGGCGTCAGCGGGAGCGATCAGACGTCGTTGATCGTTTCGGTGGCGAACGAGCCGGGCGCCGTGTTCAAGTTGCTGGAGCCGTTGGCGCGCCACAGCGTTTCCATGACCCGTTTCGAGTCGCGCCCGGCGCGCGTCGGCACGTGGGAGTACTACTTCTATATCGACGTCGAAGGCCATCGCGACGAGCCGGCGGTTGCCGCCGCACTCACCGAACTCGGTCAGAAGGCCGCGTTCCTGAAGATACTCGGCTCGTATCCGCGTGCTCGTTGATGTCGGCCCAGGTGCGTGCATGTCGCCTGGGCGCGCCTGTCGCAGATTCACTTACTACTAATTAGTCGTTCGGAGATTTTCATGACAACGTCCTTCGGTCCTTCCTATGTGCGCGCGATCGCGCCTTACATCGCCGGCAAGCCGATTTCGGAAGTGGCCCGCGAGTTTGGCCTCGACGAAGCGACCATCGTGAAGCTCGCGTCGAACGAAAATCCGCTCGGCATGCCGGAATCGGCGCAACGCGCCATGGCGCAAGCGGCCAGCGAACTCGGTCGCTATCCGGACGCGAATGCATTCGAACTGAAGGCAGCGCTGAGTGAGCGTTACGGCGTGCCGGCCGAGTGGGTCACGCTCGGCAACGGCAGTAACGACATTCTCGAAATTGCCGCGCATGCGTTCGTCGAGAAGGGCCAGTCGATCGTCTACGCGCAATATTCGTTCGCGGTCTACGCGCTCGCCACGCAAGGCGTGGGCGCAAATGCGATCGTCGTTCCGGCCGTCAAGTATGGCCACGACCTCGACGCGATGCTCGCGGCGATTACCGACGACACTCGCCTGATTTTCGTCGCGAACCCGAACAACCCGACCGGCACGTTCATCGAAGGGGCGAAGCTCGAAGCGTTTCTCGACAAGGTGCCGCGCAACGTGGTCGTCGTGCTCGACGAGGCGTACACGGAATATCTGCCGGAGGAAAAGCGCTACGACTCGATCGCGTGGGTGCGCCGCTATCCGAATCTGCTGGTCTCGCGCACGTTTTCGAAGGCGTTTGGCCTGGCGGGCCTGCGTGTCGGCTTCGCGATTGCGCAGCCTGAATTGACCGATCTGCTGAACCGTCTGCGTCAGCCGTTCAACGTGAACACGCTGGCGCAAGCCGCGGCGATCGCGGCGCTGAACGACAAGGCGTTTCTGGAAAAGAGCGCGGCCCTGAATGCGCAGGGCTATCGTCTTTTGACCGAAGCCTTCGACAAACTCGGCCTCGAGTATGTGCCGTCGGACGGCAATTTCGTGCTGGTGCGCGTCGGCAATGACGACACAGCCGGCAACCGCGTCAACCTCGCGTTGCTGAAGCAGGGCGTGATCGTTCGTCCGGTTGGCAACTACGGTTTGCCGCAATGGCTGCGCATCACGATCGGCCTGCCGGAAGAAAACGAAGCGTTCCTCGCGGCGCTCGAAAAGTCGCTCGCCACCGCGTAAGCGGTTGACTTTGACCCGCGCGCCTCACTTTATGAAAGGCGCGCTTTTTCAGTGACCGACGTGGCCGCGTTTTCTTTTAATAAGCTGGTGATTTTCGGTGTCGGCCTGATCGGCGGATCGCTCGCGCGCGCGCTGCGTGAACGCGGCGAGCCGGCAGGTGCGCGAACCGTGGTCGGTGTCGGGCGTTCGTCTGCGTCGACGGCGCGCGCGCTCGAGTTGGGTGTGGTCGATGAAGCCGCAGCGTTGGGTGACGACGCGGCATTGCGTGCGGCGTTGTCCGGTGCGGATTTCGTGCTGCTTGCCGCACCTGTCGCGCAGACCCTGCCGCTGCTCGAACGTATTGCGCCGTTTCTCGACGCACGCACGATCGTCACCGATGCCGGCAGCACCAAGTCCGACGTGGTGGCTTCCGCGCGCGCGGCGCTCGGCGCACGCATAGGCCAGTTCGTGCCGGGGCATCCGATTGCCGGCCGTGAGGCGAGCGGTCCGGATGCGGCGTTGCCCGATCTGTACGTGAATCGCAATGTCGTGTTGTGTCCGCTGCCGGAGAACGCGCCGAAGGCGGTCGAGCGCGTTGCCGCGATGTGGCGTGCAACCGGCGCCTGTGTGCGGGAGATGACGCCCGAGCAGCATGACCGCGTGTTCGCATCGGTCAGCCATTTGCCGCACGTTTTGTCTTTCGCGCTGGTCGAGCAGATTCTCAATTCGCCCGACGCCGCGCTGAAATTCTCATTCGCCGCCGGCGGCTTCCGTGACTTCACGCGCATTGCCGCGTCGAGCCCGGAAATGTGGCGCGATGTGTGCGTGGCGAATCGCGCCGCGCTGCTCGACGAGCTGGATGCCTACACAGCGGTGCTCGCGCGCTTGCGCGCGGCGATCGAAGCCGGCGACGGCGCCGCGCTTGAAGCCGTGTTCGCGCGCTCGCGCGTCGCGCGCAGCGAATGGCAGGAACAGCGCACTGCGGGGGCCGCCCTCGGCGACGCCTCGAAATAACCGGAACTGGACTCAATCATGGAATTCCTCGATCTCGGACCATTTTCCCGTGCGTCCGGCACGGTTCGTTTGCCCGGCTCGAAAAGCATTTCGAATCGTGTGCTGCTGCTCGCGGCACTCGCCGAAGGCGAAACGACGATCACGAACCTGCTCGACTCAGACGACACCCGCGTGATGCTCGACGCGCTCGAAAAGCTCGGTGTGCGTCTGAAGCGCGAAGGCGACACCTGTGTCGTGAGCGGCACGCGCGGCGCGTTCACGGCGCGCACGGCCGATCTGTTTCTCGGTAATGCCGGCACGGCGGTGCGTCCGCTGACCGCGGCGCTCGCGGTGAATGGCGGCGACTATCGCATTCACGGTGTGCCGCGTATGCACGAGCGGCCGATCGGCGATCTGGTCGACGGTTTGCGGCAGATCGGTGCGAAGATCGACTACGAAGAGAATGACGGCTATCCGCCGCTGCGGATTCGGCCGGCGCAAATCACAGCCGACGCGCCGATCCGCGTGCGCGGCGACGTGTCGAGCCAGTTCCTGACGTCGCTACTGATGACGTTGCCGCTGTTGCGCACGGAAAGCGGCGTGACGACCGTACAGGTGGACGGCGAGCTGATCTCGAAGCCGTACATCGAGATCACGATCAAGCTGATGGAACGCTTCGGCATCAAGGTCGAGCGCCATGAATGGCACCGGTTCATCGTGCCAGCGGGGCAGCGCTATCAGTCGCCGGGCACGATCATGGTGGAAGGCGACGCGTCGTCGGCGTCATATTTTCTCGCGGCCGGCGCGCTCGGCGGCGGGCCGTTGCGGGTGGAAGGCGTGGGCCGCTCCAGCATCCAGGGCGACGTCGGTTTCGCCGATGCGCTCATCAAGATGGGTGCGAACCTGCAAATGGGGGACGACTGGATCGAAGTGCGTGGCGTCGGTAACGACAACGGCAAGCTCGATCCGATCGACATGGATTTCAACCTGATTCCCGATGCTGCGATGACGATCGCCATCGCCGCGCTATTCGCGGGCGGCACGACCACGCTGCGCAACATCGCGAGCTGGCGTGTGAAGGAAACCGACCGGATCGCCGCGATGGCCACCGAGCTGCGCAAGGTCGGCGCGAAGGTGCAGGAGGGCGAGGATTTCCTCGTCGTCACGCCGCCCGGAAAACTGATTCCGAACGCTTCGATCGACACCTACGACGATCACCGCATGGCGATGTGCTTCTCGCTCGTGAGCCTGGGCGGCGTGCCGATCCGGATCAACGACCCGAAGTGCGTCGGCAAGACGTTCCCTGACTATTTCGAGCGCTTCACCGCGCTCGCTCAACCCTGATTCGCTCCTGAATCGACTGACGTGCGACTTTTTCGATGAAACCGATCCGTCCCTTTCACCAAACGCCCGTCATTACGATCGACGGCCCCAGCGCCTCGGGCAAAGGCACCGTGGCCGCGCTGGTTGCCGCGAATCTCGGCTTCCATTTGCTGGATAGCGGCGCGCTGTACCGGCTCGCCGCGCTGGCCAGCATGCGCTACAACATCGTGGCGGATGACGTCGACGCGCTTGTAAAACTGATCGACGATCTGCACATCACCTTTCGCGAGGGGTTGGCGCAGCTCGACGGCGCCGACGTATCCGCTGACATTCGTGCCGAGGAAGTTGGCAGCCGGGCCTCGGCGATTGCCGTGCACGCGCCCGTGCGAACCGCGCTGGTGGCCCGTCAGCGGGCTTTCCGTAAGGAACCGGGGCTGGTCGCCGACGGCCGCGACATGGGCACGGTGATCTTCCAGGACGCCGTGCTGAAGGTGTTCATGACCGCCAGCGTCGAGGCCCGTGCGGCGCGCCGGCATAAGCAATTGATCCAAAAAGGATTTTCTGCTAATATAGATGACTTGCTCCGGGATTTGCGTGAGCGCGACGAGCGTGACAGTCAGCGCACGGCCGCGCCGCTCAAGCCCGCAGCGGATGCAAAGCTGCTTGATACCTCCGCATTGTCGGTCGACCAGGCGGTCGAACAGGTGGTGCAGTGGTATGAAGCATGGGTCCCGCATGCCTGATGTCCGAGTGGCATCTGAGCGGTGGGCGCAGTAGAAGTAGCGTTGTCAGTAGGTGCTCCGCGAGTGTCGTGGAGCGTGTATTAACCCCTTAACCCCGCGTGGCATTCGCATTCTTGCCGTTGTAGCTGACCGTCCGGCCAGCCGGGCACCGCGAGAACCATGCAAATTTTGATTTTTATGTCCGACCTGCAAACTTCCAACCCGAATACCGAATCTTTTGCGGCTCTGTTCGAAGAGTCGCTGACCAAGCAAGACATGCGCGCTGGCGAGGTGATCTCCGCCGAAGTCGTGCGTGTTGACCACAACTTCGTGGTCGTCAACGCTGGTCTCAAGTCCGAAGCCTACATCCCGCTCGAAGAGTTCCTGAACGACGCGGGCGAGGTAGAAGTGCAGGCGGGCGACTTCGTTTCCGTCGCGATCGACGCGCTGGAAAACGGCTATGGCGACACGATCCTGTCGCGCGACAAGGCGAAGCGCCTGGCTTCGTGGCTGTCGCTGGAAAAGGCTCTCGACAACAACGAACTCGTGACCGGCACGATCACGGGCAAGGTCAAGGGCGGCATGACCGTCATGGTCAACGGCATCCGCGCGTTCCTGCCGGGTTCGCTGGTTGACACGCGTCCGGTCAAGGACACGACCCCGTACGAAGGCAAGACGCTGGAATTCCGCGTCATCAAGCTCGACCGCAAGCGTAACAACGTCGTGCTGTCGCGCCGTGCCGTGATCGAAGCGACCCAAGGCGAAGAGCGCGCAAAGCTGCTCGAAACGCTGAAGGAAGGCGCGATCGTGGAAGGCGTGGTGAAGAACATCACCGATTACGGCGCGTTCGTGGACCTCGGCGGTATCGACGGCCTGCTGCACATCACCGACATCGCATGGCGTCGTGTGCGTCACCCGAGCGAAGTTCTGTCGGTTGGCCAGGAAGTCACCGCGAAGATCCTCAAGTTCGACCAAGAGAAGAACCGCGTTTCGCTGGGTATCAAGCAACTGGGCGACGATCCGTGGGAAGGCATTTCCCGCCGTTACCCGTCGGGCACGCGCCTGTTCGGTAAGGTCACCAACATCACCGACTACGGCGCATTCGTCGAAGTCGAATCGGGCATCGAAGGCCTGGTTCACGTGTCGGAAATGGACTGGACGAACAAGAACGTTGCACCGTCGAAGGTTGTTCAGCTGGGCGACGAAGTCGAAGTCATGGTTCTCGAAATCGACGAAGACCGCCGCCGTATCAGCCTCGGCATGAAGCAATGCAAGCCGAACCCGTGGGACGACTTCAGCCGCAACTTCAAGAAGGGCGACAAGCTGCAAGGCGCAATCAAGTCGATCACCGACTTCGGCGTCTTCATCGGTCTGCCGGGCGGCATCGACGGTCTGGTTCACCTGTCGGACCTGTCGTGGAGCGAAACGGGCGAAGAAGCAGTTCGCAAGTACAAGAAGGGCGACGAAGTGGAAGCGATCGTTCTCGGCATCGACGTCGAGAAGGAACGCATTTCGCTGGGCATCAAGCAGCTCGAAGGCGACCCGTTCAGCAACTTCGTTGCAATGAACGACAAGGGTTCGATCGTCGACGGCGTGGTCAAGACGGTGGACGCGAAGGGTGCTGTGGTTACGCTGTCGGCGGAAGTCGAAGGCTACCTGCGTGCTTCGGAAATCGCACAAGACCGCGTGGAAGATGCTCGCAACGTGCTGAAGGAAGGCGACAAGGTCAACGCGATGATCATCAACATCGATCGCAAGTCGCGTGGTATCAACCTGTCGGTCAAGGCCAAGGATTCGGCTGAGCAACAGGAAGCGATCCGCGGCTTGGCTTCGTCGGATTCGAGTTCGGCTGCTACCGGCACGACGAACCTCGGCGCGCTGCTGAAGGCCAAGCTCGACGGTCAGAACCAGTAATTGAGGAACGCCCCCAAACCTGCCGCCTGGCGGCAGGTCCCCCGCGAGGGGGGGTATAACAACACGGGGGCGGCCCGGCGTTTTCTTGCGAGGTCTGCTGCAGTATGACCAAATCGGAATTGGTCGCCCAGCTGGCTACGCGATTTCCGCAACTTGTACTTAAAGATGCGGATTTCGCGGTGAAGACGATGCTTGATGCGATGTCGGAGGCGCTTGCCAACGGTCATCGCATTGAAATTCGCGGCTTCGGCAGCTTCGGCCTTAATCGTCGTCCCTCCCGCGTCGGGCGTAATCCGAAGTCGGGCGAGAAGGTGCTGGTACCTGAGAAGTACGTACCGCATTTCAAGCCGGGCAAGGAATTGCGCGAACGGGTAGATCGACGTTCGGGCGAGCCGCTGAAGGCCGACGAGCCGGATGACGACGACCTGTAAATGCTTCGCTGTGCGCTTCGCAGCATGGCATTGGTAGCGTCAGCGGCCAAAGCCAGACGGCAAAAGACCAGAAAAAGCGCCTTCGGGCGCTTTTTTTTCGTCCGCATCTTTTGACCGTTTTTTCGTCCGCTTTTTCGCCCCTGACGCGCCGCACATTCTTCAATCGAACACACCTGCCCATGCATCCTCTTACGGCAAGATAAACCTCGCCTAAATCCTCTATCAGCCAGTTCCTGCCCAGTCGCGAGGGCATCCATTACAATACGGGTCACTTCGGCGCGGGCAACACCGTGGCGCGACGCGTCATCAAGCCGGCGTCACCCCGCAACTGCCGTCAAGAGACCTATTCATGAAATTTATCGTCTGGCTGATCCGTGTGCTGGTGTTCGTGCTCCTGCTGGTGCTCGCACTCTCCAATACACAAACTGCTACGCTGAATTTCCTCGCTGGTTACGCGTGGTCGGCGCCTTTGATTCTGATCGGCCTCGCGTTCTTCGTGGTGGGGCTGCTGGCCGGGCTGGTGTCGTCAATGCCGGGCATGGTGCGCCTGCGCATGGAGAATGGCCGGCTCAAGCGCGAGTTGCGTGTGGCGCGCGAAGCCCCGGTGGTGGTCGAACAACCGCCTATGCCGCCGCTGATCTAAGTTGTCTTCTGCCGCGCTTCTGAAGCGCGGCTTTCCGCTCCCGCTTTCCCGCACATTTGCATTAATCGCATGGATCTAGACTTCTGGTGGCTGCTTGTCATACCCGTCGCTTTTGCGTTCGGCTGGATGGCTGCGCGCTACGACCTCAAGACGCTGCTGTCCGAAAGCGCCAACCTGCCGCGTTCGTACTTCCGCGGCCTGAATTTCCTGCTCAATGAGCAGCCTGACCAGGCGATCGACGCGTTTATCGAAGTCGTCAAGCTCGACCCGGAAACGATCGAGTTGCATTTTGCGCTGGGGAATCTGTTCCGCCGCCGCGGCGAGACGGACCGCGCGATTCGCGTGCATCAGAACCTGCTGAGCCGCACTGATCTGCCCGTCACCGAGCGCGATCACGCGCTTTACGAACTGGGTCAGGACTTTCTGAAGGCGGGTTTGCTCGACCGCGCCGAAGAGACCTTCCGCTCGCTCGAAACCGGCAATTACGCTTTGGGTGCGCAGCGCGCGCTGCTCACCATCTACCAGATCGAGAAAGACTGGGTTAAGTCGATCGACGTCGCACGCCATCTGGAAACAATGGGCGCCGAGTCGCTCGACAAGGACATCGCGCAGTTTCATTGCGAGCTAGCCCAGGAAGCACTCCAGCAGAAAAATGCAGACGAGGCACGCCGTCAGCTAGGTTTTGCATTGAAGGCGAACCCGACCAACGTACGCGCCACGATCCTGTTCGGCGACGTCGACGCGACGGCCGGCTCGCAAGAGGCAGCTATTACCCAATGGCGGAGAGTCGAGGAACAGAATCCCGCCTACCTGCCGCTCGTCGCGGAAAAGCTGATGAAGGCCTATGAGGTGCTCGGCCGCCCGCAGGATGGCGCCGATCTGCTCATGACGTGGGTCGACCGCTATCCGTCGAACGATCTGCTCGACGTGACCTATCAGCACATTGCGGCGATACGCGGGCCCGACGCCGCGCATGCGCTGGCACGCTCGCAGATGCAGAAATCGCCGAATCTGGCGGGTATGACGCGTCTGCTGGAAGCGCAGGAGGCCGTCGCGGAAGAGCCGCGGAAGAGTGAGCTCGAACTGATGCGTACGCTGATTCGCCAGCGCACCAAAAATCTGCCACGGTATACGTGCCAGAATTGTGGTTTCAGGGCGCGGCTGTTCTACTGGCAGTGTCCGGGTTGCAGCGGCTGGGAAACCTATGCGCCGCGTCGCGTCGAACCGATCACGGCGTCGAACTGATAGCGAATGGAATTGCATAGCCGCGCCGCAACGACGGCGGCCCGCCAGGCGAATTAGGCCGGGTGGGATCATGACGGCCTTGTTCACTACGAGAAACCCTCACCGGAAACCTCTACCGGAAAGCGTATGAAAATCACCATTATCGGCACGGGCTATGTTGGTCTCGTCACCGGCGCGTGCCTCGCCGAAATCGGCCATGACGTCTTCTGTCTCGACGTCGATCCGCGCAAGATCGAAATCCTCAACAACGGCGGCGTGCCGATCCACGAGCCGGGTTTGCTGGAGATCATCGCCCGTACGCGTGCGGCGCGCCGCATCACGTTTTCGACGGATATCGAAGCGAGCGTGGCGCACGGCGAGGTGCAGTTCATCGCTGTCGGCACGCCGCCAGACGAAGACGGTTCGGCCGATCTGCAATACGTGCTCGAAGCAGCGCGCAACATCGGCCGCACAATGAACAGCTTCAAGGTGATCGTCGACAAATCGACGGTGCCGGTCGGCACCGCGCAACGCGTGCGTGCGGTGGTCGAAGAGGAACTGGTCAAACGCGGGCTTGCCAATAGCGAGCAGCACCGCTTCTCGGTGGTGTCGAACCCTGAGTTTCTGAAGGAAGGCGCGGCGGTCGACGACTTCATGCGTCCCGATCGCATCGTGCTCGGCAGTGACGAAGACGAGGCCGGCCTGCGCGCGCGCGAGTTGATGAAGCGTCTGTACGCGCCGTTCAACCGCAATCACGAGCGCACGCTGTACATGGATGTGCGCTCGGCTGAGTTCACGAAATACGCTGCCAATGCGATGCTCGCCACGCGCATCTCGTTCATGAACGAGATGTCGAATCTGGCGGACCGGGTCGGTGCGGATATCGAGGCGGTGCGTCGCGGCATCGGCTCGGACCCGCGCATCGGCTATCACTTCCTGTATGCCGGCGCTGGCTACGGCGGCTCGTGCTTCCCGAAGGACGTGCAGGCGCTGATCCGCGCCGCCAGCGAAAGCGGCCACAATCTGCGCATTCTCGAAGCGGTCGAGGAAGTGAACTACAAGCAGAAAGACGTGTTGGTGCACAAGATCACGGGCAAGCTCGGTGAAGATCTGAGCGGCCGTACGTTCGCCGTGTGGGGCCTCGCGTTCAAGCCGAATACCGACGACATGCGCGAGGCGCCGAGCCGTCGCGTGATCGCTGAATTGCTGGCGCGTGGCGCTCAGGTTCGCGCGTACGATCCGGTGGCGGTGGCCGAAGCGCGCCGCGTGTTCGCTATCGATCTGCACGATGCGCCGGAGCAGCAAGCGCGTCTCACGTTCACGAGCACCCAGGACGAAACGCTCACCGGCGCCGACGCGCTGGTGGTCGTCACCGAATGGAAGGAATTCAAGAGCCCGGATTTCGTGCACCTGAAATCGGTGCTGAAGTCACCGCTGATTTTCGACGGCCGCAATCTGTACGAGCCGGACGCGATGACCGAACTCGGCATCGACTATCACTCGATCGGACGACCTTATGCCCAGCCCTCTGAATTTCCGGCCGATGTCTCCAGCAATGCCTGAGGCCGCTCAGTCCACACCCACGTCCGCACTGACCATGGTGCCGCGCGAACGCCTTGGCGCGGCGCGCGTGCTGGTGGTCGGCGACGTGATGCTCGATCGCTACTGGTTCGGCGACGTGAACCGTATTTCGCCGGAAGCGCCGGTGCCGGTCGTGCATGTGCAGCGCCAGGAAGACCGCCTCGGCGGCGCCGCGAACGTGGCGCGCAATGCGGTGGCGCTCGGCGCGCAAGCGGGTTTGCTGTGCGTGGTCGGCCATGACGAGCCCGGCGAGCGCATCGTGCAACTACTCGCCGAAAGCGGGGTGGCGCCGCATCTGGAACGCGATCCGGATTTGCTCACCACCATCAAACTGCGCGTGCTGTCGCGTCAGCAGCAGTTGCTGCGCGTCGACTTCGAAAACTCGCCCGCGCACGAAGTGTTGCTCGCGGGCCTTGCGCGTTTCGACGACCTGCTGCCGTCGCACGACGTGATCCTGATGTCCGATTACGCGAAGGGCGGTCTCACGCACGTCACGCAGATGATCGCCAAGGCGCATGCGGCGGGTAAGCCGGTGCTGGTCGATCCGAAGGGCGACGACTGGGAGCGCTATCGCGGCGCCACGCTGATCACGCCGAATCGCGCCGAGTTGCGCGAGGTGGTCGGTCAGTGGAAATCCGAAGAGGATCTGATCGCGCGCGTGACCAAACTGCGTGCCGATCTCGAGTTCAAGGCGCTGCTGCTGACGCGTTCGGAAGAGGGCATGACGCTCTTCGCCGACGACGGCATCCTGCATACATCGGCCGTTGCACGCGAAGTGTATGATGTATCGGGCGCGGGCGACACCGTGATCGCCACGCTCGCCGCCATGCTCGGCGCGGGTCTTACGCTGGTCGAGGCGGTCGGGCTCGCGAATCGCGCAGCCGGCATCGTGGTCGGCAAACTCGGTACCGCCACCGTCACCTACGACGAACTTTTTCATTGATGCAGCCCCGCCGGGTCCCCTTCTTTGTGCTTTAGTTTCAGCGGGGGCAAAAGAGGAACCCGCGAGGCGTCAACTGAGCTGTCGATCGGAGTTGGTGCAAAGCACTTACTCCGATCCCATGCAAAGCCCATTACTGCAGGATCATCATGACCCTCATCGTCACCGGCGCGGCCGGCTTTATCGGCAGCAATCTCGTGAAGGCGCTCAATGAGCGCGGTGAACAACGCATCATCGCGGTCGATAACCTCACGCGTGCGGACAAGTTCAAGAATCTCGTCGACTGCGAGATCGACGACTATCTCGACAAGACCGAATTCGTCGAACGCTTCAAGCGTGGCGATTTCGGCAAAGTGCGCGCGATTTTCCACGAAGGCGCCTGCTCGGACACGATGGAAACCGACGGCCGCTACATGATGGACAACAACTTCCGCTATAGCCGCGAAGTGCTCGACGTCTGTCTCGCGCAGAATATCCAGTTTCTGTATGCGTCCTCGGCGGCCACGTATGGCGGTTCGAGCCGCTTCGTCGAAGAGCGCGAAGTCGAGCAGCCGCTGAACGTGTACGGCTATTCGAAATTTCTGTTCGACCAGGTGATTCGCCGCGTGCTGCCCACCGCGAAGAGCCAGATTGCCGGCTTCCGCTATTTCAACGTCTACGGGCCGCGCGAGACGCACAAGGCGCGCATGGCGTCTGTCGCGTTTCACAACTTCAACCAGTTCCGCGCGGAAGGCAAGGTCAAGCTGTTCGGCGAATACAACGGCTATGCCGCCGGCGAGCAGACGCGCGACTTCGTCTCCGTCGAAGACGTGGTGAAGGTCAACCTGTTTTTCTTCGACAATCCGGACAAGTCGGGCATCTTCAACCTGGGCAGTGGCCGTGCGCAGCCGTTCAACGACATCGCGAGCACGGTGGTCAACACGCTGCGTACGTTGAACAACGAGCCGCCCTTGTCGCTCGCGGAGCAGGTGCAGCGCGGGCTGATCGAATATATTCCGTTCCCCGATGCATTGCGCGGCAAGTACCAGTGCTTCACGCAGGCCGACCAGACCAAGCTGCGCGCCGTCGGCTACGACGCGCCGTTTTTGAGCGTGCAGGAAGGTGTCGATCGCTACGTACGTTGGCTATTCGGCCAGGTGTAAATCTTTCGGATACCTCTTTAAACTGGAATCTCCCGGTTGGTGATGGTCGCCAACCGGTTGTACGAGGGAGATTCCATATGTTTCGAAAAATTCTGGTTACCGCGGCCATGCTGGCCGCTTTCGGCCACGCGTATGCGGCGGTCGACGTCAACACGGCTAACGAGGATGCGCTGCGCGGCATCAAGGGCATCGGTCCTGCCAAAGCGAAAGCCATTCTCGACGAGCGTGCAGCGCATGGTCCATTCAAGGACCCGGCCGATCTCGGCAAGCGCGTCAAAGGCATGGGCGGGCATACCGTCGAGCGCCTGCAGGCGGAGGGTCTCGCTGTCGGTCCGGCTGGCGCGGCTGCTAACCCGCAGGCTGCGGCGTCTGCACAAAGCAAAGGCGCGGCCGCTGCGGGCAATGGCGCCAACGCGGCTAACTCGACTAGCGCGGCCGCAACCCCAAAGAACGCCACTGTGGCGGTGAAGAAATAGCCTGACGCGGGCCGTGCGCGCGAGGCGGGTCACCTCTCTCGCGCCCAGTCCGTTACCGTCGTTCCCCTTCATGGTCGGAGTGGGTAAGAACACTCCTTTAGCTGTCATGCAGATGACTGGCTCCCGCGGTTCTCAGCCGCGGGCTTTTTGCGTTGCGCGCGCTCGTCCGCCAGCACCTGCATCCATGCGGGCAGAAGGGCCGCACGGCAGCCGTGCGCACGGTGGTTTAGAATCGATGGATTGAAGACTCCGCGCATCGACAGCACCAGACCCGATATGGCTTACAAAACGATTGAAGATACGATCGGCAATACGCCGCTCGTGCAACTCGTCCGGCTCCCTGACGACGAGATCCGCAGCCGCAATAACGTGATCCTTGCGAAGCTCGAGGGCAACAATCCTGCGGGCTCGGTGAAGGACCGTCCGGCGCTGTCGATGATCAAGAAGGCGGAAGCGCGTGGACGCATCAAGCCGGGCGATACGCTGATCGAATCGACCAGCGGCAATACCGGCATCGCCTTGGCGATGGCTGCGGCGATCCGCGGCTACAAGATGGTGCTGATCATGCCGGAAGACCTGTCGGTGGAGCGCCGTCAGAGCATGGCCGCGTACGGCGCGCAGATCGTGCTGACACCGGTGACGGGCGGCATGGAATACGCGCGCGATCTGGCCGAACAGATGCAGCGCGAAGGCAAGGGCATCATCCTCGACCAGTTCGCGAACCCGGACAATCCGGCCTCGCACGTCGAAGGTACCGGTCCGGAAATCTGGCGCGACACCGAAGGGCGCATCACGCACTTCGTCTCGTCGATGGGCACGACCGGCACGATCATGGGCGTGTCCACCTATCTGAAGGAACAGAATCAGGCGATCGAGATCATCGGCGCGCAGCCGGAAGAGGGTTCGCGCATTCCGGGCATTCGCAAGTGGCCGGAGGCCTATCTGCCGAAGATTTTCGATCGTAGCCGTGTGGACCGCGTCGAGAACGTGAGCCAGGCCGCCGCCGAAGCGATGGCGCGGCGCATGGCCTCGGTCGAAGGGATCTTCGCCGGCATCTCGTCGGGCGGGGCCTGTGAGGTGGCGTTGCGCGTCGCGCGCCAGGTCGAGAACGCGACGATCGTGTTTATCGTCTGCGATCGGGGTGACCGGTATCTGTCGACAGGTGTGTTCCCGGCTTGATTGCGCGGCGGCGCATTGAGTGGCCCTCAAAACGAGTTGGCCAATGCGAGTTGGCCAATAAAAAAGCGCCGGACTAACCGGCGCTTTTTTATGTCGCTTGCTACCCGTTCGTGACGCGGTGAGTGTCTGGCAACCGAGTGCCTGACAACCGCCGCCGCTCAGCTCATTGCGAGGCCGCGACCGGCGGCGCAGCATTGCTGCTGGCGTTCGCCGCGTCGCTTGCTTCCATCTGAGCCTTGACCCGCTCGCCCAATTGATAAACCGCCAGTGCGTAGAAGAAACTGCGGTTATAGCGCGTGAGGACATAGAAGTTCTTCAGGCCCAGCATGTACTCGGTGCCACGCCCCGGCGACGGCAGATCCACCACGGTCACCGGCGTGCCGGCTTCCGTCGCGATATCGACGCCCGGTTCGTTCAGCAGCAGTCCGGCACGGAGCAATTGATCCAGTGGCCAATGCGGCTCCGGCTTACCGTCGGCGGCCGCTTGCGCTACGCCCAGGCTGCCGGCGTCCGTACCGATCTTCCACACCACCGGCCGGCCGTTTTCCCAGCCGTTCTGGCGCAGATAATTCGCCACGCTGCCGATCGCATCCGCCTGGCTTGTGCGCAGATCGATCTGCTTGTTGCCGTCGTAGCTCACCGCGTATTGCACGATGCTGCTCGGCAGAAACTGCGGAATGCCGATCGCGCCGGTGTAGGAGCCGAGCACGGTGGTCGGATCGATTTGCGAATCGCGCGTCCAGACCAGGTAATCTTCAAGATTCTTGCGGAAGGTCGCCTGGCGATCCGCACGATTGGCGGTGTTCGGGTAGTCGAAACTGAGCGTGGTCAGCGCGTCGAGCACGCGGAAGTTGCCCATGAAGCGCCCATAGATCGTCTCCACGCCGATGATGCCGACGATCACTTCCGGTGGCACGCCGAACTCTTCATAGGCGCGTTGCAGCGTGGCCTGGTTGGCGCGCCAGAAGCGCACGCCGGCGTTGATGCGCACCTGGTCGAGAAAGCGCGACTGATACACGCGCCAGTTCTTGATCGTCGGGGAGGGCGACGGTGTGACGAGCTTGACCGCGGTAGCCGAATAGCTCACGCGAGCGAACAACGCATGCAATGCGGCTTCGTCGAAGTCATAGCGCGCGGACATGTCGCTGATGAACGCGTCGACATTCGGGTTATTCGCGTAGCGCTGCGGGATGATCTCTTCTTCGAAGGTTTGCCCTTGCGGCACTGCCGGTTGCGGTTGGCTTTGCGCGAGCAGCACCGGCGGCTTTTTCGCGGCGCTTTGCGCCATCGCCGGACTGGTTGCCATGAACATGCACGATGCGACGGACAGTGCGGCGGCTAGGGTCTTCGTGCGTAGCCGGTTTCGTGCAGACAGAGCAAGCTTGACGGTCATAGTGAGCTAGAGGCGCAGTGCGAAAGAGACAGGGGGAAACGGACAGGGCAGTATACCCGACGCTTTCTGCAAAACTGTGCCCAGCACGTCACAGTCGCATGGTGTGGTAACTTGGTAAATGTTGGCGCGCCCAGTGTGTGCGCCCATGGACGGAGACACGCCGCGCGCGCTGAGAAAGCGCCGCGCCGCAGACGAGAATCATGGCAACAGCCTTTTATTCCCACGCAGATTGTTTGCTGCACGATATGGGGCAATGGCATCCCGAATGCCCGGCGCGCCTGCAGGCAATCGAAGATCAATTGATCGCGAGCCGCATCGACTCGCTGATCGAGCGCGAGTCGCCGCCGCTCGCCGATGAAGCCGCGCTGCTGCGCGTGCATACGCAAGCCCACATCGATTACGTCCGCAGCAAGTCGCCCGTGGAAGGTCTTGCCGAAATCGATCCCGACACGTCCATGAACCCGCACACGTTGCAGGCCGCGTTGCGCGCGGCTGGCGCTGCGGTGGCCGCGACCGACGCCGTGATCGAAGGCCGCTACGACAATGCGTTCTGCAGCGTGCGCCCGCCGGGCCACCATGCGGAGCCGGCGCGTGCAATGGGCTTCTGCTTTTTCAACAACGTCGCGATCGCCGCGCGTCACGCACTTGAAGTGCATGGCATGCAGCGCGTGGCGATCATCGATTTCGACGTCCATCACGGTAACGGCACCGAAGCAGCCTTTTCGGGCGATTCGCGCGTGCTGATGTGCAGCATCTTCCAGCACCCGTTCTATCCGTTCAGCGGCGCTGACAATCAGGCGCCCAACATGTGCAATGTGCCGATGCCGGCACGCTCGAAAGGCATGGCGGTGCGCGAGGCGGTCGACATGATGTGGCTGCCGCGCCTGCATGAATTCAAGCCGGAGATGATCTTCATCTCGGCCGGCTTTGATGCGCATCGAGAGGACGATCTTGGCAACATGGGCCTCGTCGAAGACGACTACGCATGGATCACCGATCAGGTGCGCGAGATCGCGAAGCGCTATGCGCAGGGACGGATCGTCAGTTGTCTCGAGGGCGGGTACAACCTGTCGGCGCTGGGGCGCAGCGTGGTGGCGCACGTGCGCTCGCTGGCCGGGATCTGAGTTGTCACGCGACAAAAGCTGCGCGAACGTCGTGAAATGCACGAATTCAACGAGGAGCGAGCCATGAATGCCGAGGTGCGCAGTGCGTCGCTGGTCGAAATCGAACACGACGCCTACGGCGTGCCGGGTGTCGTCCGTTTGACGATGAACCGGCCCGATGCCTTCAACGCGCTCTCCGAAGCCTTGCTCGACGAATTGCAGTCGACGCTGACGGCGCTGGCGGACTCCAACGCGCGGGTGGTGGTGATCGCCGGCGCCGGTCGCGCGTTCTGCGCGGGGCACGATCTGAAGGAAATGCGCGCGGCGCCGTCGCTGGCTTACTACCAGGCCTTGTTCGCGCGCTGCACGAAACTGATGTTGACGATCCAGCGCTTGCCGCAACCGGTGATCGCGCGTGTGCACGGCATCGCCACGGCGGCCGGCTGCCAACTGGTCGCGATGTGTGATCTGGCAGTCGCTGCCGACACCGCGCGCTTTGCCGTCTCGGGTGTCAATCTGGGTCTTTTCTGCGCGACGCCTTCGGTGCCGCTGTCGCGCAATCTGTCGCGCAAGGCGGCGCTCGAAATGCTGCTCACCGGCGATTTCATCGACGCTCTCCAGGCGAAGCAGCAGGGACTGGTGAATCGCATTGCGCCGGCGGACGCGCTCGATGCAGAGGTCGCGCGGCTCGCGAAGAGCATCTGCGCGAAACCCGTCGAAGCGGTGAGCGCCGGCAAGGGGCTGTTCTATCGCCAGCTCGAAATGGGGATCGAAGCAGCGTACCAGTTAGCCGGCCAGACCATGGCTTGCAACATGATGGACGACTCCGCGCTCGAAGGCGTGCAGGCGTTCATCGACAAACGGGCGCCTGACTGGAAGCGCTAGCCGGGCTGGGCCGTTCTTGTCGAAGTCCGCCCCCGTATCACTCGTCCAGATACTTGAGCGTTCTAAATGCCGGCCAATGCTGAAACTTGGAGCGTCGTCCTCGCGTCGACCCACTGAACTCCGTTTGTCCATGTCGACACGCCGTCCGGCGCTCAGGTTTTTGGCAAACGCTTTTCGATCCAATTGATCAGTGCGCCGATCACCCGATCCCGGTCGAGATCGTTCATCGTCTCGTGGTAGCTGTCTTCGTGCATCGTGAGCGTTTTGTCCGGCGAACCCGCATGCGCGCCGAAATCACGGCTGCCTTCGGGCTCGGTGAGCTTGTCGGCAGTGCCGTGATACACCAGCAGCGGCACGCGTAGTCCCGCACGGCCGCGTTCGATGCGCGCCATCGCCAGTAACAACTCCGCACCTGTACGCGCGGGAATCGCGCCGTGATGGACCAGAGGGTCATTGCGATTGGCGTTCACCACGGGCTGAAGGCGCGAAAGCAAAGCCGCGTCGATTTTCATCGCCGGGAAGGTCGGCCAGATGCGGCTGATCACCTGGCTCACCTTGAGCATCCAGCGCGGCACATCGCGGCCGGGCGCGAGCGCGGGGCTCGACAGGATCAGACCGCTTAGCCGACGCCCGCTTGCCTCGAGTCGCTCGATCGCGTAAAGCGCAGCAACTGCGCCGCCCATGCTGTGGCCCATCAGGAACAGCGGTGCACAACTGGTTGCCGCTTCATTGAGCAAGGCCTGTGCGTCGAGCAGATAGTCGTCAAACCGGTCGACCCACACGCGTTTGCCCGGCGCATGCCCATGTCCGCGCAAATCGATAGCGACGAGTTCGATGCCGGCCGAGTTCAGCCGATCCGCCAGTGCTGCGTAACGCCCGGCGTGCTCCGCGAGCCCGTGCACCAGCGCGACCGTGCCGCGCAGCGGTGTCGTGGCGGGCCAGCGATACAACGGCAGTTCGATGCCGTCGCTCGTCGTGACCGTGGAGCGCAGCGCGGCGCCGCCTTTTGGCGCGGCCGCTGCGGGACGCACATTGCCGGATCGGGTTGTTTCCATAGCTGCCGTTTATCTTGGATGGGTCCTGATTTCGATTCGCCCGATCATAGTCGCAGCAGGTGCGCACGCGCGAGCATCTCGTGCCGGGCACGCCTCTAATGCTCTGTGGTTATGAAAAGATCGAAATTGATTATTAAAGGGAATGACGACGCTGCGGTAGAATTGCGGCCTCAAATCCCAATAAAAGCAACGGCGGCCGCTTGTCGGGAGCGCATAACGCTCGTTGGCAAACTCCGCCGTTTCGTTTTTCCATGATCGAAATACGCAATATCTCTCAGCGGTTCGCCGGACCCCGGGGCTGGGTCGAAGCGCTGCACAACGTCAATCTGTCGATTCCGGCGGGTGAGGTGTTCGGCATCATCGGCCGCAGCGGTGCCGGCAAGAGTACGCTCGTGCGCACCATCAACCTGCTGACGCGGCCGAGCGAAGGCAACATCGTTGTCAACGGCCGTGATCTGACGACGCTGCCCGCCGCGCAGTTGCGCGAGGCGCGTCGCGAAATCGGCATGATCTTCCAGCACTTCAACCTGCTGTCGTCGCGCACGGTGTACGAGAACGTGGCGTTGCCGCTCGAACTCGCCGGCATGAAGCGCGACGAGATCGAGGCGAACGTGCTGCCGCTGCTCGAACTGGTCGGCCTGTCGGCGCAGAAGGATCGTTATCCGGCGCAGATCAGCGGCGGGCAGAAGCAACGTGTGGGTATCGCGCGTGCGTTGGCGAGCAAGCCGAAGGTGCTGCTCTCCGACGAAGCGACGTCGGCGCTCGATCCCGAAACCACGCGCTCGATCCTCGATCTGCTCAAGCGCATCAATCGCGAACTGAACCTGACGATTGTGCTGATCACGCACCAGATGGACGTGATCAAGCAGGTCTGCGACCGCGTCGTGGTGCTGGATGCCGGCCGTGTGGTCGAAGAGGGCAAGGTCATCGACGTGTTCCTGCAACCGCATCATGAAGTGACGCGCGCGCTGATCGGCGACGTGATCGCACAGGAACTGCCGCCCGCGATGAAGGCGCGCGTGGCCGAACGCCTGAAGATCGGCAGCGGCCATTTGCTGCGCCTGGCGTTCACCGGCTCGGGTGTCGATCAGCCGATCCTGTCGGAAACGATTCGCCGCTACGAACTCGACTTCAACATCCTGCACGGCCAGATCGACGAGATCCAGGGGCAGGCGTTCGGCTCGCTCGCGGTGCTCGCGGGCGGCGAACCGGCGAAGGTCGCACAGGCACTGACCTATTTGCGCGAACAGGGTGTGGTGGTAGAGGAGCTGTCGTATGTTGAGTGAAATGTTCGATATGTTCGTCCAGTCGTTCTGGGAAACGCTCGTGATGGTGGGCATCTCCGGACTGGTCGGTGCGGCGGTCGGTTTGCCGCTCGGCGTGCTGCTGTATCTGACGGACCGTCAGGGCGTGTTGCAGAACATCGCCGTGAATCGCGTAATGGGCGTGATCGTCAATGCCGTGCGTTCCACGCCGTTCATCATCTTGCTGGTCGCCGTGATTCCGTTTACGCGCCTCGTGGTGGGTTCGTCGATCGGTACGGCTGCGGCCGTGGTGCCGCTGACGATCGCCGCGGCGCCGTTCATTGCGCGTCTGGTCGAAACCGCGCTGCGTGAAGTCGATCGCGGTCTGATCGAAGCGGCGCAGGCGATGGGCGCGACCACCAGCCAGATCGTTTTCAAGGTGCTGTTGCCGGAGTCACTGCCGGGTGTGGTCGCCGGTTTGACGATCACGTTTGTCTCGCTGGTCGGCTACTCGGCGATGGCTGGTGCGATCGGCGGCGGCGGGCTCGGCGATCTGGGCATTCGTTACGGGTATCAGCGTTTCTTGCCGGAAGTGATGGTGACGGTCGTGGTGATCCTGATTGTCTTCGTGCAACTGGTGCAGTCGTTCGGGGATTGGCTCGTGCGTCGTTTGAGCCATAAGTAAACAGCAGAATCGATAGATTCGGAAAAGGTCCATCATGCAACGTCGTTTCATTCTCAAGCTGGCCGCCACACTCGGCGCCGCGTCGCTGTTCGCTGCCGCCACCACGGCTCACGCTGAAGACACGATCAAGGTCGGCGTCACCGGCGGCCCGCACGCGCAGATCATGGAAGTCGTGAAGACGGTCGCGGCGAAGAACGGTCTGAACATCAAGATCGTCGAGTTCTCCGACTACGTGCAGCCGAACGCGGCGCTCGCCGGTGGCGACCTGGACGCAAACAGCTACCAGCATGACCCGTACTTGCAGGCCCAGGTGAAGGACCGCGGCTACAAGCTGATTCGTGTTGCAGATACGGTCACGTACCCGATGGGCATCTATTCGAAGAAGGTGAAGACGCTGGCTGAATTGCAGCCGGGCGCGAAGATCGCCGTGCCGAACGATCCGACCAATGGCGGCCGGGCACTCCTGTTGCTGCAGAAGCAAGGTCTGCTGAAGCTGCGCGCGGACGCGGGTCTCAAGGCGACGCCGCTCGATGTCGTCGACAACCCGAAGAAGCTGAAGATCGTCGAACTCGACGCAGCGCAGATCCCGCGCTCGCTGAACGACGTGGACGCCGCCGCGATCAATACGAACTTTGCGATGGAAGCGGGTTTGAAGCCCAAGCAGGACGCCATCGCGATCGAAGACCCGAAGGGTCCGTACGTGAACATCATCGCAATCCGCGAAGCTGACAAGAGCAAGCCGTGGGTTGCGAAGCTGGTCGCGGCGTATCATTCGCCGGAAGTGAAGCAGTTTGTCGAAAGCAAGTTTGGTGGGGCGGTGATCACCGCCTGGTGATTCGACGGCCGTTTTTCGGCCGTTTCGCCTGACAAGACACGACGGCAATGCAAAATTAGAGTCGTAGGTCTTAACCCGGGGTTGTCTCCCGGGTTTTTTCGAGATTAAAATAGAACGATCGTTCGTTATTGCCGTCACGCCGCTGAGGAGCGATATCCTTCTGCTAGAGCGCCCGCGACAAGGCTGCCATGAGGGCAGTCGCTATAATGTTCGTTGGGTTGACGTATTCGTAACTTTGGAGCGTGTGCATGAAAATCCTGGTGCCAGTCAAGAGAGTGGTCGATTACAACGTGAAAGTCCGGGTGAAATCGGACGGCACGGGCGTCGACATCGCGAACGTGAAAATGTCGATGAATCCGTTCGACGAAATCGCGGTTGAAGAAGCCGTTCGTCTGCGCGAAGCGGGCGTGGCGACCGAAGTGATCGCCGTGTCGGCCGGTGTGACGCAAGCGCAGGAAACGCTGCGCACGGCGCTGGCAATCGGCGCGGACCGTGCGATCCTGATCGAGTCGGGCGAAGAACTGCAGCCGCTGGCGGTCGCCAAGCTGCTCAAGGCGCTGGTCGACAAGGAACAGCCTGGGCTGGTTATTCTCGGCAAGCAGGCCATCGACGATGATTCGAACCAGACCGGCCAGATGCTGGCTGCACTGGCGAACCTGCCGCAAGCTACCTTCGCCTCGAAGGTTGTCGTCGCTGACGGTAAGGCTACGGTGTCGCGCGAAGTGGATGGTGGTGCTGAAACGCTGTCGCTGACGCTGCCCGCTGTGATCACGACCGATCTGCGCCTGAACGAGCCGCGCTATGTGACGCTGCCGAACATCATGAAGGCCAAGAAGAAGCCGCTGGAAGTCATCAAGCCGGAAGACCTCGGTGTTGATGTGACGCCGCGCCTGAAGACGCTGAAAGTCGTCGAGCCGCCGAAGCGCTCTGCCGGTGTGATGGTGCCGGATGTGAAGACGCTGGTTGAGAAGCTGAAGACCGAAGCCAAGGTGCTGTGAGGAGACGGACGAAATGACGAATCTGGTTATTGCAGAACACGACAACGCGTCGATTAAGGCCGCGACGCTGAACACGATTGCAGCCGCGCAGAAGATTGGTGGCGATATCCACGTGCTGGTCGCAGGGCACAACGCACAAGCCGCGGCGGATGCGGCAGCGAAGATTGCAGGTGTTTCGAAGGTCCTGCTGGCCGACGCGGCGCAACTCGAAGCGGGTCTGGCGGAAAACGTCCAGGCAACCGTGATGAACATCGCGAAGGACTACACGCACATCCTGACGCCGGCGACCGCCTACGGCAAGAACATCGCACCGCGCATCGCCGCGAAGCTCGACGTCGCGCAGATCAGCGACATCACCGCAGTGGACAGCGCCGACACGTTCGAGCGCCCGATCTACGCAGGCAACGCGATCGCCACGGTTCAATCTCAAGATCCGATCAAGGTCATCACGGTTCGCACGACCGGCTTCGACCCGGTGGCAGCAGAAGGCGGCAGCGCAACGGTCGAGAAGATCGACGCGGCAGCTGATACGGGCCTCTCGCAGTTCGTGAGCCGTGAAGTGACAAAGCTGGACCGTCCGGAGCTGACCTCGGCGAAGATCATTGTCTCGGGTGGCCGTGGTCTGGGCAACGGCGAGAACTACACGAAGGTCCTCGAGCCGCTGGCGGACAAGCTGAACGCAGCGCTGGGCGCCTCGCGTGCAGCTGTCGATGCGGGCTTCGTGCCGAACGACTATCAGGTCGGTCAAACCGGCAAGATCGTCGCGCCGCAACTGTACATCGCTGTCGGCATCTCGGGCGCGATCCAGCATCTGGCCGGCATGAAGGACTCGAAGGTCATCGTGGCGATCAACAAGGACGCGGAAGCGCCGATTTTCAGCGTCGCTGATTATGGTCTGGTGGGTGACCTGTTTACGCTCGTGCCGGAACTCGTTAGCGAGCTCGGCTAAGCGCCTCAGCGCCGGTTAAAAGGCGTCTGGCAGCACACGAGAGGGCGCAGGACCTATCAAGTCCGGCGCCCTTTTTTTATCGACAGGCAGGAGGAGAACTGAAATGAGCTATACGGCGCCCATCAAGGACATGCTGTTCGTGATGAAAGAACTGGCCGGTCTCGAAGATATCGCGACGCTGCCGGGCTTCGAAGATGCAAACCTCGACACGGCTCAGGCCGTGCTCGAAGAATCGGCGAAACTATGCGGCGAAGTGCTGGCGCCGCTGAACGTCGAAGGTGATCGCAATCCGAGTAGCTGGAAAGACGGCGTGGTCACCGCCACGCCCGGTTTCAAGGACGCATTCCGCCAGTTCGGCGAAGGCGGCTGGCAAGGCGTGCAACATCCGGTCGACTACGAAGGCCAGGGTCTGCCCAAGCTGATCGCCACCGCCTGTATCGAGATGCTGAACGCGTCGAACCTGTCGTTCGCGCTGTGTCCGCTGCTCACGGATGGCGCCATCGAGGCGCTGCTCACGGCGGGCAGCGAAGAGCAGAAGCAAACCTACGTGCCCAAGCTGATTTCCGGCGAGTGGACCGGCACGATGAACCTGACCGAGCCGCAAGCCGGCTCCGATCTCGCGCTGGTGCGCACGCGCGCCGAGCCGCAGGGCGATGGTTCGTTCAAGCTGTTCGGCACGAAGATTTTCATCACGTGGGGCGAGCACGACATGGCGAAGAACATCGCCCATCTCGTGCTGGCGCGCACGCCTGATGCACCGGAAGGCGTGAAGGGTATTTCGCTTTTCATCGTGCCGAAGTTTCTTATCAACGAAGACGGCTCGCTCGGGGAGCGTAACGACGTGCATTGCGTGTCGATCGAGCACAAGCTCGGCATCAAGGCGAGCCCGACCGCAGTGCTGCAATTCGGCGATCACGGCGGCGCGATCGGGCACCTGATCGGCGAAGAAAATCGCGGCCTCGAATACATGTTCATCATGATGAACGCGGCGCGTTTCGCGGTGGGCATGCAAGGTGTTGCCGTGTCGGATCGTGCGTATCAAAAGGCTGTGGCGTATGCGAAGGATCGCGTGCAAAGCCGGCCGGTGGATGGCTCCGCGAAGCAATCCGTGGCGATCATTCAGCACCCGGACGTGCGCCGCATGCTCGCCACAATGCGTGGTCTCACCGAAGCATCGCGCGCATTGGCGTATGTCGCCGCGGCTCACTGCGATATCGCGCATCGTCATCCCGACGAAGCGAAGAGCGCCGAGCATCAGGCGATCTATGAATATCTCGTACCGATTGTGAAGGGCTGGAGCACGGAACTGTCGATCGACGTGACGAGCCTCGGCGTGCAGGTGCATGGCGGCATGGGCTTCATCGAAGAAACCGGCGCCGCGCAGTACTACCGCGACGCGCGCATTCTGCCGATCTACGAAGGGACGACCGCGATCCAGGCCAATGACCTGATCGGCCGCAAGACCGTGCGCGACGGTGGCAAGGTGGCGAAGGCGCTGCTGGCCGACGTGGCTGAAACGATCGAAGCACTCGGCGCGCAGCAAGGCGCTGCGTTCGAATCGATGAAGAAGTATCTGGGCCAAGGGCATCGTTCGCTGAGCGCTGCGGTCGATTTTGTAGTCACTAACACGAAGAGCGATCCGAACGCGGTGTTCGCCGGCAGCGTGCCGTATCTGAAGCTGGCGGGCGTTGTCCTGGGCGGCTGGCAGATGGCGCGTGCGTTGCTCGTGGCGGCTGAAAAGCGCGCTGAAGATCCGTCGTTCTATGGCGCGAAGATCGCCACCGCGCAGTTCTATGCTGAGCATGTGCTGCCGCTGGCTTCGGCGTTGGAAGCTTCGATCGTCAGCGCGAAGGGTGGGGAGAGTGTGCTGGCGTTGTCGGAAGATCAGTTCTGATGTTGCGCTGCTTCTATTGAGCGATGTAGCAAAAACTCGTGTGTAAAAAGAAAAACGGCGCCCTTTTCGAGGCGCCGTTTTTCTTTGTCAGGCCGGTCCGTCTACGATGACAAACCGGCATAACCGCTCGCGAAGCGTTAAAACATTAAACCTTAGGCATAAGCCGGACGATGCGCACCGCCGATCTCGCCGAGATAGCGATGCACCGACAGATCATCCGCCTTGATAGCCGGCTGCTTGCTCGACATCACATCGGCCAGCAGTTGACCCGAGCCGCACGACATCGTCCAGCCCAGCGTGCCGTGACCCGTGTTCAGGAACAGGTTCGGCACGGGGGTGCGGCCGACGATCGGCGTGCCGTCCGGCGTCATCGGACGCAGGCCGGTCCAGAACGTAGCCTTCGACGTATCGCCGCCGCCCGGGAACAGATCGTTCACGCACAGTTCCAACGTTTCGCGGCGCGCCTGGCGCAGCGACTTGTCGAAGCCGACGATCTCCGCCATGCCGCCGACGCGAATCCGGTCGTCGAAGCGTGTGATCGCGATCTTGTACGTTTCGTCGAGCACGGTCGAAATCGGCGCGGATGCTTCGTTGACGATCGGCGCGGTGATCGAATAACCCTTGAGCGGGTAGACCGGAATCTTCACGAGACCGGACAGGAATTTGGTCGAGTACGAACCGAGCGCTACGACAAACGAATCCGCGCGCACCAGTTCGTCGCCGCACTGCACGCCGGCGATGCGGTCGCCCGCCATGGCGAGGGAGTCGATCGGCGTGTTGTAGCGGAATTTGACGCCCAGTTGCTCTGCCATCGCGGCGAGGCGCGTGGTGAACATCTGGCAGTCGCCGGTTTCGTCGCCCGGCAGGCGCAGGCCGCCCGTCAGCTTGTGCGAGACCGCGGCGAGCGCCGGTTCGGCTTGCGCGAGTTCGGCCGGCGACAGCAGTTCATACGGCACGTTGGCGTCCCGCAGCACGGCGATGTCTTTCGCGGCGCCGTCGAACTGCTGTTGCGTGCGGAACACCTGCAGCGTGCCGCCGGTGCGGCCTTCGTACTGGATGCCCGTTTCGGCGCGCAGCGCCTGCAAACAATCGCGGCTGTATTCGGCGAGGCGGACCATGCGGCCCTTGTTCACCGCATAACGCGCCGACGTGCAGTTCTGCAGCATCTGCCACATCCATTGCAACTGGAATTGTGTGCCGTCGAGACGGATCGCGAGCGGCGCATGTTTCTGGAACATCCACTTGACGGCCTTCAGCGGCACGCCCGGCGCGGCCCACGGCGACGCGTAGCCCGGCGAGATCTGGCCGGCATTGGCAAAGCTGGTTTCGAGCGCCGGGCCGGCCTCGCGATCGATGACGGTCACTTCATGACCGGCGCGCGCGAGGTAATAAGCACTCGTCACTCCGACAACGCCACTGCCCAAAACGACGACTCGCATAGCTGCTCCAGGATGTTCAATAAGAGGTCTGAGGGCGGTGCGCTTGTCGATTCGTTTGAATTCGTTCGATTAACGAGGTGTAACGCGGATCGCCCAGTGATAACCGCTATACTATTAACAGTCAGGTAGGTTTTGTTATTGTATTTTCAAGATTTTCAGCAAAAACACCATGCGTACACAGCGCCAACCGATCCGGGCTCTCGACAAACTCGATCACAAGATCCTGCGGCTCCTCCAGCAGGACGGCCGGATGGCGATGAAAGACCTCGCCGAGCAGGTCGGGCTGTCCGTCACGCCGTGCATCGAACGTGTCAAGCGAATGGAGCGCGACGGCGTGATCACCGGCTACCACGCGCGCGTGAACCCGGCTGAACTGGGCGCGGCGCTGCTGGTGTTCGTCGAGATCACGCTCGATCACAAAAGCGGCAACATGTTCGACCAGTTCCGCCGCGAGGTGCAGAAGATCCCCGAAGTGCTGGAGTGCCACCTCGTCTCGGGCGACTTCGACTATCTGATCAAGGCGCGCATCGGCGAAATGGCCGACTACCGCAAACTGCTGGGCGACATCCTGCTGCAACTGCCCGGCGCGGTGCAGTCGAAGAGCTACGTGGTGATGGAAGAGATCAAGGAAACGCTGACGATTGCGGTTGGCGATTAGCTCGCGCGGGAGTTGCGCAGCTGGACTCGACAAACGGCGTAAACACTGTATATTTATACAGGTGTTTTGCGCCGTTTTGCATTTTGCGTGCTCCAGCCGTGACCGATTCCGACACCCACTCCGCCAACGAATTTCCGATTGCTCCGCCCACGCCTCGCAAGGGGCGCGGTGCGGTGACGAACCTGCAAGGCCGTTACGAAGTCGACCAGCGTGAAGTGGTGGACGACGGCTGGCTTTCGTCGCCGGAGGAAGACGGCGAGCCCAAGGTTTTACGCACGCAGGTTTTCGAAGAGCGGGCCAAAACCATTCTCACGCGCAACGCGTCGCCGGATATTCCGTTCAGCGTGTCGCTCAATCCGTATCGGGGCTGCGAACATGGCTGCATCTACTGCTTCGCGCGGCCCACACATAGTTATCTAGGGCTGTCGCCGGGGCTCGACTTCGAAAGCCGCATCTACGCGAAGATCAATGCGCCGGAGTTGCTCGAGCGCGAGTTGTCGAAGAAGTCCTATGTCCCGGAGCCGATCGCGCTCGGCGTCAATACCGACGCCTGGCAACCCGTCGAGCGCGATTTGCGCCTCACCCGGCGAGTGATCGAAGTGCTCAGCGAGCGCGGCCATCCGTTCGCGGCGATCACCAAATCGTCGCTGATCGAGCGGGATATCGATCTGCTCGCACCTATGGCGGCGCGCGGGCAGTTCATGGCGGCTATCACGATCACCACGCTGGACGCCGAGATCGCGCGCACGCTTGAGCCGCGTGCCGCCACGCCGTCGCGTCGATTGCGCACGATCCGTACGTTGAGCGAGGCGGGCATTCCGGTTGGCGTCAGCATCGCGCCGGTGATTCCCTTCGTCACCGAGCCGGACATGGAGCGTGTGCTGGAAGCCTGTGCAGAGGCCGGCGCAAGCAATGCGAGCTACATCGTGCTGCGTTTGCCTTGGGAAGTTGCGCCGCTATTCAAGGATTGGCTCGCGGCGCATTTTCCCGATCGGGCTGATCGGGTGATGAGTCGCGTGCACGATATGCGGGGCGGGAAGGACTACGACTCGAACTTCGCCACTCGAATGAAGGGGGAAGGCTTGTGGGCGGACCTGCTGAAGCAGCGCTTCCACAATGCTGTGCGCCGGCTCGGGCTAAACCGGCGCGACCGCGGCATTCTCGATATGTCGCATTTTCGCCGGGTTGAGCCGGTGCGCACTGAACTGCCGCCGCGCGACAATCCACAATTGAGGCTCTTTTAGCGCGGCGCGCGGTGGGTCATTGCGACAGCGCTTTGGCGGCTTGCACCTGACCTTCGAAGTAAGTCTGGAACGAGATCGCGAGGCCCGTCATGAGGAGGAACGCGCCGATCAGCAGCGAAAAGATCACGATGAAAATGACGGTCCAGCCAGAGCGGCTTTTGCGCTGGGTTTGCACGTTGAACTGCGCGTCCCATTTTTCATCCGGGCGCAGGCCATAGACGATCGCGGCCAGAAAGGCTGAGAGCAGCGAGACGGCGCCGAAAAACGCGAGCACCCAGCCGAGCATCGAGGCCCGTTCGCTCGCCACCACCAGCATGGCGCCCGGAATCCCGATCAACGTGCCGAGCAAGTGCGCCCAGCCGTAGATGTCGCGCAAGCCGTACAGATAGAAGCGGTGGGCGCCGAGGCTGCCGAAGAAGAAGGCCAGCGCGGCGGTAATCGTCTTGGATCTGAAATACGAGGAAGTCGAAGCAAGGGTGGACATGTAGGCGAGGGCAGAGTGACAGGCTGTCGAAAAGGAGCGGGGCGTCGGTGGGCGTGGGCCGACGCGCATTCTACGCCCGCGGCGCGCTTACGGCTAAGGCTGAGGCGCGGAATAGGTCACGCGATAGACCGCGCCGGCGTAGTCGTCGCTGATCAGGAGTGAGCCGTCGGGCATCGGCTGCACGTCGGCGGGGCGGCCCCATACCGCTTCGCCCGGCTGGAGCCAGCCTTCGGCAAAGACCTCCTGGTGCGCGTTGCTGCCGTCCGGGTTGGTAATCACCCGCACGACGCGGTAGCCGACCTTCTTGCTGCGATTCCACGAGCCGTGCTCGGCGATAAAAATATTGTCGCGATACGCGGCCGGGAACATCGAGCCACTGTAAAAGCGCATGCCGAGCGAGGCGACGTGCGCGCCGAGTTTGACAACCGGCGGTGTGAAGGCGCTGCATGGATGGTCCTTGCCGAATTCGGGGTCGGGCGTGTCGCCGCCATGGCAGTACGGAAAGCCGAAATCCATGCCTGCACGCGGCGCGCGGTTGAGTTTGTCGTCCGGTACGTCGTCGCCCATCAGGTCGCGGCCGTTGTCGGTGAACCACAACTCATGTGTCACCGGATGCCACGCGAAACCGACTGAGTTGCGAACGCCACGCGCCACGATTTCATAATGGCTGCCGTCCGGGTCCATGCGGCCGATCATCCCAAAGCGGTCGCGGTCTTTCAGGCAGACGTTGCAGGGCGCGCCTTGCGGCACGTACAGCTTGCCATCCGGCCCGAAAGCGATGAATTTCCAGCCATGATGGGTCTCTGTCGGCAGTGTGTCGGTGACCACGACCGGCTTGGGCGGATCATTCAGATGAGCGTCAATCGCGTCAAAGCGTAGAATTTTCGACACTGCGGAGACGTACAGCGTGCCATCCCGCCACGCCACGCCCGCCGGCGTTTCCAGGCCGGAGGCGACCACGTGGCGAGCCGTGACGCGTCCACTCTGCAATTCGAGCGCGTAGACGTGGCCGTCAAGGCTGCCTATATAAAGAATGCCCTTCGGTGAGAGCGCCATGGCCCGCGCGCTCGGTACGGCGTCCGAGAGGACCTCGATGTGGAAGCCGGGCGGCAGTTTGATGCGCTCGACCGGTAGCGCGGCCAGCACCGGCAGGGCCGTGGCGGCGAGCAACAAGGCAGCGCCTGCTCGCAGGGCCTGAATGCGGGCGGCACGCGAAAAGCCTGTAATCAGCGAAAAGCGGGCAACTCGCCGAAAGACGGCGAATGAAGCGAGAAAAAACGCAGATGGCGGCAGGCGTTTCACGGGCGCTCCGTCAGGTAATTCGGGCGTCTCGGCGCGATTCGAGGCCTGTGCCTGTATGGACGGCACAACCCCGTCGTGCAGTTTATCCCGGTAAGTGTTTGTTATGGCGTCGGTTTCCCGCTATAATCGCGTGTTTCAGTCGTTCCGAACCCCGGTTTTCAAGGATTCTAGTATGGTCATCATCCGCTTGGCTCGTGGCGGCTCCAAGAAGCGCCCGTTCTACAACATCGTCGCAACCGATTCGCGTAACCGTCGTGACGGCCGCTTCATCGAACGCGTTGGCTTCTACAACCCGGTCGCTACGAAGGGTGAGTCGCTGCGTATCGCTCAAGACCGCCTGACGTACTGGCAAGGTGTTGGCGCACAACTGTCGCCGACCGTTCAGCGTCTCGTGAAAGAAGCGCAAAAGGCGCAGCCGGCTGCTTAATGGTAGCTAGCATGCGTATCGTCGTCGGTTCGGCCGGCGGCTCGCGCAGCTTGCGTGAGCAGTCCGATGCGCGAGTTTTGCTGAAGCAGACGTCGAAGTTGGCAGCGAGGTTCTCTTATGTCTGAACGTGATTCCGGCAATTCAGGTCGCGTAAAGGCAAAGGCGGCAGCCCCGCGCGCGAAGACGTCTGGTCAGGCGCCGTTCGGTGCATTCGTCCGCAAGCCGGTCGAAGCGACCGAAGGGCAGGCGAAAGCCAAAGTTGCAAACGCCGCTTCCAGCGCAGCAGAAATGCGAGCGGAAACGGTGGAAAGCTGGCCGGCCGATGCGGTCGAGGTCGGTGCAATAGTCGACGCTTACGGCCTCAAAGGCTGGGTCAAGGTAGCCGCGCATGCGGATGCCGGGCACGGCGGCGACGCATTGCTGAGCGCGAAGCGCTGGTGGTTGCTGAAAGGCCACGAGCGCAAGTCGGCGCCGTCATTACAGGCAAAAACGCATAGCGACAGTATCGTTGCCCATCTGGGCGGCGTAGCTGACCGCGATGTGGCACTGGCACTGCGCGGCACGCGCGTCTATATCAGCCGCAGCGAATTTCCGGCCCTCGAGGCCGACGAATTCTACTGGGTCGACCTGCTCGGCCTGGATGTGGTGAACGTTGCCGGGGTCCACCTCGGCAAGGTTGCAGACATGATCGACAACGGTGCGCACTCGGTGTTGCGCATCGAATATCCGGATACCGACAAAAGCGGTAAGCCGGTCACCGGCGAGCGTTTGATCCCGTTCGTCGGCGTCTTTGTCAAAACGGTGGATCAGGCGGCGAAGCAGATCATCGTCGACTGGGAAACCGATTACTAAATAACTCGCTGACTGGAGAGAGCGATGCAGTTTGATGTCGTGACGCTCTTTCCTGACATGTTTCGTGCGCTGACCGACTGGGGTATCACCAGCCGTGCGGCGAAGCAGGAGCGCTACGGGTTGCGCACGTGGAATCCACGCGATTTCACTACCGACAACTACCGCACAATCGACGATCGCCCCTACGGCGGCGGCCCCGGCATGGTGATGCTGGCCAAGCCCCTGGAAGACGCGATCGGCGCGGCGAAAGCGGCGCAGGCGGAGCAGGGCATCGGCGCGTCGCGCGTCGTGATGATGTCGCCGCAAGGCGCCACGCTGAATCACGATCGTGTCATGCAGTTCGCGGCCGAGCCCGGTCTGATCCTGTTGTGCGGGCGCTATGAAGCGATCGATCAGCGTTTGCTCGACCGTGTCGTCGATGAAGAGGTCAGCCTCGGCGACTTCGTGCTGTCCGGCGGCGAATTGCCGGCGATGGCGTTGATGGATGCCGTGGTGCGTCAGTTGCCCGGCGTGCTGAACGACTCGCAATCGGCGGTGCAGGATAGTTTCGTCGACGTGCTGCTGGATTGTCCGCATTACACGCGTCCGGAGGAATACGACGGCGTGCGTGTGCCTGATGTGCTGCTTGGCGGCCATCATGCGGAAATCGAAGCGTGGCGTCGGCGTGAAGCCTTGCGTAACACGTTGAACAAGCGGCCCGATTTGATCGTGAAGGCCAGAAAGAACAAGATGTTGAGCCGTGCCGACGAGGCATGGCTTACGAGTCTCGCGAAGGAAGTGTCGAAGGCGTAAAGCCTTGGGCTTTCGAGCGGACATAGGCGGTGCCGCACATGCGTGTACGGCACCAGATGTGAACCCATCCTCTATCGGGGCCGTAGCCAAGCGCAACAGGTAAAACCAGCGCGCGGCAGGTACGAACGCCGACAAGATGGACATAGGAGTCAGTGATGAATCTGATTGCAATACTCGAGCAGGAAGAAATCGGCCGCGCCCTCGGCGAGAAGACCATCCCCGAATTCGCCCCCGGCGATACGGTGATCGTCAGCGTGAACGTGGTTGAAGGTACGCGTAAGCGTGTTCAGGCTTACGAAGGCGTCGTGATCGCCAAGCGTAACCGTGGTCTGAATTCGTCGTTCATCGTCCGCAAGATTTCGTCGGGCGAAGGCGTCGAGCGTACGTTCCAGACGTACTCGCCGCTGCTGGCAAGCATCGTCGTGAAGCGTCGTGGCGATGTGCGTCGTGCGAAGCTGTACTACCTGCGCGACCGTTCGGGCAAGTCGGCTCGGATCAAGGAAAAGCTGGTCGCAAAGAAAGACCGCGCTGCTCCGGAAGCGTAAAAGCTGTAAGAAAAAGCACCCCTCGCGGGTGCTTTTTTGTTTGCCAGGTCAAAATAGCGGAATGTCCCCTATCCGCTCATTCCGAGAGACCCGTTGATCCGCCCCGCCTTTGAGCCTGAAACTCTACCTGTCGAAGCGACGGGTGCCGATCTGCCACCGGTGGTTGCCGGGCGCCTGACGCCCGACGGTCTGCGTGCGCGCTTCGAGCAGCGCCTGAGCTGGACGCCTGAGCCGATTATCGAAGCACCGTGGCGCGACCAGCACGTCGATCCGCGCGTTGCCGCTGTGCTGGTGCCGTTGGTCGTGCGTGACAACGGCCTCACCGTGCTCCTGACTCAACGTGCCGACCATCTGAACGACCACGCCGGCCAGGTGAGTTTTCCCGGCGGCCGTCATGAGCCGTTCGACGCGGATGCAACCGCTACGGCGTTGCGCGAGGCGCAGGAAGAGGTCGGTCTCGATCCGTCGCGCGTTGAAATTCTCGGTGCGTTGCCCGACTATCTGACGGGCACCGGTTTTCGTGTGACGCCCGTAATCGGTCTGGTGCATCCGCCGTTCACGTTGAAAGCGGATGCGTTCGAAGTGGCCGAAGTCTTCGAAGTGCCGCTCGCTTTTCTGATGAACCCCGCGCATCACGAAGAGCGCGTGTTTCGTTACGAAGGTGGCCAGCGTCGCTTTTTCGCCATGCCCTATCCGCGGCCCGCGTCGGCGGAAGCGGCGGATCGCGAGGGGCAGGTGGGCGGCCACTATTTCATCTGGGGCGCGACGGCGGCGATGCTGCGCAACTTCTATCGCTTTCTCGCGGCTTGAATCGCCGCGGGTTGTGCACTTGTTGGGTGTTTGTCAACGTCCGTGCTCAGTGGCATCCGACCCTGTGCTATCGTTATAAAACAATCGTAAAAACTCGAAAAGCACGGCGCATCGCATGACTTTTTTCTCCGTATTGCTGGCTCTGATTATTGAACAGGTCCGCGCGCTGTCGCTGAACAATCCGGTGGCGGCATTGCTTCAATACCATGCAGAGTCGGCGGCGCACGGATTCGATGCCGGCAAGCCCAAGCATGGCCTGCTCGCGTGGCTGGTGGTGGTGGTGCCCTGGACGCTGGCCGTCGCGCTTATCTACTACGTGCTGTATCACATTCACTTCGCGCTGGCGTTCCTGTGGAACGTCGCGGTGCTGTACTTCACGCTCGGTTTCCGGCAGTTCAGCCATTACTTCACGGATATCCACCTCGCGTTGAATAACGACGACGTGCCGCGCGCCCGTGAAATCCTGAATGAATGGACCGGGCTCGATACCGTGGATATGCCCGTTAGCGAGATCGTGCGTCATACGCTGATTCACGCGGTGGTCGCCTCGCATCGGCATGTGTTCGGCGTGTTCTTCTGGTTCCTGATTCCGGTCGGGCCGGCGGGCGCGGTGCTGTATCGGATCGCCGAATATCTGGCGCGTGCATGGGCACGGCCGGCCGACGATCGCACGGCGGCGTTTTCGAGCTTCGCGCAACGTGCTTTCTTCGTGATCGACTGGGTGCCGGCGCGGCTCACGTCGCTGGGCTTTGCGATTGTCGGCAATTTCGAAGACGCGATTTATGCATGGCGCAACCATGCGCGTCAGTGGCCGGATGCGAACGACGGCGTGTTGCTGGCCGCGGGCAGCGGCGCGTTGGGCGCGCGATTGAGCGGGCCGCTTGCCGAACCCTCGAGCCTCGATGCGCTGACCACCGGCGACGGCGGCCCGATGTCAGTCGGCGACGACTGCACGCCGCGCACGCTGCAATCGGCGGTGGGTCTGGTGTGGCGTGCGGTGGTGCTGTGGATGATTTTGCTGCTGATGCTGACGATCGCGGTGTGGCTTGCCTGATGCGCTCCAACCGCTTCATCCATCCAGCGGATCACGCGCCGTCCCACACTGCCAGCACACCGTGAACTGCGCCTCGAGCGTCTCCCCGCACTGACGGCATCGCCACGAAGGCGACCCCGCCGCCGGGCCATGTGAAGCCGCATCGATCAACCGCCGCGCCATCACCTCATCGCGCTCATCCACAAGCCACAGCTCCGGTGCGCACTGATCCGCCGGAATATCGCCGAGCGCGCCGTTCAGATAACGGTTATGCAACTCGCAAGCGATACCCGCCGTCTCCAGCACATTGACCCAATGCTGTCCGATGATCAGATTCGGCGCGCGCATCAATTTCATCGTGAATCCATGGTTCGACAGCGGCGCGCGTTAGCGCACGATCTGGCTGGCTTCGTGCACCAGTTGCGCATACAGGGCATGCCGTTCGCGCCGGATCCCGCCATCGGCGACCGCTTCGAGAATTGCGCAGCCCGGCTCCTGCAAATGATGGCAGTTGTAGAAGCGGCAGTTCGGCAGCAACGGCCGGAACTCGGGAAACGCGCGTTCGAGCCGGCCTTCGGTCAGATGATGCAGGCCGAATTCCTGGAAGCCCGGCGAATCGATCAACGCACCGCCGTCGGCACCAGGCAAAGGGTAGAGCCGCGTGAAGGTGGTGGTGTGCCGGCCGCTGTTCAACGCGGTCGAGATCTCGCGTGTCGCGACTTCGGCATCCGGAATCAGCAGATTCACCAACGTCGATTTGCCCATGCCCGACTGGCCGAGCAGCAGCGTCGAATGACCTTGCAGATGCTCGAGCAACGCGGGGCGCGCGGCATCAGGCTGCGTCTTGATCGACACTTCGACCACGGTGTAGCCGAGCGCGCGGTACGGTTCGAGCCGCCTGCGCGCGCCCTCCAGCGCGCCGGTCACGTCGATCTTGTTCAACACGATCAACGGCTTCAACTCGTTTGCCTCGGCGGCGACCAGCGCGCGGCCGAGCAGGTCCTCGCTGAAATGCGGCTCGGTTGCGAGCACGATCAGCAACTGGTCGAGATTCGCGGCAAAGAGTTTCGACTTGTACTGATCCGAGCGATACAGCAGATTGCGCCGCTCGCCGATTTCGACGATCACACCCTGATCCGCCGAAGTCGGTTCGTAAATCACGCGATCGCCGACCGCCACTTCGCTACGCTTGCCACGCGGGAAGCACTGGAGCATCGGGCTGCCGTCTTCCGGCGCGACCAGGTAGTGCCGCCCATGAGCGGCAATCACCAGACCGCCTACGCGCGTGCTGGACGGCGCGCGCGGCGCTTTCGGGGAGCGGCCGCTCATGCGTGCCGCAGCAGGCGGTCGATCCGCTGCGACGCCGGCGGATGCGAGTAATAGAACGCGGTGTAGAGCGGATCGGGCGTCAGGGTCGATGCGTTGTCCTCATACAGCTTGACGAGCGCGTTGACGAGGTCTTGCGCATCGGTTTGCGTCGCGGCGAAGGCATCGGCCTCGAACTCGTGCTTGCGCGAACTGAGGCTGCCGAGCGGCGTGACGAAGAACAGGAACACCGGCAGCGCGAGGAAGAACAGCACCAGCGCGAGGCCGCTATTGCCGCCGATCAGCGACGGCCGCACGCCCAGTCCTTCATAGAACCACACGCATTGTGTCAGCCAGCCGAGCAGGGCGAGCATCACGAGGCTGATCGCGAACATGACGACCATGCGCTTGATCACGTGACGGCGCTTGAAGTGGCCGAGTTCGTGCGCGAGCACCGCTTCGATCTCGTTGCCCGACAGGCGCGCGAGCAGCGTGTCGAAGAAGACGATCCGCTTGGCCGCGCCGAAGCCGGTGAAATACGCATTGCCGTGCGCCGAACGGCGGCTGCCGTCCATCACGAACAGACCCTTGGCGGCGAAACCGCAGCGCTGCATCAGGGCTTCGATGCGGCTTTTCAGCGCTTCGTCCTTGAGCGGTTCGAACTTGTTGAAGAGCGGTGCGATAAACGACGGGTACAGCACCAGCACGAGCAACTGGAACGCGACCCAGACGATCCACGTCCACAGCCACCACAGGCTGCCCGCCTGGTTCATCAGCCACAGCACGACGAACAGCAGCGGCAGGCCGAACGCCGCACCGAGCAGGACGCCTTTGAGGCGGTCGAGAAAGAAAATACCCTTGCTCATGCGGTTGAAGCCGAAGCGTTGCTCGACCACGAATTGCCGGTAGTACTCGAACGGCAGATCGATCATGCTGGTAATCGCGATCACCGCCGCGACCAGCGCGATCTGGCCGGCGTAGCCGCGGCCCAGCCAGTCGGAGATCGCGAGATCGAGCGCCTGCACGCCGCCCAGCAGCGTCAGCCCGATCAGCACGGCCGCGCCGACGACGATCTCGATCATGGTGAGGCGCGTGCGTTCAACGGTGTAGTCGGCGGCGCGCTGGTGCGCGGTGAGCGCGATTGTGCCGGCAAACTGGCTCGGCACCTGCTCGCGATGGCCGGCGACGAAGCGGATCTGCCGCGACGCGAGCCACAGCTTGGTGCCGACCATCGCCACGACGGCGACGACGAACAGAACAGTGAAGTACAGGGTAGGCATCCGGGGATTCCGTGGTATCTATGCGAGAATTATATGTTTCTTCCCGCCCGGCGGCGGGGGGATAAGATCAAACCCGGCTCAAACCCGGCCCATGCAGGCCCAAGCCGGCTCAAACCAATCTCATACGAACAATCGCCGCGGCAAGCGCGCTTCCGGAGAAGCCGTCTGCCCGGCCATCAGGGTTGCCTTCATGACTGACATCCTCGACTCCACCGAACAGCCGCCGCTCGTGCGCAGCGACATGAATCTCGTCTGGCTGGACATGGAAATGACCGGGCTCGAGCCGGACACCGACCGCATCATCGAAATCGCGGTGGTCGTGACGAATTCGACGCTCGACCGCCTGGTCGAAGGGCCGGTGCTGGCGATTCATCAGAGCGACGAAACGCTCGCCAAAATGGATCAGTGGAATCAGAACACGCATGGCCGCTCGGGGCTGATCGACCGCGTGAAGGCGTCGACGGTGAGCGAAGCGGACGCCACGGAACAGATTCGCGACTTTCTTGGCGCTTATGTACCGCCCGGCAAATCGCCGATGTGCGGCAACTCGATCTGCCAGGACCGCCGCTTCATGGCGCGCTGGATGCCGGATCTGGAGCGCTTCTTCCACTACCGCAATCTCGACGTCAGCACGCTGAAGGAACTGTGCCGCCGCTGGCAGCCGGCGATCTACAAGGGTTTCCAGAAACGCGCCATGCATACGGCGCTGGCCGACATCCATGAATCGATCGACGAACTGAAGTACTACCGCGAGCACTTCCTGATTCCGGCGGCCTCGCAGGTGCCGGAAACGCCGGCCGCGGAATAATCCATCAGCCGTCGTTTCAGCTTCAACCCTGCCGGGGCGCGCGCACCGCGTTCTTCGGCCGGAACGCTTTCACCACGTCGGCGTTCGTTTCCACATACGGGCCGCCGATCAGGTCGATGCAGTAAGGCACCGCGGCGAAAATCCCCGGCGCCTTCACGGCGCGGCCAGCGTCTGCGTCACGCAAACCTTCCAGCGTTTCCTTGATCGACTTCGGCTGCCCTGGCAGGTTGATGATCAGCGCCGCGTGATCCGCGGTTTCGCGGATCACCGCCACCTGGCGCGACAGAATCGCGGTCGGCACGAAATTCAGGCTGATTTGCCGCATCTGCTCGCCGAAACCCGGCATTTCCTTGGTCGCCACCGCCAAAGTCGCTTCCGGCGTCACGTCGCGGCGCGATGGGCCGGTGCCGCCGGTGGTCAGCACCAGATCGCAACCCACTTCGTCGACCAGTTCGATCAGCGTGGCGGAAATGGTGGGCGCATCGTCCTGAATCAGGCGGGTGACCACCTGGAACGGCGAGGTCAGGGCGGCGCCGAGCCATTCCTGCAGCGCCGGAATGCCTTTATCCTCGTAGACGCCTGTCGACGCGCGATCGCTGATCGACACGAGGCCGATCACGATTTCGTCCGGATGATTACGTGTAGCCTTACGCGTCGCGGTCGTCATCGTCGTCTTCCAGCGCGTCTTCCGCTTCGGAATCGGTCTCGGCAGACGGGCCGTCGGCGTTCTTGATCCACTGGAACAACTCGCGGAAGTAGCGCGGCGGCTTGCTTTGCTGCGCTTCCTTGCGGGCGTTGCGGATCAGCGTGCGGCCCTGCTGCGGATCGGCGTTCGGGTGCTGGCGGATGAATTCGGTCAGCGCGGCGTCGTCGGCGAGCAGTTTCTCGCGGGTGCGCTCGATCCAGTGCAGCTTGGCCGTTTCCGCCTTGTTGACGCCGTTATAGGTGTCGAGCGCGGTGCGCAGGGCGGCGGTTTCCCCGTCCAGCAGCGAGCGCATCACGCGCCCGACGTACTGCACCTGGCGGCGCTTGCCTTCGTGATCGGTGATGCGGCGCGCTTCGCGCACGGCGTCGTCGAGCTTTTCGGGCATCGGCATGCGCTTGAGCGCGTCTTTCGGCAGGGCGATCAGCGCCGAGCCCAGTTCCTGCAGCTCGTGCATTTCGCGCTTGAGCTGGGACTTGCTGGGACGGTCGTAGCCGTTCTCGTCGACTTCCGGCTCGGCGGATTCGATGGGTTGAATGCGGGTTTTGCGTGTCATACCGATATTGTAGCGTGCCGCGCACGCCGGGCCCGCCGTGCTGCTGTGCACAAGTGCGCTCGCCGGCTCCGGCGGACGCGGCGAATGCCAGGTACGGCTTCGCAACCCTTGCTATGATCGCGGGATGCGTGACTACGCAAACGCGCACGCGAATGCACTTGCAAATGCGCACGCACGTGCGTGGCATGGGCGAACACACAGGGCCGCTCGGCCCCGAACAGGACGGCAACGACAATGGCAGCAGACATGGACGTCAAGCAGCGCTTTTTTCCGCATACCCAGGATGAACTGAAGGAAATCGCCTCGGACATCCTTCGTCACGCGAAGTCGCTCGGCGGCACCGACGCGGCGACCGAGATCTCCGAAGGCGACGGCCTGTCCGTCTCCGTGCGGCGCGGCGAAGTCGAGACGATCGAACACAACCGCGACAAGATGGTCGGCGTGACGGTGTTCATCGGTAACAAGCGCGGCAACGCGAGCACCTCGGATTTTTCGTCGCAGGCCTTGAAGGATACGGTTGCGGCGGCGTACAACATCGCCCGCTTCACCGCGGAAGACGACTGCGCGGGTCTCGCCGAAGCAGACTTGCTCGAAACCGCGCCGCGCGATCTCGATCTGTATCACCCGTGGAATCTGTCGGCCGACGAAGCGGTGGAAATCGCCCGCCGCTCGGAAGACGCCGCGTTCGCCACCGATCCGCAGATCAAGAACTCGGAAGGCGCGAGCGTCTCGGCGCAGCACTCGCAGTTCGTGCTGGCCACTTCGCGCGGCTTCCTTGCGGGTTATCCGTACTCGCGCCACTACATCGCCTGCGCGCCGATCGCCGGCAGCGCGCGCAACATGCAGCGCGACGACTGGTACACGTCGACCCGCAGCGCGGCCGACCTCGCCGATCCGGAAGCGGTGGGCCGCTACGCCGCGCAACGGGCGCTGTCGCGCATCGGCGCGCGCGGGCTCGACACGCGCAAGGTGCCGGTGCTGTTCGAAGCGCCGCTCGCCGCCGGCATTCTCGGCGCGTTCGTCCAGGCCACGAGCGGCGGCGCGCTGTACCGTAAGACCTCGTTCCTCGTCGATAGCCTCGGCAAGCCGGTGTTCGCGCCGCACGTCCAGGTGGTCGAAGATCCGCACGTCGCGCGTGCGATGGGCAGCGCGCCGTTCGACGAAGAAGGCGTGCGTACGAAACAGCGTTCGGTGGTGAAGGACGGCGTGGTGGAAGGCTACTTCCTGTCCACCTATTCGGCGCGCAAGCTCGGCATGCAGACAACCGGCAACGCCGGCGGTTCGCACAATCTGTCGCTGCGCAGCTCGAAGACGCGCCCGGGAGACGACTTCGAAGAAATGCTGAAGAAGCTCGGCACGGGCCTGTTGCTGACCGAACTGATGGGGCAGGGCGTGAACTACGTGACGGGCGACTATTCGCGCGGCGCGTCGGGCTTCTGGGTCGAGAACGGCAAGATCCAGTATCCGGTCGAGGAAATCACGGTGGCGAGCACCTTGCAGGAGATGTTCCGCCATATCGTCGCGATCGGCGCGGATACGATCACGCGCGGCACCAAGGAAACGGGCTCGGTGCTGATCGAACGGATGACGATCGCCGGGCAGTAAGCGGTTCGATCAAGCGCCGACCGGCTGCGCAGCAGGGCTGCACAACGGCGCTGCAAACAGAAACGCCACGCGAGCAACCGCGTGGCGTTTTTTTATGCGTGCGTGTTGAGTGACGGTGAATGACGAATGCGCGAAGCGCAGACCGTCATTCAGGCGCGCTGCAACACTCTCAAGTGCCCTTACGCTTATACGTCACGAACGCGTAATCGAAGTCATTCGGCGCGTCCGCGCGATGCGTTTCATGCGCGACTTCTTCCCACTCGCCTTCATCGAGCTCGGGGAACGTGGCGTCGCCTTCGAAGTCGGCGGAGATCTCGGTGATGATCAGCTTGTCCGCCTGACGCAAACCTTCCGCATACAACTGCGCGCCGCCGATCAGAAACGCCTCCGGCGCCTGATCCTGCGCGGCGAGCTTCAGCGCGTCTTCGAGCGTGGTGGCCGCGTCGCAGCCCTGAAAGCGCCGTGCGGCATCCCGTGTCACGACAATGTTGCGGCGTCCCGGCAACGGCCGGCCGATCGATTCATGCGTCTTGCGGCCCATGATGATGGGCGCGCCCATCGTGGTGCGCTTGAAGAACGCGAGGTCTTCGGGAAGTCGCCAGGGCAACTGGTTGTCGCGGCCGATCACGCCGTTATTGGCGCGAGCGACGATCAGGGTGAGCGTCGTCATCGAATGGAAAGGGGAACGTAACCAGGATGATTCTACCTGAGGTGCAACACGGTGCCGCGCGAGGCGCCCCATCATTCATGGGCAGCCTCGTCGGCGGCGCTCGGTTCAAACGACGCCTTCTCGTCAACGGCGCTCAGCTCCCGCAAGCCGTGGTGACCCATCAGCCGGTACAGCGTGACGCGCGAAATATTCAGATCGATCGCCGCCTCGTTCAGTCGGTGGCGATGCCGTAGCAGCGCTGCTTCGATCGCGCGCTTCTCGGCGGCCTCGCGCGCCTGCGAGAGGCTCATGGTCTCCTGCTCGGTGAACTGCGCGAGGTCGAGGTCTTCGGCGGAAATCAGCTTGTTTTCCGCCATCACGATCGCGCGGCGCACCCGGTTGATCAGTTCGCGGACATTGCCGGGCCAGCCGTAGTTGTACATTGCCTCGATCGCCGACGGCGTAAAGCCACGGATCTTGCGCGCGCTGTCGGTCTTGAACTTGTGCATGATGTGATGCGCAAGAATCTCGATGTCCTTGCCGCGGGCGCGCAGCGGCGGCTCGTCGACACGCAGCACGCACAGGCGGTGGAACAGGTCGGCGCGGAACCGTCCGTCGCGCATCGCGATCTCGAGATCCACGTGGGTCGCCGAAATGATTCGCACATCCACCGGGATCGATTCGCGGCCGCCGAGCCGGTCGATCTTGCCTTCCTGCAAAAAGCGCAGCAGGCTTGCCTGGCTTTCCATCGGCAGGTCGCCGATTTCGTCGAGCAGCAAGGTGCCGCCGTCCGCGGCCTCGACCCGGCCGATCTTGCGCTGGTTCGCGCCGGTGAACGCACCGCGTTCGTAACCGAATAGTTCGGATTGCAACAGATGGTGTGGAATCGCGCCGCAATTGATGGGGATGAAAGGCGCCTTGCGGCGCGGCGAGCGTTCGTGGATCGCCAACGCCGTGAGTTCCTTGCCGGTGCCGGATTCACCCGAGATGAACACGCTGGCGTCGGTGTTGGCGACTTTGCGAATCGTGCGGAAGAGTTGCTGCATCGCTTCGCAGGTCCCGACCATCTCTTCTTCGTCGTCGGCGGCGGGCGCGGCAGGCGGGATCTCGTCGGCATCGCACAACGTCACCATGCCGAATGCGTGACTGGCGAGGTAGTCGATCGTGGCGTTGGCCACCGGTGTCTTGACGTAGTCGAAGCAGTAGTGGCGGATCAGACGCCGCACGTTGACGTCGGTGAGGCGTTCCGCAGTGGCGAGCGCAATCCAGCCGATCTGCTGTTGACGCAGGCTCGTTTCGAACCCGCCAAGGTCGCGCGGCGCAAAGCTGGCCAGGTCGACGATGCCGGCGCATATCACGTCGGGCTTGAGCAGGCGCGAGACCTCATGCGCCGAGCGGGCTACCATCACGTGCCAGCCGCGGCTCTTCAGATGGGCGCTTAGCGCCTCGTCCGGCGAGCGTGCGACGTACAGCAGCGCCCGATCGGTCCGCGCGTGCAGCAGACCGCTCCCATTCGCTGCGACGGAGGCCTCGTGCAAGCATTCCGGAGCGGCCTCGTGAGGTCGCGCCAAAGAGACTTCCGACGGCCGCCCCACGAGGACTTCGGCTGCTCGTGTCGCAGAAACGTCTGACGCTCGGGCAATCGACAGATGAGCGCCGGAGGGCGGTGTAACGCTGCTCAGATGGGGTGATTCGCGCACGATCAACCTCGTATCGTTGGCACGTCAAAAAGTGTAGGGAAAGCGCAAGCCGATCACGAAGTTCGGCGTGTCGGGCGTGAGGCCGACAGATACCGAACCGTTGATCGTCAAGTGCTTGTTCACTACGTGATTCAAGCCGAAGGTCAGTGCGGCAGCGGTGGTCTCGCTGCCCGGCACTTTCGAATAGGTTCCGCCTGGCGCCTTGGTCTGCGACTCGGGTTCCAGCGCCATGGTGTACGAAATGCTCGCTGAGTCCTTGTCCGAGAACGCCAGCGCCACGCCGCCGCCGAACTGCACGACGTCGCCGATCTTGACCGTCGCCGGTTCGGTCTGGCCGATCACCGACGAGATGTCCGAGAACGAGCGGGCAATGTTGTAGGTGTACGAAACGCTGCCGAACAGCACGACCGGGTCGTAGGTCTTCAACACCGACAGGCCCGCCGTGATGTTCCAGAAGCCGGTGCCGGTGGGCAGCTTCGTGGGGGCGACGAGGTTGGTGTTGTTGGCATCGACCTGCGCCAGCTTGATGCCGAACGGCGACGAACCGGTCGGCGCCTTGATGCGCAGGCTGCCGACCAGGTCCGGCAGATTGTTGGTTTCCTTCAGGAACTGGTAGTAGATCCCGAAGTTGACGTCGCCAATATCGCTCGAATTTGCCGAGGCGTCCGAGACCGAATTTGCCGCACCGCCGGCTCCGCCGACGATGAAGTTGCTATGCCGGTAGATATAGGGCACGTCGACGTCGACGCTGATGCGGTCGGTCAGACCGTAGCGCGTGTCGAGGTCGGCCATCACCTGGTGCGACTTGGTCTCGCCGAGGTTGATGTTGCCGAGGAAAATCGCATCGAGCGCGAGGAAGCCGGACAGTTGCAACTGGCGGCGGTCGTAGTAGGTATCGTTGATACCCCAGTCGAGGGTCAGCTTGTGCTCGAACAGAGGCGTGTGCTGCTGGCTCTGCACCACCGCGTCTTCCGATTGGGTGCGCACCGGTTGCGCGGCCTTCTGCGTCTGGCCGATTGCACCGCTGCCGTCGGTCGCTGCCGGCAGGCCGCCGCCACTGCTGCCTTCCGGCACCGGCGGAGTGACCGGCACGCCTGTCGCGGTACCCGTGGCGCCCCCCGGCGCGGGGGTGCCCGGGTTCACCTGGGCAAGCGGCGGCAGCGGCACAGGCAGGCCGTCTGCGCCGGGTTGCTCGGCGACCGCGCCGTTGCCGGCCGGCTCACCGTAACCCGGTGCGCCGCGGCCGCGCTGCGACATTTCGAGGTTCGTGACCTGCCGTTCGAGTGAGATGATCTGCTTTTGCTGCTCGCTGACGACACGCATGAGCGTGTTCAGCCGTTCTTCGATCGATTGATCGGCGAGCGCCTGCGCGCCGGCCCCCTGCGATAGCGCGAAAAGCATGACGGCGGCTGGAATAGCCGCCAACGCCATGCGCGGCGCCCCAGTCTTTGAAAATCTGATCATTTTTGTTCCCCCGGTATTCTGACTGCGCGTCGCATGTCTCCTTGTGCATCACGCGGTCGTTTGGTACTTCGGTCTCCTACCTGGTCGGGCGGCGGCCCGTGTTATCTCCTTACGGTGTTTTGCAGGGCTTGTAGTACGCCAATCTGGCGCAGCATCGGGGCCGACATCTGCTGCGTCTGCAAATGCAGTTGCAACTGGTTGGCGACTTGCTGGTTATTGCCTGCGATCTGCAAGAGTTGGGCAATCATGCCGGCCTGTTGCGCGCTGGACGGCGCGATGGTTTGGGTGGCGATACCGCCCGGCGTCTGCAACGAAATCGAAATGCCGCCGTTGGCGAGACTGACGGAGGCTTTCACCGAGCCGTTCGCATTGCTTGCTGCGGCCGACGTTGCGTTGTTATAGGACCCGCCCGCGAGGCTGCCTGGCGAGGCGTCGAAATCGATCAGCGCCTGGTTCGTCCCGAGGTTGCCGTTGCCTGCCACCTGGGTAATCTGCGAGACGCCGTTGACGTTGACGTTCTGCCCGCCGGTCGCGCTGGCGTTGCGGTTGGCGCCGCTGCCCTCGCGCACGTTCGGGCCGGTCACCGAGGCCGCTGAATTGAACTTGACGTTCGGCTGGTTGGACGTGTTTGTACCGATCGCGAGCGAGCCCGAGGCGACAGCGGTGGCGCCGTTCGGCAACTGCCATTGCGACAGCAGGGTGATAACGGCGCCCGAAATGATGTCCCCAGCAATGCCTTTGCCGGTCTGGTTGGCAAGGATGGCGTCGTCGACAGGTTGCAGCTTGAGGGCGCCGACGTCTTCAAACACCGTAGATGTCTGCTCGGCAGCGTGTGCGACTGATGCGAGGCCGCACGTTGTGAAACACAACGCACAGCCTATGGTGAGTAAGTTTCGGTCCATGATGAGTCAGAACAACTCTGCCTTGATCAAACCGTATTCAACAAAGGGAGTCGCTGCCGTACCGTTTTCCAGCGCACGTTCGCGCAGCTTTAGCGCGAGCGACTCGTTGCCTTGCAAGAGCGGAGAATCCTCCATAAATGGCTTGCCGACGACCGCGAACACGAGGCCGTTCCATTTCTTGACGAAGTCGTCTTCCATGACGATGCGGTTGCCGAGCGCCGGGTCGGCAATGAAGACACGGCTGTCTTCCGCGTGCTTGACGATCACGAAGTGCTCGTAGCCGTCGCTGTTCATCAGCACGAGCACAGGAATCTGCAGGTGATAGAGCGCTTCAGGGGTGACGCGGAAACCGCGGCCACGCAGGCCGATCGTTTCGACGAACTTCTTCATGTCAAGCATCGAGAAGCCGTTCTTGACCACCACCTCTGGTGTCGAAAACACCATCATGCGTTGGATCATTTCGGGTTCGGGAATATCGATCCCGTAGCCGTACTTCAGCAACGTGGCCAGAGCGGCCGAGCCGCAGCTATAGTCGTAACGCTGCGAAACGATGTGGTTGTAGCGGATCTCGCGGATCGAGCGCACGTTCACGTCGAACGGCACGCCCGCTGCTGCGTTCATGGAAAGGGCACTCTGCGCGTGACCCGTTTGCGACAGCACGAGTCCAGCGAAGAGTGCCAGAAAAAAGCCAGGCGTTACCCTGCTCACCCCGAACATGGTCTATTCCCCCCTGGGGAGACAGCCGGTCAGTACGAAGGCTGACCGGCGTCTTCCTGCGATGCAGCTCTACTTACTGATGCGACACGCTGGCGACTGCAAGGCCGTTGTGTTGCAGGTTGCCTACACCCGACGCGATGTTCACACCGATGTTGCCGGTAGCATTGGCGAGAGCACCCGCGCCAAGCATCGACGAGCCGGTGAACTGGCCTTTGACACCTGCTTCCGCGGTCTGGCAGTTCTGGTCGCTTGCGATGACTTCGCCACCTTGCTTGCCGCCCTTGTTATGCTCCCAGCCCATCCCGCTGCTGCTGCTGTCTGTCGTAGCCGATGCTGCCAGGCTGTTGTTTTGCACGTTGCCCGCGCCCGAGGCCACGTTCACCCCGATATTGCCCGTCGCATTTGCCAGCGCGCCTGCGCCGACGGAAGCAACGAAGTTGAAGTCTCCCACTTTCGCCTTGCCGCTCGACGATTGAGTCGAGTAGATCTGTGCAGTGCCGAACACAGGGCCGACATCCATGTTCGACAGGGCGGCGTCGTTGGACTGGGCGTTGTCTACGCCGGTGGCGATGTTGACGCCAATGTTGCCGCTCGCGGTATCCAGCGCGTGATCGCCGATGCCGGCGGACATCGTCGTCGGCGTTTCGGTGTTGATGTGCTGGGTCACACTGCCCGTGACCGTGACGGAGCCCTTGCTGTCGTCGTAGTTATGGGTCCATCCGTAGGCGTGGCTGTTTGACGAGTAGCTGGCGCTGACCTTTTCGCCATGGCCGCTGCTGCTTTCCGTCGCCGTGCTCGCGCTGGCTGCTGCGGTGCTGCCCCACTCCACGCTGTAGCCGGCTGCCTGGCCAGCGAAGCCGCCGCCGTAGTTGTCCGAGGCGTGCGTGTTCAGGGCGGCGGCGAAGCCCGCTGCGACGCCGCCGAAGATGACGCCGGGGCCGCTGCCGAGACCAGCGATAAAGCCTGCTGCGATGAAGCCGTTCGCGGAGGCATGTGTGTTCACGTAGTCGTAGCCCTTATACGACGACGCGATACCCGCAGCGGAGCCGCCGCCTTGGCTAAACGAGGAGCTCGACGAGGCCGTGCTGGTTTGCGTGTTGGTCTTGTTATAGGCCCAGGCGTGGTCGCTATACGACTGGCTCACACCCCAGCCGCTGCCACTGCCGCTCGCATGATTCCAGCTATCCGTCGTGTTGACGGTTGTGGTCACGTTGCCGGAGACATAGCTCTGCGGAGGCGTTTTCATGTCGACGCCGCCGATGTTCACGCTTTGCGTGTTGTTGACCGTGGCGCCGGAACTGCTCGACACGTTAACCTTGCCGTGCAGCGTAATGAAGCCGAATTCGCCGATTTCGGTGTAGACGTTCGTTGCCGTAAAAAGCTCAGCCGGGTCGCAGCCGGCCGTGCATCCTTCTGCATAAGCCGAACTTGCTGCCATCGTTGACAAAACAGCCGCTGCAATGATTGTGCGCTTCATGATGACGCTCCGATAAAGAGTGTGGCTCGTTAGAAAAAGGTGCCCGCCGGGGGACGGAGCACAAAACTATTTGAACTGACGTTACCTGAGCCGGCTGTCTGGTTGATCTGGACGATCCCACTGACGTTTTTGAGCGCGTCCGCACCGATGGATACCTCGCGTGCGTCGTGGTTTTCGCCGGACCTTCCCAGGCCACCGCCTTTGGCGGTCGTAGCGGATAGCACCCCATCCGCTACGATCTCCCCTTCAATCGGCCCAGTTCCGATAACGGCGCTGTTCCGCTGAAGATTCCCTACACCCGCCGACTGATTCACTTCGATAAGGCCAGAGGTGTTTGAAAATGCATTACTACCGATCGTGCTCCTAGCGGCCGTCGTCCTGGCGTTCGTGGACGCGCTCTGCGAGCTTCCGATCAGGTTGAGAGGGACTTTGCCGTTGGTGAGCACGCCCTGGTTCGCTTGTACGTTATCGAGGCCTGATGCCTCGTTGATGGCGATAACCCCGGTGGCGCCGATGACCGCGCCGTTGCCGATCAGCGACTGCGCGTCGATCTGGGCCGGCACCGTTTGGGCATGGGCCGCGAAGCTCGCACAGCCAAGCAATGCCCAGGCGAGCAGGGGCCAGCGCGACTGTTTGCGTGACGGAAGGCGCTTGGCCGGCGCGCGTGAGGTTGTCATTTCATGGCTCCTAGAGCGGCGCCCAGGGGGGCGAGTGCACCGTTGACCGACTGGGCAATCGAGCTGCCGATTCCACCTGCGCCGCCGAAGCTGGCGCCTGCGCCGACCGGAACGTTGTTGCCGTTGCCCGCCAGCATGTGTGTAATACCGTTGGCGCCGACTAGCGCAGGCATATAGCCGTTGCCGGAGATGCCGGCGGTGCCGTGCGCGCCGTTCAGGTCGAGGTCGCTCGCCATCGTGCCGATCGCGCGATCGAAGGTCGCCCTCGGGAAGGTTTGAACCTGGACTGCGATCGGGTCCTGGCTCTTCGGCACCGGCACGAACGCATCGCGTGGCGTGATGTCGCGCTCGATGACGAGGTTGCCCGGCTGGCTCACCTGCTGCGCGGTGGCACTCGTCACGGCGCCGGCAGCGAGCACGCCGAGCAGCGCGGACAGCAAGGCTGCGCAGCGGTGGCGGCTGCCCGCCTTCTGGGTTGAAGCGTTCATGTCAGTTCCTTGCGGGCGGACGATCGGTCGGTGCGGTCTTCGGCAGCGAGCGGGTCGTTGCGCTAATTTCTCTGGTAGCTCGTGATGTTGCCTTGTGCGGAGCGGGCGACGTCGACGGGAACCGGCAACTGCGACGGCGGGGCGATTTCGTCCCACAGCGTCACGCCGTTGCCACCGGTGTTAAAGCCGCGCATCAGTTGCGGCGTCGCGGAGACCATCAACATGCCGCCGAAGCCGCCGCGTTGGTGGGACAGCGCCTGATCGTCCAGCACGAGATCGGTCACAGACGCGGCGTCGGCGGGAATGCTCAGCGCGTTGCCGGCCAGATCGTTGCGGGGCGCGGCGCTGTCGTTCGTGGCGGCCACGGTGTTGTCCACCGCGGCGACGCTCGCCGTATTCGTGACATCCGTGGCCGTCGGGTTCGGCGAGGCCACCGCTGCGAGCGTCGTGCTCGCGAGGGTGGCGGAACCGGCATCGGCGGTTTCGGCCATCGTGGCGGATTGAGGTTGTGCGGATTCCTGTGCATTGACGCCAGCGGACAGCACGGTCAAGGTCACCGCGGCGGCGCATAGTGCGGCGCAAGGTGCCATGATGCTCAGGTCGATGCGGAAAGCGAGTCGCATGATGTGTCTCCTTGGTGCACAGCATTTAGCGAAACATGTGCCATGAGTCGCAATCCATTGGTGCGTCTGGATGTGACCCGCATACCGCGGAGTAACAGGGAAGAAATCGGACAAAAACGTTTCAGCGCTGAAACGGCAGGCAGAAAATACCTGTAATTCGTTAAATCCGAAGGTATGAAGTACCTTGGGGTGAACGCCAGGAAAAGCGCTTCCACAATGCTTTTATTCATAAGCTGAATAACTATTCATCGGCCGCTTGGCCTTGCTGGACAAGGAGTCTCCGATTAAATTCGCATAATTGTTTTCCAAGCGGCGCGTGTATAGTAAGCTCTCGAAAACAGCTTCAGATTTAAAAAAGCCCGCTAACGGGCCGTCTCAAACACACACGCCGCTTTCTTGGGGATCAGCTGTCCGCACGGAATGGAATGGCCGTTCGGTTTTTGCTATATCGCGAATCCCGAACGAGTCAGCGTGTCTGAACTGAAGTTCAGGTGCGTGCGTCATCCTTAACGTTCGTTGACGAGAGGATCTGAATAATGGAACCCGCAACGCGGCAACTGATTTACGTTTCACGCGATCCGAGCGCGGAACTGAATACTCGCTTCCATCAGCGCGGCTGGCATGTCGAAGTCGTTGGGTCGGCGCGCGATGTGCGCCGTGCTGTTCGCGCCGGAATGGCGGCGGGCGGCCTGCTCGATCTGTCTAGCGATTTTCAGCCACACGAGATTGCCGCCTTCGAGTCCTGCCTTACCATGCCGAACGTCGGCTGGGTTGCGGCGACCACCCCCGGACAATTGCAGGACGCGGCCTTGCGCCGGCTCGTGCGGGACTATTGTTTCGACTATGTAACGGTGCCTTACTCGGGCGACAGGATCGTCGATTCGGTCGGCCATGCATACGGCATGATCTCGCTCGGCGAGCCGGCATCGAACGATGGGTCGCAAGGCGCGGAAGGCGAAATGGTCGGTTCGTGCGACGCGATGCTCGCGCTGTTCCGCTCGATCCGCAAAGTGGCCATGACCGACGCGCCGGTGTTTATCTCGGGCGAATCGGGCACAGGCAAGGAGTTGACCGCGGTCGCGATCCACGAACGCTCGGCGCGCCGCAATGCGCCTTTTGTGCCGATCAACTGCGGCGCGATTCCACCGCATCTGTTGCAATCCGAACTATTCGGCTATGAGCGCGGCGCGTTCACCGGCGCCAATCAGCGCAAGATCGGCCGCGTGGAAGCGGCCAACGGCGGCACACTGTTTCTCGACGAAATTGGCGATCTGCCGCTCGAAAGCCAGGCGAGCCTGCTGCGCTTCCTGCAGGAACGCAAGGTGGAGCGGCTCGGCGGCCACGGTTCAATCGACGTCGATGTGCGTATCATCTCGGCGACCCACGTAGATATGACGGCCGCGATGATCGAAGGGCGGTTCCGCTCCGACCTTTATCACCGTTTGTGCGTGCTGCAAATCGACGAACCACCGTTGCGTGCACGTGGTAAGGATATCGAACTGCTTGCGCGGCACATGCTGGAACGTTTCAAGAAAGATGCAAGCCGCCGTCTGCGCGGTTTCGCGCCCGACGCTATCGCGGCGCTGCATAACTACGGCTGGCCGGGTAACGTGCGCGAGTTGATCAATCGCGTGCGGCGCGCCATCGTGATGTCGGAAGGGCGCGCGATCACGGCCCGCGATCTCGAGTTGGCCGAGTATGTGGAGATCGTGCCCGTCTCGCTCGCGCAAGCGCGCGAAGCGGCCGAACGCCAGGCCATCGAACTCGCGCTGCTGCGTCATCGCGGTCGTCTCGGCGACGCCGCGCAGGAACTCGGCATTTCGCGCGTGACGCTGTATCGCCTGCTGTGCTCGCACGGCATGCGCCATATGGAAGGCGAACCGCTGGTCACGCCGCACGGCGAATTGCCGGCCTCGGTACCGCATCTCTGACGGGCTTGGTCGCCCACTTAGTTGCCCACTTAGCCACCGATATTTTCTCGGCGACGCACCTTGACCGGGCGCCGCCCGGCTGCGCTTGTTAAAATCGGGTTTTCCGCTCAATCTCCGTGGCGCATGCACCTGACCCAAGGGCGCGCTTCGTCGAAGGAACCCGCATGAAACAATACCTCGACCTCGTCCGCACGATTCTCGACACCGGCACGTGGCAGGAGAACCGCACCGGCATCCGCACCATCAGCATGCCGGGCGCCATGTTGCGCTTCGACCTCCAGCAGGGCTTTCCCGCCGTCACCACGAAAAAACTGGCGTTCAAATCGGCGGTGGGCGAGCTGGTCGGCTTTCTGCGCGCCTCGCGCAGCGCCGCGGATTTTCGCGACCTCGGCTGTAAGGTGTGGGACGCGAACGCCAACCAGAATCCGCAATGGCTCGCCAATCCGTATCGCCAGGGCCCGGATGATCTCGGCGACGTGTATGGCGTGCAGTGGCGCCAGTGGCCGGCCTACAAGGTGCTGGACGCAGGCGCGAGCGCGCAATTGGCCGACGCCACGGCGCGCGGCTTCCAGGTGGTGACGGAATTCGAGGAAGACGGCAGCCCCAAGGTGCTGCTGTACAAGGCGATCGACCAGTTGCGGCAGTGTCTCGACACGATCATGCAGAACCCGGCCGACCGGCGAATTTTGTTTCATGCCTGGAACCCCGCCGTGCTGGACCAGATCGCGCTGCCGGCTTGCCACCTGCTTTATCAGTTCCTGCCGAATGTTGCGCGGCGCGAAATTTCGCTGTGTTTGTACATTCGCAGCAACGATGTCGGCCTCGGCACGCCGTTCAATCTGACCGAAGGCGCGGCGTTGTTGCATCTGGTTGGCCGGCTGACGGGTTATACGCCGCGCTGGTTCACCTACTTCATCGGCGACGCGCACATCTACGAGAATCAGCTCGACATGCTGCAGCAACAGCTCACGCGCGAGCCGTATGAAAGCCCGGCTTTCGCGATCTCGGACCGTGTGCCGGACTACGCGAAAACCGGTGTGTATGAGCCGGAATGGCTCGAGAAGATCGAGCCGTCGGACTTCTCGCTGGTCGGCTACCGGCATCACGAGCCGCTCACGGCGCCGATGGCGGTCTGAACGCGCTCTGAGCGTCTGCTCGCAGCCCGCTCAAAGAAAAACCCCCGCGATGCGAATCGCGGGGGTTTTTTCTTGCCGCTTTCCGGCTATCGGGTTGTCAGCGCATCTAGCTGCGCGCGTAACCTTTAGCCTTTGTGATGCTCGTCACGATTGCCGCCGCTCGAATGCTGGTCGGCGTGCTGCGGTTGCGGCTGGGGGCGCGGCTGCTGCGCCTGCTGCGGACGCGGTTCAGGGCGCGGCTGCTGCACCTGTTGCGGTTGCGGTTGAGGGCGCGGCTGCTGTACCTGTTGCGGTTGCGGTTGAGGGCGCGGCTGCTGCACCTGTTGCGGTTGCGGTTGCGGGCGCGGCTCAGGGCGCGGCTGCTGTACCTGCTGTGGTTGCGGGCGCGGCTCAGGGCGCGGCTGCTGTACCTGCTGCGGTTGCGGGCGCGGCTCCGGACGTGGCTGCTGCACTTGCTGCGGTTGCGGTTCAGGACGCGGCTGCTGTACCTGTTGCGGCTGCGGACGATATTCCTGGCGCGGTTGCTGCTGCGCCTGCTGCATCTGTTGCGGCTGGGGCGCCTGCGGCTGGGCGCGCACTTCAGGTGCTCGCGGCGGCTGCGCTTCTGGCTGGCGCTGAACCTGTTGCTGCGGCCCAGGACGTGCCTCCGGCTGGCGAGCCTGTTCCTGCGGGGCACCATGCTGCTGCGCCTGCTGGGCCATCGGCGTATGCGGTTGCGTCCATGCAGGCTCGTGCCGTCCTTCCGCACCGGGTTGCTGACCGGCTTGCGCCGGTGCGCCGTGCTGTTGCGCGAAAGCGTTCGGGTTGGCGCCGTTCGCTTGCGGCGGACGGGGCACGCCATTGGACGGATGAGCTGCCTCGCCGGGTTGCTGATGCACGTTGGCCATTTGCGGCGGCATGCCTGGCCGCGCCTGCGGTTCGCCGCCACGTTGCGGTTGACCGTTGAGCGGCGCTTCGCCCGGTCGCTGACCGGCCTGTTGCATGCCATTAGGCGTACCCGGTGCACCCGGCGCTGCGCCCGGCGTCCGTCCGGCCATATGCGACTGCACGACCCGCACGTTCTGCGCCGGCATGACCCCCGGACCGCCTGCCATGTGAGCCGGCACCGAGGTTCGCACGATCGGCTCGCCCGCGCCCGGCACACGTCCGCCGCTCTGCGCAAAACGTTGCGCGAGACTGTCGTGGTACGCCGCCGGCACGGCCGGACTGCGCGTCGCGACGACCGGACGCGCCGTCACGCCGGCCGGCGGACGGTAATTCGCGTTACGCAGGCCCGGTCCAAAGCTTTCCTTCACCGGCGCGATCCCCGGACCGCCCGGATTGATCTGCGCGTTGCGCCACTGTTGCGGATCGACCTTCTGCGCGAAGCGGCCAACCGATTGACCGTGCACGAAGGCTGTCGCCGGCACCGCGGTCACGCCGCCCGGCGCGCGATAGTTGATGTACGTGTTGTGAATGTTGGTCACATTCACGTTCGTCACGTTGCGGTTGTAGTTGTTGACGACCGTGGTGTTGTTGACGCGGTTGTAGTAACCCGGGCTCCAATGATCGTGATCGCCCCAGTGCGGATGCCACGGTTCGCCTGGGCCCAGCGGGAACCACGCGACGCCGGCCGCGACGGCGCCGCCAATCGCGAGACTCACGCCCCAGTTGACTCCGTCGCCACCGCCGCCCACGAAGGCGACCAGCGCCGGTGCGTAGACGGGCGGTTCGCTTTCCACCACCGGTCCCGGCACCCATGCCCACGAGTCGTCATCGTAGGCCCAGCGGCCGTAGTGGTAGGGCGCGAAGCCCCACGGTGCGTCGTCGACCCAGGTCCAGCCCCACGGCGCTTGCCATACCCAATGGCCGTCGTGATAAGGCGCCCAGCCGGCGGGTGTCTCACGCGGCACCCACACTTCACCGTACTGCGGGCTGCTGCGCCACGTGCCGTTGGCGTCGAGATCCTGATAGCCGGGGATGTCGCGCGACACGTAGCGCGCCGATACTGAGCGGTCTTCCGCAGCGTCGCGGCTCGCCGCCCATTGATCGAAGCCGTCGAGGCCGGGCGCGCCGTTGTCGCCGACCTGTTGCAGGTTGGTGCCGGCAAAGCGGATCTGCTGGCCGGCCGCGACCGGCACCTGGCCGCTGTCGCCGTACACGGTCGCGCTGCCGCTGCGCACGGTGACGGTGGTGCTGCTGCCGTCCGGCGCTACGTCGACGCGATAGTCGCCAGGGCCGTTCAGGCCGAGCGCCAGATTCGGCGTGTCGATTTCATAGGAGGAGCCGGGCGCCAGTCCGCGCACCCGCGCCGACAACGTACCCTGAGCGACCTTCAACTGCGCGCTGTTGTCATCGAGATTGAGGATGTCGAGGCTGGTGGACTGGCCGAGGCGTACCGCGGTCGAACCGATGTGCAGTTCGGAGCGCGCATTCTGATCGTTCCACAACTGATCGCCGGTGGTAAGCGGGCGATTGATCTGTGCGTATGACCAGTCGGTCGCGCCGGCTGGTTCGGTGGTCACGGCGCCGGCGGTGTAGTTCAGACGCGCAACACGCCCAGGCGGATCGGTGTTCTGTGAAGCAGCCCCTGGCGGCGCCTGTTCGGCTTCCTGCGCGAGGGTGGCTTGCGCCGCGAACAGGAACGCCGCGGCGGCGATCAGCGTGTAACCGGTGATCCGGCGTTTCGATTGTTGCGGTGTGGTCACTGTTCTCATGATTTGGCTCCGACGGACGCGCATTGTGCAGCATCCGTGAGAACCACTCTACCCGTACGGATTGTTTCAAGGCCCCCACTTTTGTAAGGCTCCCTCACGAGCGTGTAACAAAAGGTCTCGATGGAGCGTTTCGTAAGCTGAATGCGCAAATTTTGTAATCACGTCAATCAGTTAAGCTTGTTTCAAGCGGCCAGGAACGCGTCGAAATGGCGGTGGCCTGCCGGGGTGATGCGCAAGATCCGTGGCCGCTCAGTGCGTTCGACCCAGCCATGCGCCGACCACGAATCGAGCAGCGCTGCGCCGAGCGCGCCGCCCAGGTGCGGACGCCGTTCGCTCCAGTCGGGACAGGTACAGGCGAAGCGGCGCCGGCGGCTCTTCTGGGCGGACATGTCGATGCCCCACTCGGCGAAGCGGGCGGCGCCGTCGGTAGTGGCTTCGAGCGACGAACCGTGCAGCGTCAGCAGACCGCGCTCGACCAGCCGCTCGAACACCCGTACCGACAGTTCGCCCGCCATATGGTCGTAGCAGGTGCGGGCGTAGCGCATGTCGACCGGCACGGTGCGCACCGGTCGCGGCACGGCCCGTTGCGGGGCGCTGACCTGCGCAACATTGGCGAGCGCTTCGATGGAGGCAGCGATATCCGGCGAGGCGATCCGGAAATAGCGATGCCGGCCGCGCACTTCGAGCGCGAGCAGGCCGCCGTCGGTCAGACGCGCCAGATGAGCACTGGCCGCCGACGGCGAGAGCCCGGCGATCATCGTCAGTTCACCGGCCGGGCGGGCGCTGCCGTCCATCAACGACCACAGCATGGCGGCGCGGCCAGGGTCGGCGAGCAGCGCACCGATGCGGCTCAAGCCGGGGAAGTGATTCTGTTCGTCGGTGAGGGTGGTGGGCATCAGGCGTCTCCGGTTGGCGGCGCGGGCAGGGCGCCATGCAGTCCACTGTATCTGGCTGCTGTATTCGATGTTTCAGATTAGCGTGAATCGTCGAATGCAGTGGCTACGAAAATCCGGCGGGAAGGGCAGGCTAGTGCGTGCTTCGATAAGACGCTGTTTCTGCGTTTCGGTGCGGCGATGCCGCTTTGGCGTCGCGTAAGCCCGTCAGGCTAGAATCGAACCCTGTCTTTGCAGGAACACGCCGTCATGAAATTTCTTCTTGCCGCCGCGGCCGCGGCCGCGGCCGCGGTTCTGCTGTTCAGCGCGTGCGCGCAGGGCGGTTCCGGCTCGAGTTCGGGTGCGGGCACCGGCAGTATCACGATGTACGGCACGATCGACGAAGGCGTGACGGTCCGCAAGTAAGTGCGAGGCGCACGCGGCAACATTTTCAGGTGGACGAGTGCGGTGACTGGCTGGAATTGATGCATCATTGGCATTCCTGCCACCTCCGGCCATGTGACGATCCAGGCATCGCCACTTTCGCCGTCCGAGGCCTACCGATGCCGCCACCCGCTGCTCCCTCCGCCGTTTCTTCCTTTGCCGCCACCCAAACCGGCTCCGGCCACGCCGACCCTCATAACCGGCGCGCCGCGCGCGTGCTGGCGGTCTGCCAGGCGCTCTACACTTCATCGGTCTCGATCGATCTGACCTTGACCGGTCTGGTCGGCTACACGCTTGCCGACGACAAGGCGCTCGCGACGCTGCCGTTTTCGCTGATTACCGTCGCCGCCGCACTCACCACCATCTTCGCGTCGTTCCTGATGGCGCGCATCGGACGGCGCGCGGGCTTCATGCTCGGCGCGGGTGTCGGCGCGCTGGGCGGGGCCGTCTCGGTGTGGGCGATCTTTCATCACAGCTTCTGGGCGTTCTGCGCCGGCACGGCGACCGTCGGTGTGTTCCAGGCGTTCGCGCAGTACTACCGGCTGGCGGCCGCGGATGCCGTCGGAATCGAAGGGAAAAGCCGCGCGATTTCGACGGTGCTCACCGGCGGCGTGGTGGCAGCCGTCTGCGGGCCACTTCTTGCCACATGGAGCAAGGACTGGCTCGCGCCGGTGGCGTTCGCCGGCTCCTATGCGCTTGTCACCGGCTTCGGGCTCGTATCGATCGCCATGCTGGCGCTGCTGTATCGCGACGCCGCACCGTCCGCGAGTGCGGCCGTGACGCACGAACCGGCGCGGCCGCTCGGCGAAATCGTACGGCAGCCGATCTTTGCCGCGGCGCTCGCCAATAACGCGCTCGGCTACGCCGTGATGATGTTCGTGATGACCGCGACGCCAATTGCGGCGGTCGCGTGCGGTCACACGATCGGCGACGGCGCGGCGATCATTCAATGGCACCTCGTCGGCATGTTCGCGCCGTCGCTGTTTTCCGCGCGGCTGATCCGGCGCTTCGGCGTGTTGCCGGTGATCGGTGCGGGGATCGTGCTGTCGGCGCTGTGCGGTGTGTTGGCGCTGCGCTCGACCGATCTGCCGCACTTCTACGCGGCGCTCGCATGTCTGGGCGTGGGGTGGAATTTCATGTTCGTCGGCGGCTCGACGCTGCTCACGCAATCGTACCGGCCGTCCGAGCGGGCCAAGACGCAGGCAACCAGCGAATTCACGACGTTTGCGTTTTCCGCGCTGGGCTCGCTGTTCGCCGGGCAATTGCTGGCGCGCTTCGGCTGGGCGACGATCAATGCCGCGATTTTTCCGCTGCTGGGGTTGGCGGCGTTGGCTACGCTCGGGTATGCGTGGTCGAACAAGCGGCAACTCGCCCAAGGGGTTTCTTGATGGCTGCACGTCATATCGTTTTCGCGGTCGCTCCCGACCTCGTGCTGCTCGATGCGTGCGGGCCGCTTGAGGCGTTCTGGCGCGCAGAGTTGACGATGGTGGCTGCGGCGGGTAAGTCTGGCAACGCTGCCGAGCCGGTCGCCTATCGCACGACGGTCGCGTCGATCGACGGCGGCGTGCTGCAAACCTTTCCTGGCCTGCCGGTCGTCACGCAACGGCTCGATTCGCTCGACGACCAGCCGATCGACACGCTGATCGTCCCCGGCGTCCCGATCGACGACCACTGCACATTACAGCCGGAACTCGTCGCGTGGATCAGGCGTCGTGCGCCGGAGGCGCGGCGCGTCTGCTCGGTCTGCACGGGCGCCTTCTATCTGGCTGCGGCGGGCCTGCTCGACGGCCGCCGGGCGACCACCCATTGGCGGGAAGCGCCGCATCTCGCGCGCCGCTTTCCCAACGTACAGGTCGACGCTGATCCGATCTTTATCCGCGACGTGGGCCATGGCGAAGAAAGGCGCGTCGTCTGGACATCGGCGGGCGTGACGGCGGGAATCGATCTGGCATTGGCGCTGATCGAAGAAGATGTCGGCCACGCGGTCGCGATGCAGGCGGCGCGGCGGCTGGTGGTGTTCATGAAGCGGCCCGGCGGCCAGTCGCAATTCAGCGCGGCGTTGGCAGCGCAGGCCTCGGCAGGCGGACCATTCGAGGCGTTGCATAGCTGGATGGCGGGCCATTTGCGCGACGACCTGTCGGTCGAGCGGCTGGCCGAGCGCGCGCAGATGAGTCCGCGGACTTTCGCCCGACGCTACGTCGACGAGGTTGGCCGCACGCCGGCTAAAACGGTGTCGGCACTGCGGCTGGAGGCGGCCGCGCGGGCGTTGGCGGAGTCGCGCCGGCCGCTGAAGCGGATTGCGCTCGATTGTGGCTTCGGCAGCGAGCAGAATTTGAGGCGCGCCTTTGTGCGGCGCTTCGGCGTATTGCCGCTGGAGTATCGGGAGCGTTTCGAGTCGGCGGTCGTGCCGCAGCGCGCGGCGGTTTCTGCGGTTGTGGCGGCGGGTTAAGCGGGTTCCTAAACGAAAGCTCGACGAAAGCATTGCGCTCGTCCAGGCCGACATTCGGCTACATAACCCCACCCAATCCGCGACGGGGTCAATATTGCGCTCGTATAATCGCCTCCTTTAAATGCGTCCGATTGACCGGAGTCAAGATGAGCACCCCTGCCTTAGCGCCCCTGGACCGTTCCGAAACCACCTTCCGCTTTCTCGCCGAGCCCAGCTCGGTCAACTTCGGCGGCAAGGTGCATGGCGGCGCGTTGATGAAGTGGATCGACGAGACCGCGTACGCGTGCTCGGCGGTGTGGTCGGGGCGCTACTGCGTGACGGTCAGCGTGGGCAATATCCGATTCCGTCGACCGATTCTCGTCGGCAACCTGGTTGAGCTGCGCGCGCGCGTCGTGGCGACGGGGCGTACCAGCATGCACATCCACGTGTCGGTGCAGGCAGGCGATCCGAAGGGCGGCGAGCTGCTGCAAACCACGGACTGCCTGGTGGTGATGGTCGCGGTCAACGAGAACGGCCACCCCGTGCCGGTGCCGGCGTTCGTACCGGAAACAGATGAACAGAAGCGCCTTGCCAGGTACGCGATGGACGTGAAGGAAGCGCTCGACGCGATCGTCGAACTGAAGCCGGAAGAAGTGGCGCAGGGGAAGGTTTAAGGGGCGCCTCGGTCGGCATCGGCACGCCTTGCGGGGACGTGCCGCCGCTTGCCAGGGGCATGCACAACAGGACGCGCGAACATTGCGTCCGCGCGGCCTGCTGTTTGCATTCACGTCAGCCAATCTGCCGGATCGGCCAAGCTCCGGCCGATCCCATCGGCGATCACCCCGCCGAATGCCCGACCATATCCTTCGGCTGCACCCATTCGTCGAACTGCTGCTCGGTGACATAGCCGAGCTTGAGCGCCGACGCCTTCAGCGTCGTACCTTCCTTGTGCGCCTTCTTCGCAATCTGCGCGGCCTTGTCGTAACCGATGTGCGGATTGAGCGCCGTTACCAGCATCAGCGATTCGTTGAGCAACGTATCGATGCGCTCGCGATTCGGTTCGATGCCCACAGCACAGTTGTCGTTGAAACTGTGCGCGCCGTCGGCGAGCAAACGGACCGATTGCAGCACGTTGTGCGCAATCATCGGCCGAAACACATTCAACTCGAAGTTGCCGCTCGCACCGCCGATATTCACCGCGACGTCGTTGCCGAACACTTGCGCGCACAGCATCGTCAAGGCTTCGGACTGGGTCGGATTGACCTTGCCCGGCATGATCGAACTGCCTGGTTCGTTCTCCGGAATCGACAGTTCGCCGAGGCCGCAACGCGGGCCGCTCGCGAGCCAACGGATGTCGTTGGCGATCTTGTTCAGGCTCGCCGCCACCGTCTTCAACGCGCCATGCGCGAACACCAGCGCATCGGCCGCGGCCATCACTTCGAATTTGTTGGGCGCGGAGACGAACGGCAAGCCGGTCAGTTTGCCGATTGCCGCCGCCACCTTGTCGGCGAACTGCGGATGCGCGTTCAAACCGGTGCCGACTGCCGTACCGCCCTGGGCGAGTTCGTACAGATGCGGCAGCGCCGATTCCACGTGACGGATGCCGTGATCGAGTTGTGCGACATAGCCTGAAAACTCCTGGCCGAGCGTCAGCGGCGTGGCGTCCTGCAGATGCGTGCGGCCGATCTTGACGACGTCCGCGAAGGCCTTCGCCTTGCCGTCGAGCGTCTCGCGCAGCGTCTTCAGCGCGGGCAGCAGATGCTTGACGATCGCGTAGGCGGCGGCCACGTGCATCGCCGTCGGAAACACGTCGTTCGACGACTGGCCGCGATTCACATCGTCGTTCGGATGCACCTTGCGCGCTTCGCCGCGCTCGCCGCCGAGCAGCTCGCTCGCGCGATTCGCGATCACCTCGTTGAGGTTCATGTTGGTCTGCGTGCCGGAGCCGGTTTGCCAGACCGCGAGCGGAAATTCTTCAGGGTGCTTGCCGTCGATGATCTCGTCGGCCGCCTGCATGATCGCCTTGGCCTTGTTCTCGTCGAGCACGCCCAGACCCTGGTTGACCTCGGCGGCGGCGCGCTTGATGACGGCCAGCGCGGTGATCAGTTCGGGCGATTGTTTTTCAGACGAAATGCGGAAATTCTGCAGCGAGCGCTGGGTCTGCGCGCCCCATAGACGAGCGTTCGGCACAGCGATTTCACCGAACGTGTCGCGCTCCATTCGTACGTCTTCAGTCATGGTTCAACTCCGCTTTTCAAAGTTCTGCGTTGACAGGCAATAAGGAGAATAGACCCGTTAGCGCGTTCCGGTAAAAACCCGCTTGGGGGTCGAAGATATAGGTGCGGCGCGCGCCGTCTTCGACGTCGGTCCAGACGAGCGGCGAGAGGGGCGCGCCGATCGAGCGCAGATAGGCGAGTTGCGCCGCGTCGGCGAGCGTGACCTGGTAGCTTGCTTCGGGCGCGATGGCACGTTCGAAGATCTGTGCAACCTGCTCGGCGAGCGCCGGGCTATGGATGACCAGCGTCTGCTCGGTGTTCAGATTGGCCGAGCGCGGATCGAGATTCATCGAGCCGATCACCAGAATCTTGCGGTCGATGACATAAGTCTTTGCGTGCAGGCTGGCTCGCGAGCTGGATCCGGCGAAACCGACACGCCGCGCCTTCTGCTGCGGTTTGAATTCATACAATTCCACGCCCTGTTGCAGCAGCGGCACGCGGAAGGGGCTATAGCCGGCTTGCACCGCTACCGCGTCGGTCGCCGCGAGCGAGTTGGTCAGCACGGCGATGCGTACGCCACGATGCGTCAGTTCGCCGGCTGCCTTGACGCCGCTCTCGTGCGGTACGAAGTAGGGCGAAATAATCAGAAAATCTTTCTGCGCGTCGTGCATCAGCTCGCCCAGTCGCTGCATTGGCGGACTGACGTAGTCCGGCGAGGGATGTTCGATTTTCTCCGGCAAGTCCGCTTTGAATTCGGCCGGCGCCCACGTCAAGCCAAGTTGATCCTGGGCAATCTGCGTGGCGAGCGGCGAAGCGTTCAGCGGTTTCGCGTTGTACGGGTCGGCGTTGGTGCGCCAGTGCTGGCGTAAATCGTCGCGCGTCTGGTCGAGTTCTTTCGCATCGAACTTCTGCTTGTTCAGCGCCCGCAGCGGATAGGCGATGCTGCTGTTCCAGTAGTCGTCGAAACTGGCGGAGACGTCGGCGACTACCGGGCCGGCGGCCAGCACGTCGAGGTCGCGGAACTGCAGCGTTTCGCTCGCACTGAAATATTCGTCGCCGAGATTGCGGCCGCCGACAATGGCCAACTGGTTGTCGGCGATCATCGACTTGTTGTGCATGCGGCGCGTGAAGTGGCCGATCTGCGTGAACACGTTCGTAGTGCGTTCGAATACGCCTTCCTGCGCGCTGCCGAATGGATTGAAAACGCGGATCTCGATGTTGTCGTGCGAGTTCAGACCCGCCATCGTTTGGTCGATGTCCTTGAAGTTCAGATCGTCGACCAGCATGCGCACTCTCACGCCGCGATCGGCTGCGTAGAGGGCGGCGCCGAGCAGCAGCTTGCCGGTGGTGTCCTCGTTGGCGATGTAGTACTGCATGTCGAGGGTTTTCGTCGCCGCACGTGCGAGCGCAATGCGCATCTGCAAGGCGTCGGTGCCGCTCGACAGTATCCGGAAACCGGACTGATTCGGATGCGCGGCTTCGAGCGGCGCGAGGGCCGTGTGAAGCGGCGTTGGTTGAGTGGCGGACAGTGCGTGGGTGACCGGACGGTCGAATGCGGTGGCGGGCGGCTTGGTCGCGCAAGCGGTCAGAAATGCCGTTGCGCAGCACAGCAGGAAGAAATGTCTCGTCGTCTCCCAAGGGGTCTTCCTGCGGGCCGTGCTGAACGCGCACGTGCGGTGCGGTGCAGTCTGATCCTGATTTTGATGCCACGACACGCCGGCTCTCCCTTGATTGCACGCTTCTCATGGCGGCAGCGCGCGTAGCGTGCTCACGCTGTCGAGAAATGCATTCTAAGGGGAATCAGGCGTGTGGGCTTTCGATCTTCCGTGTGACTGCGACGTGCATCGCGCGGGTGCGCGCGGTTTTGCCAGAGGGTGCATTTTATCGTTCGCGGTGTGTTTGCCGGGAAACGATGGTTGCGCCCGCAACCATCCGCGAAATGGCGGGTTAAGGTCGACCGCAGGCCGACCTCAGGCCGACCTCAGGCCGAAGGGGCCGGCGGCGTGCCGGGCATAACCGGCACGCGCCGCAAGCTCAGTTTGTGAAAGCGCAGCGTCATCAGAAGCGCAACGCTGGCAAGGCCGGCCGCGAGTCCCCACCACAAACCGCGCGCCCCCAGCCCGAAGTGAAATGCCATCACGTAACCGGTCGGAAAGCCGATGACCCAGTACCCGAACGTCGCCGCGATCATCGGCACGCGCGTGTCCCTCAGGCCGCGCAGACAGCCTGAGCCAACCGTCTGCATGCCGTCGACGATCTGGAAGATCGCGGCCACGCCGAGCAGCGAACTTGCCAACGTCACCGTGGCGGCGTTGGCTGGGTCGTCGAGATGCAGATACAGGCCGACGATCCAGTGCGGCGCGGCGATCAGCACGATGCCCGACAGCGTCATGAAGCCGACGCCGAGCGCGAGCGCGACGAAACCCGCGTGGCGTGCGGCAAGCGGCTGGCCGGCGCCGGACCAGTAGCCGATCCGCACATTGGCTGCCTGACCGATCGCGAGCGGCACCATGAAGGCCACCGAGGCGACGTTCAAGGCGATCTGATGCGCGGCCAGTTGCGATTCGCCGAGCAGGCCGACCATCAGGCCGGTGGCGAGGAACAGCGTCGATTCGACGCCATAGGTGATCGCGACCGGCCAGCCGATGCCGAACAACTCGCCCATTAGCGGCACGTTCGGCCGCGTCGCGACGACGAAATGCTTATAGCGTGGCCGCAGATGCAACAAGGCCATCAGCACGAGCGCGCTCAGCCAAACGGTGATCGAGGTGGCCGCCGCCGAACCGAGAAAGCCTAAGCGAGGCAGTCCGTGGACGCCGTGAATCAGCCCGTAGTTGAGAAAGCCGTTGACGAACACGCTGACGAGCGACACCCACAGGAGTCGCTTGGCCGCGCCGATGGCCGGCAGAAACGAGCGCATCAGGCCGACGCCGATCAGACTGCCGAGCGAGCCCCAGCGCAGCACCGCCGCGTATTCGCCGACGTTGTGCGCAAGCAGCGCGGGTTCGCCGAAGGCCAGCAGGATCGGCGTGGCGAACGACAGCAGGAAGAACGCAGGCACCGACAGCAGCACCGACAACACGAGGCCGGTCCAGTAGATATGCGGCACGCGACCTTCGTCCTGCGCGCCGCGCGCATGCGACACGCTCACGCTGACGGAGGTGAGCACGCCCTGCAGCAACGTGACCACGACGAAGAACAGGTTGGCGCCGAGGCCGCCGGCGGCGAGCGCGTCGGGGCCGAGCGAGCCGAGCAGGATCGTGTCGGTGACGCCCATCGCCATTTGCGACAGTTGCGCGATGGCGAGCGGCGCGGCGAGCCTGGCGGTGTCGGCGGCGTGGCGGGTCAGGGTCGGCGGCCGGGCGGCCACCCGGGTGAAGCCGGATTGAGTCATGGAGCGCTTGGAAGCGGAAGGGGCGACAGCGTGGCGGAGGGCGCAGCCCGGCCGATTCGCGGGGCTTGCGTGCTGCCGGTGAGGCGGCGAAATGCGGTGGCTCACCGGAGCGTAGGGCGGCTGTCAGCCGATTGTTTGTCTGTCGAAACTAACAGCTTATTGCTTAGGCGCGGGGATGTCGATGGAAGAGGCACGATTTTGGTGCGTGCGGTCCCCCGAGTTTTCGGACTTGGCGCGTCAAGCCTCGTGCACCGCGATGCGCGTATCGCCCAACAGCACGACCTGGCCCGCGCGGATTTTGCAGGTTTTACGCGTTTCGACCCGGCCGTCGACGGTCACCGCGCCGTCCGCGACCATCATTTTTGCCGACCCGCCGCTGTCCGCAAGCCCCGTTATCTTCAGGAGATTGTGCAGTTCGACGTAGTCACCGGTCAGTGTGAAATCGAGGTTGGGCATGGCGTTTGCGCCTTGAAGCAAAGGGTTCGCATGATAAGCCAGAAGCTTGCCCTGAATGAATAGTCCCCCGTGCTCCCGGACCGGATTCGGGCGATTGCAAGCAGATGTTATGTAGTTGTCAGAAAATGAAACGTTCCGTAACACGGGTCGCATATCACGAACTTCACTCGTAAAGTGCGGGTCTGTAGGAAAGCTTGCTGGATTTTTCCAGCGACGAATAGACCGGGCGAGGTGCGCATTGGATGAAGCGCACGTCAATGTGCCGCGCCGGATACGGCGCCCGCGTCACAACAACCTTAGAGAGGATTTAGCCATGACTCAGATTCGTACGCTCCTGATTGGTACCGCCCTGACTGCTTTTGCCGCTACCGCGGCGTTCGCGCAGACCGCGCAACCGGCCGCCGGTGTGAACGGCCAGGCACAGGTCCAGGCCCAAGGCGCCGATGTCGCACCCGCAGCACCGGCCGCGCAAGGTGTGCAGCCGGTGACGCCGGCGCCGACGCGTCTGACGGCATCGGGTTCGACCGATCCGCTGGTCCAGAAGCGCGACGCCAACGCACAGGCTAACGCCGAGTACAAGGCGTCGAAGAAGGCGTCCAAGGCGGAATTGGCGCAGCAGCAAAAGGCTGCCAAGTCGCAGTACAAGGAGCAGGTGCGCGACGCCAAGGTCAACCAGAAGGCTGACAAGCAGGCAGCCAACAACGAAATGAAGATAAATATGCAGGGTCAGGCTTCCGATCAGGACAACGGCGCCGACGTGAAGCACTAAGCCAGAGTTCTTCTGAAACACAAGGCGCTTCGACAACAAGCTTAGCCGTTGCCTCAGCCAACCTTGCTGCGGGGCTTCGTCAAAGTCTCGCAGTGCCCTCGCGAAGAAATGGCCCGGAGCGCGTAAGCGCCCGGGTCATTTCTTTTGGGGGCGGCAGGGAAAAAAGGGCCGCTTGTCTCTGATACTTGTATGGATATACAGTATGCGTCGCCGCGTCAATTCCACCTCAGGCCCGAATCCACTGTGCTCTCCGTCGCTGAATCTTCGCCACCGTCTGCTTCCGGTACCGATAACGATACCGATACCGCCTCCTGGCTCGCAAAGCTCAACGACGCGCAACGCGAAGCCGTCGAATACGGCGCCGACAGCCCCAACGCGCCGCCGGGCGCGCTGCTGGTGATCGCGGGGGCCGGCTCCGGCAAGACCAACACGCTGGCGCACCGGGTCGCCAATCTGGTGGTGAAGGGCGCCGATCCGCGCCGTATTCTGCTGCTCACTTTCTCACGCCGCGCCGCGCTCGAAATGACCCGCCGCGTCACGCGCATCGCTGGTGCGGCGCTCGGTACGCGGGCTGCGCTGGCGCAAGGGCTGACCTGGTCAGGGACCTTCCATAGCGTCGGCGCGCGGCTTTTGCGCGAATACGCCGACCTGATCGGCCTCGCGCCCGCCTTCACGATCAACGACCGCGAGGATTCCGCCGACCTGATGAATCTCGTGCGCCACGAGCTCGGTTTGTCGGCGAAAGAGCGGCGCTTCCCAGCCAAGGGGACCTGCTTTGCGATCTATTCGCGCGTGGTGAACACCGGCGCGTCGCTTGCCGACGTGCTCAACAGCGCGTTTCCGTGGTGCCGCGAGTGGGAAGCCGATCTGCGCATGCTGTTCGCCGCGTACGTCGAAGCCAAGCAGAAGCAGAGCGTGCTCGACTACGACGACCTGCTGCTCTACTGGTCGCATATGGCCGCGGAGCCGGCGATCGCGGCTGATCTGTCGGCGCGCTTCGATCACGTTCTGGTCGATGAGTATCAGGACACCAACCGCCTGCAGGCGTCGATCCTGCTCGCGCTGAAACCCGACGGCCGCGGCTTGACCGTGGTCGGCGACGACGCCCAGTCGATCTATTCGTTTCGCGGCGCGACCGTGCGCAACATCCTCGACTTCCCGGCGCACTTCAATCCGCCCGCGCGGCAGATCACGCTCGAGCGCAACTACCGCTCGACCGGGCCGATTCTGGCGGCGTCGAATGCGGTGATCGAGCTCGCCAGCGAGCGGTATACGAAGCATCTGTGGACTGACAAAGCATCGGCGCAGCGCCCGCGTCTGGTGACGGTCGCCGACGAAGCGGATCAGGCGCGCTATATCGTCGAACAGGTGCTCGAAGCGCGCGAGCAGGGCATGAAGCTCAAGTCACAGGCGGTGCTGTTCCGCGCCGCGCATCACAGCGCCGCGCTCGAGATCGAACTGACCCGGCGCAACATTCCGTTCGTGAAGTTCGGCGGCCTGAAGTTTCTCGATTCGGTGCACGTCAAGGATGTGCTCACCGTGCTGCGCTGGGCGGAGAATCCGCGCGACCGTGTCGCGGGTTTTCGCGTCGTGCAATTGCTCCCGGGCGTCGGCCCCGCCACCGCTGCTAAGGTGCTGGACGAGGTCGTGGCCCGGGTGGGCGCCGGCAATCCGGCCGATTTCACCCATAGCGCCGGTGGCGCGCTGGCCGCCTTTGCGCCGCCCGCTCGCGCGCAGGAGGACTGGCATCCGTTCGTCAAGCTGATGTCGAGCGTGTACGGCCGGCAGACGCCGTGGCCGGCGGAGTTCGAAATGGTGCGGCGCTGGTACGAGCCTCATCTCGAGCGCAACCATGAGGACGCGGCGATCCGTCATGCGGACGTGCTGCAGATGGAAAGCATCGCGGGCACCTATGCGTCGCGCGAACGCTTCCTGACTGAGCTGACACTCGATCCACCCGACGCGACGAGCGACGAATCCGGCGTGCCGCTGATCGACGAGGACTACCTGATCCTGTCAACGATTCATTCGGCGAAAGGGCAGGAGTGGCGCAACGTGTTCGTGCTGAATGGCGTCGACGGTTGCATTCCATCCGATCTCGGCACCGGCAGCGAAGAGGAAATCGACGAGGAACGCCGCCTGTTGTACGTGGCGATGACGCGCGCGAAGGAAGACCTGCATATCGTCGTGCCGCAGCGCTTTTACGTGCACAACCAGACCCATATGGGCGACCGTCACGTGTGGGCGTCGCGCACGCGGTTCATTCCGGCGCATCTGATGCCCTTGTTCGACGCCTACGCCTGGCCGCGCGTGCCGTTGCCGAGCGCGCCGACAGCGGCGGGACTGGCCGCGGCGGCGCAAGCGAAGATCGAGATTGGGGCGAAGCTCAGAAAGATGTGGGATTGAACCTGCTTTTACCGTGACTGCCGTTGTTGTTGCTGTTGCGGCACCGGCCGTGGCGGCACAAAGAAATTGCGCAGCCAGGCGGCGAGGCGTGAGAACACGTCATACGGTTCTTCGACGAAAATCTCCGGCTTCAGCAGGCGCAAATACTCCATGATCTGCTGCGCTTCCTGCTTCTGGAACGAGCCGTGCGAAATGCCCAGGCGCAGCAGTCCTCGCAGTTCGCCGAGCTTTTCGCGCGCAGTGCTGCCCACGCTCGTTTCGCACGCTACTTTGGCTTCGTAGACGCGCTGACGCAGCGATTCCACCAGACGCCAGGCCGGCGTCTGCATGACTTCCTCGAGCGCCTGGATGTCCTGCGCGGCGCTCTTGATCTGCGCCGCGAGAGGATCGATCAACGCCGCGTCGCCTTCCGCTTCCTTGACGATGGCAGCGGCCCAGTCGCGGCACTGCTTGGCGAGCTCTTCCGGCGTCCATTCCGAACGGGCTGCAAAGCCGAAACCGAATTCCCCCGCCTGCCTCATCAGGATCGCGACGACGTCCGGGAATTCCTTGTCCAGCGTGCGTTTCGCCCATGCGTACTGGCCGCCCTGCAACATCCGCTGAACCGCGTGTTCGGTTAGCGGCACCATGTTGTCGAGCAGCTTGGCGCGCAAAAAGTCCTCAAACGACGGCGTCGCGAACTGCGGATCGAGCTTCAGCGAAACCCGCAGAAATGCGTCGAAGTCCTTGCGTAGCGTCGCAATGGTCTCGTCTTTGAGTGTGAGGGTGATCTGACCCATGTGTTATCCCGTTTGGTCCTGCCGCGCTGCTTCGTCATGTCGGCGTTCGCGCACGGACCCCGTGAGACGCGACGCCTATGCCGGCGCGGTTGATTGCTGCCTGTTGCCGCGTAACCAGCGGGACGTATCCCGACGAGCGGACCTCGACATCTTATCGGCGGATTCAGGGAAAACTTAAGGGTGCGCGAGGCGCCGGCGGCGGCTTTAGAGGAATGCGTCGCCTGCGAGGGCAGCGCATGGCGGGCGCCACCCCAATCCCGAGCCCGCCGCGCCTGGCGCCTATGGCAATCTGGGCGCCGTTTGCACGCGATGTAGGCGTCGAACAGCGCCTATTTAAGCACAACGCCTTGCCAGACAAAAAAGACTGTCAGGCCGACCGCGATGGTCAGGAGCGGTCGGCGCGTCAGCGCGCTGACTACGATGGCGGCCAGCGCCCCGACCAGTTGCGGATTGCGCCAGGTCAGTTCGGCGCCGGCGCCGTGCGGCGAGACCGCCATCGGGACGATGATCGCCGTCAGCACGGTAACGGGCACGAAGCCGAGCGCGGTGCGCACGAGCGGCGGAAACACCAGCCGGTCGCCGAGCACGAAGACGGCGGCGCGGATCACCCACGTAATGGCGGCCATGCCGAGGATCAGAACGACGTAGTTCATCGCGACGCCTCCATGGTTTCCTTTGAGGTTTTCCGCGGGGCTTCCCGGTGGGGGCCCTGTGAGGTTTCGCGCGAAGTTGCTCGCGAGGATTCGCGATTTCCCCGCGCGCCTCGCCCAAATCGCGGCGCCGACAGCAAGACACCGATTGCCACACCCGCGAACACGGCGCCGAGCAGGCCGAGCTTGTACGGCCACGCCTGCCAGAAGAAAGCCAGCGTGCCCGCGGTCGCGGCCGCAGCGATATAGCGCAGCGCGACGAGCTGCGGCACGACGATCGCGATGAAAGTGGCGACCATCGCGAAATCGAGCCCGAGCGACTGCAGGCCCGGAAAGGCCGCGCCGAACAGCAGGCCGGCGACGGTCCAGATCTGCCAGTTCAGGTACATGGCCAGACCCGCGCCAAAGAAGTAGTGCGGGCCGACCGTGCCGGGCTCCCGATGCCGGTAATGTTCCCACGCGACCGCGAAGACTTCGTCGGTGAGCAGCGCGCCGAGCGCCCAGCGCCAGCGCGAGGGCAGGTGCGCGACGTGCGGCGCGAGCGTCGCGCTATACAGCACGTGACGCAGGTTGACGACGAGCGTGGTCGCCCAGATCACCGCAAAACTCGCGTGGCCGGCGATCAGGCCCAATGCGATGAATTGCGCGGAACCGGCGAACACGACGAGCGACATCAGTTGTCCATGCCACAGATGCAGCGGGCCGGACGCGACCAGGGTGCCGAAGATCACGCCGAAGGGCGCCGCGCCGACCATCATCGGGATGATGTCGCGCGCGCCGGCGGTGAATTCTTTTAAGTGGCCTGTGCTTGAGGGCTGGCCTGGGTTGGAATGGGTCAATCTTGCCTCCTTGATGCGCAAAGGATAGCGGGCAAGGCTGGGCGGGGGCTTGTACGTTCTTGCGGTGGATGGGGGCGAAGCGTGCGTCAACTGCCTTGCCAGCGCCCCGGCGGCACGCCGAACATGCGCCTGAAATGGCGCGTGAAATGGCTTTGATCCGTGAAACCGCTTGCCACGGCGACATCGGTCACCGAAACGCCCGCTCGCAATGGCGCGAGCGCGCGCTGCAAGCGCACCTGATTGCGCCACGCGTGCGGCGGCAATCCGGTGGTCTGCGTGAAAAGGCGCGCGGCGTGGAAGGGCGAGAGTCCCGCTGCCTGCGCGACCTCGGCCAGCGTGACAGCTTCGGCGAGGTCGCCGGTCAGGCGCTCCTGCATCGTCGCGACGCGGGCGTCGTCGGCGGCGAGGCGCCACGCTTCCGGCTGCGTTTGCGAGTAGCGGACCAGCAAGGTGGACAGCGCGTCAAGCATCGCGGCCTCGGCGGCGAGCGGATCGTCGCCGGCCTCCAGCAGACAGTGCGCGCGCGCCAGCCGCTGCGCCAGATCGGGATCGCGGATGACGCCCGGCGCGAACCACGGCAATGCTTGCGGCTTGCCGGCAACGTCGTTGGCAAGCTCGTGAATGAAATCCACCGGCGCATACATCACGCGATAGCGCCAGCCTGCCTCGACAGCCTTGGAGCCCGTGTGCAGTTCTCCCGGATTGATGATCGGCACGCTGCCCGCTTCGGCGACATAGTCCGAGCCGAGATACCGATAGCCCTCGGCGCCGGCGACGATCACCGGAATCGTGTACGCATCGTGCCAATGCGGCGAGAACTCGTGATCGTGATATTCCGCTGTGAGCAGATCCGCGCCGGGCAAAAGCGGCGTACGCCAGTAGCGGGCGGAATCCTGGAAACGATGGGCGGTCATGGTGAAAGTCTGGCGATCCTGCGGTCCGGTAGTACCGGCGATCCGGCATGACCAGTCAGTGTAGCGCGCCGTGGCCTTTGCGGTGACTCACGCGTGTATGTCTTTGCGCTGTGAGCTTTGCCGCGGGGCGGCGGTTACTTGACCGGAATTGTCGTGCCGGCCGGCATCGGCACGGCGCTCACGCTGTTCTTCGCACTGCCGCTGACGATGCGGTCGCTGTAAGTCATGTACACCAGCGTGTTGCGCTTCGCGTCGACCACCCGCACCACATGCAGCGATTTGAAGATCAGCGACATGCTGACCGAGAACACATCGGATTGCTGCTTCACGGGGCCGGTGAAATGAATGGCGCCCACTTGCCGACAAGCGATCGACGCCTCGGTCGGATCTTCGGCGATGCCCAGTGTCCCCTTGACGCCACCCGTGCGCGCCCGCGACACGTAGCAGGTCACGCCCTGGACGAGCGGATCGTCATAGGCCTCGACGACCACGCGATCGGAACCGGTAATGCGGAAGTTGGTATTGACGCTGCCGACTTCTTCGCTGTGGACCGAGGACAGGAGCAGGGCGGTAGTGACTGCAAGTGCGATGCGCAACACGGTGGGATTCATGGGAGGGCCGGGAATGAGTGCTTGGGTTGGGCGCGAGAGATCGGCGTCGATAAAGCGCCATCGTATAACGGCGTGTCCGCCAGAGGGTCAGTGCAAATGCTCTGGGGCATGCGCAATCTTCCGGCCGGAACGGACCGTCGCCCCCCGATTCAAGCCACCGGATCCGGCATTCAAATAGGCCAGACCAAAACAAAAAGGCCCGCACGAATGCGGGCCTTTCAAAATTTTGGCTCCTCGACCTGGGCTCGAACCAGGGACCTACGGATTAACAGTCCGGCGCTCTACCGACTGAGCTATCGAGGAACAGCAGTACAACTTGATCTACATAAAAAAGCCCGTATTGGTTAACGGGCTTTTGCAATTCTTGGCTCCTCGACCTGGGCTCGAACCAGGGACCTACGGATTAACAGTCCGGCGCTCTACCGACTGAGCTATCGAGGAACAGAACAACAAACAGCAGAGAAGCGAAATTGTAGGAGGTGACTAGGCGCCTGTCAATACCCTGCATTCATCTCGATTTGGTCCGAATGCAACAGCGGGGTGCAGGCCGCGCCGCTCAGCGTACGAGCAGGGCCAGCTTTTCCTTCACGTCCTTGAATTCGTCGGCTTCCGGCAGCGGCGCTTTGGTCTTGGTGATGCTCGGCCAGTTCTTCGCGAGATCGGCATTCAGCTCGGTGAAGTGCTGCTGGTCGCCCGGCACGTCTTCTTCGGCATAAATGGCGTTCACCGGGCATTCGGCCACGCACACGGCGCAGTCGATGCATTCGTCGGGGTCGATCGCGAGGAAGTTGGGACCTTCGCGAAAGCAGTCCACCGGGCACACATCGACGCAGTCGGTATAGCGGCACTTGATGCAGCTTTCGGTCACAACGTGAGTCATTCAGGCAGCTCCTGCATGCGGAATCAGGGGAGGCGAAACGCCAAAAACGCTATTGTAACGTAACGTCAAGAGCCGCATGCAGCATCGGGCAACGGCTTTTATACGTTTTTGTGATTAGTTTATGGCGTCCGGCGAGCGCCGCCCGCCGGCGTGCTGAATCCGGATGCATTCGGGTAACATGCGTCAGGTTGGCGCGCACGGGGCGCGCCGCACGCGCATGGGTTGACGCGGTTGGTCGAGCCAAGCCTTCCGTTTTTCCTGCAGTCCAGTTCGCACCATCATGATTATTACTTCGCTGCTCGACACCGATCTGTACAAGTTCACGATGATGCAAGTGGTGTTGCATCACTTTCCCGCGGCGAACGTCGAGTACCGGTTTCGCTGCCGCACGCCGAATGTCGACCTCGTGCCGTATATCGGCGAGATTCGCGACGAAGTGCGCAAGCTCTGCGATCTGCGCTTCACCGACGACGAACTCGACTACCTGCGGCGCATGCGCTTCATCAAGGGCGACTTCATCGAGTTTCTCGCGCTGTTCCATTTGAACGAGAAATACATTTCGATTTCGCCCTCGCCGAAGGGCAATGGTGAAATCGACATCGAGATCAAGGGGCCGTGGCTGCACACGATCCTGTTCGAGATCCCGATGCTTGCGATCGTCAACGAAGTCTACTTCCGCAACACCCAGCAGAAACCTGACTACAGCGAAGGGCGCGGCCGTCTCGTCGAGAAGATCAAGCTGCTCGGCGCGCGCCCGGAATTCGCCGACTGCAAGATCGCCGACTACGGCACGCGCCGCCGCTTCTCGAAGCAATGGCACGAAGAAGTGATCCTCACGCTGAAAGACGGCCTCGGCGAACAATTCGCCGGCACCAGCAACGTCTTCTACGCGATGAAGCACAGCCTCACGCCGCTCGGCACGATGGCGCATGAATACCTGCAGGCGTGTCAGGCGCTCGGTCCGCGGTTGCGCGATTCGCAGATCTTCGGCTTCGAGATGTGGGCGAAGGAGTATCGCGGCGACCTGGGTATCGCCCTGTCGGATGTGTACGGCATGGAGGCGTTCCTGCGCGACTTCGACATGTACTTCTGCAAGCTGTTCGACGGCGCGCGCCACGATTCCGGCGACCCGTTCGACTGGGGCGAGCGCCTGCTCAAGCACTACGAGGCGAACCGCTGCGACCCGCGCACCAAGATCCTCGTGTTCTCCGACGCGCTCGACATTCCCAAAGTGCTGCAACTGTACGAGCGTTTCCGCGGCCGCTGCAAGCTGGCATTCGGCGTAGGAACCAATCTGACAAACGACCTGGGCTACAACCCCTTGCAGATCGTCATCAAGATGGTTCGCTGCAACGGTCAGCCGGTGGCGAAGCTGTCGGATTCGCCGGGCAAGAACATGTGCGAAGACAAGGCCTATCTCGCGTATCTGCGTCAGGTGTTCGGCATTGCGCAGCCCGAGGAAGACGCTGCGAAGTAACGTGGCGTCTGCGCGGCGCGTGTGCGACTTATGCGCCGCTGTCTTGTGTCGATATCTTGCTGAGATCGTGTTCGCCGCGTGGTCGATACGTTGCCCCAGGCCGTTCGGCCAGGGTGTTCGCGCCCAGGGTGGCCGGTATAATTCCCGCCATATCGCACGGCTGTCGACACGAGGATTTCGCATATGGACACATCGATTGCCCGCCGCAACATCCTGGCGCGCATCCGCGCAGCGCAGGGGCGTGAGCCTGAACCGTCCGCTCCCGAGCGCGAGGCGGCTGCGGATTATCTGGCGCGCCATCCCGAGGGTCCGCGTCCGGAGATGCCGGCCGATCTGACCACGCGATTCATCGAAGAAGCGCAGAGAATGGCGACCACCGTCGATACCGTCGAATCGCTGGGCGACGTGCCTTCCGCCGCGCATCGCTACCTCACTGAACACGCTTTGCCGCTGCAGGCTATCGCATGGCAAACCCTGCAAGATCTGCAATGGGCCGAAGCCGGCCTCAACGTCGAATTCCGCAAACCTGAAGACGGCGACGTGGTCGGGCTCACTGGCTGCTTCTGTGCGACCGCCGAGACGGGCACGCTCGTTCTGTTGTCCGGACCGGAAACCTACGCATCGGCAGGTCTGTTGCCGGAAACGCATATTGCAATCGTGCCGGCTTCGCGCATCGTCTCGGGACATGAAGAGGCGTTCGGGCTGATCCGTAGCGAACGCGGTGAACTTCCGCGCGCCGTCAATTTTGTCTCCGGGCCATCGCGCACCGGCGATATCGAACAGACTATCGTGCTTGGCGCACATGGGCCGTATCGGGTGCATGTGATCGTCGTACGTGGCGCCTGAGCGCGGCACGCGTCGCTGTCTCCTTGCGGCGCGCACGGCTGCCCGCAGTTACAAGGACTTCAAGAATATGAAACGACATGCCGTAGGGGCGAGCATGGTGCTCGCCGCTGCATTGACGCTGGCAGGGTGGCCTCAACTGGCATCGGCGGCTACGATCGACGGCGCGAGCTTGTCGGCATTGTGGGGCTTGCCCTTTGCGGGCGTGCTGTTGTCTATCGCGGTGTTTCCGTTGGTCGCGCCGGCATTCTGGCATCACCATTTCGGCAAGATCGCGGCAGCGTGGGCGTTGCTCTTCCTGGTACCGTTTGCGCTTGCTTTCGGCACGGGCGCCGCATTCGGAACGCTGGTGCACGCGGTGCTCGAAGAATACATTCCGTTCATCGTGTTACTGACGGCGCTTTATACGGTCGCGGGAGGCATCTGCGTGCGCGGCAATCTGCATGGCACGCCGCGTCTGAATACCGCGATTCTCGCGCTCGGCACACTATTGGCCAGCATCATGGGCACGACCGGTGCGGCGATGCTGCTGATCCGCCCATTGCTGCGCGCTAACGACAATCGCAAGCACGTCGTTCATGTGGTGGTGTTCTTCATCTTTCTGGTCGCGAACGCGGGCGGCTCGTTGTCGCCGCTCGGCGACCCGCCGCTCTTTCTCGGCTTCCTGCAAGGCGTCAGTTTCTTCTGGACCACCACGCATCTGGCGTTGCCGATGCTGTTTGTCTGCGTCGTGCTGCTGGCCGCGTTCTATGCATTGGATTCGTACTATTTTCATCGGCGTGAAGAAGAGCGTTCGCGCTTTCTCGACCCGACGCCGGATTCGCCGCCGCTAGGCGTCGACGGCAGGATCAACTTCGTGCTTCTCGCTGCCGTGATTGCGCTGGTTCTGATGAGTGGGTTCTGGAAGTCAGACATCGTGTTCGACGTTTTCGGTACGCACGTCGCGTTGCAAAATGCCGTGCGCGATGTCGCGCTGATCGGCGTCACCTTGCTCTCGCTGGCACTGACGCCGCGCGCGGCACGCGCGGGTAATGACTTCAACTGGGCACCGATCGAAGAGGTCGCCAAACTGTTTGCCGGCATCTTCGTGACGATCGCGCCGGTCATCACGATCCTGCGTGCCGGTGAGGCGGGCGCGTTCGCCGGCATCGTCCATCTGGTCAACCCGTCCGGTCAGCCCCACGACCTGATGTACTTTTGGGCGACTGGCCTGCTATCGTCGTTTCTCGACAATGCGCCGACCTACCTGGTGTTCTTCAACCTGGCCGGCGGCGACGCGCAGACATTGATGACCACCGGTGCCACGACGCTCGCGGCGATCTCGGCCGGCGCGGTGTTCATGGGCGCCAACACGTATATCGGCAATGCACCGAACTTCATGGTGAAAGCGATCGCGGAGTCGCGCGGCATTCGCATGCCGAGCTTTTTTTCGTATCTCGGCTGGTCGGTTGTGGTGCTCATGCCGCTGTTTCTCGTCACCGGCTGGCTGTTTTTTTGACGCCTGATTTCACGCTTATCCTGACGCCGAGGTCGTTGGACTCGACGCGCTATCCGGAGAATTGCAATGCAGAAGATCCTCGTCGCCCGTCCGATCTTTCCCGATGTGATCGAACGGCTCAAACAGTATTTCGATGTCGACTGGCACCAGGGCGATGTGTTGCCCGCAGACGAGTTGACGCGACGTCTCGCGGATAAAGACGGCGCGCTGACCGCGGGCGATCCGGTCGGCGCGGCGGCGCTCGCAGCGGCGCCGCGTCTGCGCGTGGTGTCGAACATGGCAGTGGGCTACAACAACTTCGACATGGCTGCGTTCAACGCGGCGAACGTACTCGGCACCAACACGCCGGACGTGCTGAACGAATCGACCGCCGATTTCGGCTGGGCGCTGATGATGGCCGCGGCGCGCCGCATTGCCGAATCGGAGCACTGGCTGCGCGCCGGCAAATGGCAGAAGTGGGCCTATGACGGTTTTCTCGGCACCGACCTTTACGGTTCGACACTCGGCGTGATCGGCATGGGCCGGATTGGGCAGGCGCTGGCGCGTCGCGCGAAGGGTTTCAACATGCAGGTGATCTATCACAACCGTTCGCGAGTCGCGCCGGAGATCGAGGCGGAGTTGAACGCGGAATACGCGTCCAAACAGGACCTGCTGCAGCGCGCCGATCACGTGGTGCTCGTCTTGCCGTACACGAAGGAAAACCACCATACGATCGGCGCTGCCGAACTCGCGCAGATGAAGCCGACCGCAACGCTTACCAACATCGCACGCGGCGGCATCGTTGACGATGCGGCGCTGGTCGAAGCACTGCGTACGAAGCAGATCGCCGCCGCCGGTCTCGATGTCTACGAAGGCGAGCCGAATCTGAATCCGGATCTGCTGACCGTGCCGAATGTCGTACTGACGCCGCACATCGCCAGCGCGACCGAGGCAACGCGCCGCGCCATGGCAAACCTCGCCGCGGACAATCTGATCGCAGCGCTGGGTGAAGGCCCGCGCGCCGGCCGGCCACCGAATCCGATCAACCCCGAGGTCATCGGCAGGGCGCGTTCATGACAATGATTCTGGTGGCGGCCGTTGCCGTGCTGGCGGTCGCCTTGGTCATCGCGTTGGCATTGCTGATGCGCGGCCTTAGTCGCGCTGACGGAAGCGAGCAATTCGAGAATCTCAGCGAACGTATCGACACAGCGGCGGATGCGCAGTCGCATGCTTATGAGCGGCTCGAGCGGCAACTGCGCAATGACATCACCGAAACGGCGCGCGTCTCGCGTACCGAGCAGAGCAGCGGATTCGCACACTTTCAGCAAACGCTGGCATCGCAATTCAGCAGTATGACGACGGTGCAGGGCGGCAAGATCGATGGCTTCGCGCAGCAACTCGACGCAGTGCGCCACAGCCTGCAGCAGCAGGCCCAGCAGGCACGCGATGAGCAAGGGCGCACGCTCAAGCAGTTCGGCGACACGCTGACCCTGCAACTGGGTCAACTCACCGAGGCGAACGATCGCCGCTTCGCCGAAGTGCGTGCGACGATCGAGCAGCGGCTGAAAGACATCGAGGCCAACAACTCGACCAAGCTCGACGAGATGCGCCGCACCGTCGACGAAAAATTGCACGCCACGCTCGAACAACGCCTGGGCGAATCGTTCAAGCTGGTGTCGGACCGGCTGGAACAGGTGCATCGCGGTCTCGGTGAAATGCAGACGCTGGCTGCGGGTGTCGGCGATCTGAAGAAAGTGCTCACTAACGTCAAAACGCGTGGCACGTGGGGAGAAGTGCAGCTCGAAGCATTGCTCGAACAACTGCTCACGGCGGATCAATACGCAAAGAACGTCGCGACGGTACCGAAGAGCGCCGATCGCGTCGAGTTCGCAATCAAACTGCCGGGCCGCGCGGAGGTGGGTGGTCCAGCTACGCCGGTCTGGCTGCCGATCGACGCCAAGTTCCCGCGCGAAGACTACGAGCGGCTGATCGAGGCTCAGGAACGTGCCGATCCGGTTGCGGTGGAGGAGGCGTCGCGCGCGCTTGAAGCGCGGATTCGCGCCGAGGCGCGCACGATCGCAGAAAAGTACGTGTCGCCGCCGCACACCACCGATTTCGCGCTGCTATTTCTGCCGACCGAAGGCCTGTACGCAGAAGTCCTGCGTCGGCCGGGCCTGACGGACCTGCTGCAGCGCGACTATCGCGTGACGATTGCCGGCCCGACCACGCTGACCGCTTTGCTCAATAGTCTGCAAATGGGTTTCCGAACGCTAGCGATCGAGAAGCGGTCGAGCGAAGTGTGGCAAGTGCTCGGCGCGGTGAAAACAGAGTTCGGAAAATTCGGTGACGTGCTGGCCAGGACCAAGGCGCAGCTTGAAACCGTTACGCGTTCGATCGAAGCCGCGGAAACGCGCACCCGCGTCATGAACCGTAAGCTGCGTGACGTCGAGGCGTTGCCGGGGGAAGAGGCGAGCGGGTTGCTCGGCGATGCGCTGACGGGCGTGGATCCCGACGAACAGTAGAGTCTGACGGTTGGCCCAAACCCAAACTCAGGAGGCGGCTGCTGCGGCCAACTGTTCCAGCGCGTCGCCCGTCAGACGCACGACGCGCCAATCCGGCATCACTGTCGCGCCCAATTTTTCGTAGAAGCTAATGGCCTGCTTGTTCCAGTCGAGCACGGTCCATTCAAAGCGTCCGCACTGTCGCTCTACTGCCAGTGCCGCCAGCCTAGCCAGCATCGCGGCGCCTAGACCACTGCCGCGTTGACTCGGTTGCACGTAGACATCTTCGAGATACAGCCCGCGCTTGCCGGCGAAGCTCGAGTAATTGTGGAAGAACAGCGCATAGCCGACGATGCGTCCTTCGTTTTCCGCGACGAGCGCTTCGATCGAGGGCCGCGCGCCGAACAGGGCGTCGCGCAATCCGTCTTCGGTCGCGACAAATACGTGCGTGAGGCTTTCGAATTCGGCCAGCTCGTACGTCAGCGCGAAGATAGCGCTCGTATCCGCGGGTGTCGCGGTGCGGATCGTCGCGGGCATTACGCTTCTTCCGGCGCGTCGGTCAACTGGATTTCGATGCCGCCAAAGCGCGAGGCCACCCAGTTGTAGGCGTGGCACGCAATCCACAGCAGGATGAAGCCGAGAATCGCGTTCAGCAGCAGCGCGCTGAACACGGTGCTCAGTTCGACCGAGCCATAGCGGATGAACGCCACCAGCACGCCGAGCAGCACGATCGGCACCGAGAATGTCAGGTACACGAGGATAAGCGCTTTGGCCGTCTGTCCCGGTGCAATGAACGAGATCTGTTTTTTCATGTAAGTCAAACCCGTGTGTCGTAGTGGTAATGGGTAAAGCTGCAAATGCGGCTGAAAATGAGGCTGCCGGCGCGGCCGTAAAACGCCGCCGTGAAAGCGTGCAGTCAGGCGTCAGATCAGGCCGTCGAACAACATGATATCGACGTGCTCGCCCTCGCCAATATCGGCTTCATCGTGCCCGAGAACGATGAAACAATTTGCTTCGCTCATAGAACTCAAGACGCCGGAGCTTTGCGAGCCGGTCGGCGTGACACGCCATTGGCCCTGCGCATCCTGCTCGGCGACGCCGCGCTGGTATTCGGTGCGGCCGGCGCGCTTGCGGATGGCCTGGCGGCTGGCGGCGCGCAAAACCGGCAGCGCCTGCGGCGTCGCGCCGGACATCAGTAGCAACGCTTCGCGCACGATCTGGTAGAACGTCACCATCACGGCCACGGGGTTGCCCGGCAAGCCGAAGAATAACGCGGGTAGCCCGAGACCCGGATGTTCGCCGGACCAGACGCGGCCAAAAGCGAGCGGCCGGCCCGGACGCATCGCGAGACTCCAGAAGGCGACGTCGCCGAACGTCTGGAGCAATTGTTTGGTGAAATCCGCCTCGCCCACCGAGACGCCGCCCGACGTCAACACCACGTCGGCGCTGGCTGCGGCGCTGCGCAATGCGGCCTCGAGCGCCGCGGGTTCGTCGCGCACCACGCCCAGATCGAGCGTATCCATGTTCAGGCGCCGAAGCATCGCAAACAGCGTGTAGCGGTTGCTGTCGTACACCGAACCCGCGTCGAGCGGCTCGCCGAGCGAGCGCAATTCGTCGCCGGTTGAGAAAAACGCGACGCGCAAGCGCCGCCGCACGTTGACTTCGCCAATGCCGAGCGAAGCCAGCAACCCGAGGTCCGACGCACGCATGATGCGGCCGGCGCGTAGCGCGGCATGGCCGCGGGCGAGGTCTTCGCCGGCGAGGCGCCGATTGGCGCCGCCCCGCAAGGCGTTGGCCGCAAAACGGATCGAGGTGGAATCGGCGCTGCGCTCGACAAGCTCCTGCGGCACGACGGTGTCGCAGTCAGCCGGCATAGAGGCGCCCGTCATGACGCGTACGCATTGCGTCGTGTCCACGAGGCCCGGGAACGGATGACCGGCCAGCGCTTTGCCGACGATCGTCAAATCGATCGTGGATTCACTGGTTGCCAATGCCGCGCCGTTGAACGCGTAGCCGTCCATGGCCGAATTGTCGTGCGACGGGACGTCGATCGGCGAGACGATATCGGCCGCCAGCACGCGGCCGAGCGCATCGCGCAATGGCACGCGTTCGACCGCCGTGACGGGCGTGGCCCACTGACGGACGATCGCCTGGGCGGCCGAAACAGGTAGCGCATGAGGATCGTACTGCGCGACGCAGCGGGAAAATTCGTTAAGCGTGGTCATGAAGGGCTGGACGTCGCGATCGGCGGCGGAAGCGGCTGTTGCCGTGCGGCCGGAGCGGGATTTCAACCGGGGCCTCAACAACGCTCGAGGTCGGCGAGTTCTTGTAACGAATTGATATTGTAAAACGCGCGCTCGTCGGTAAAGGCGACTTCGACCGTCTTGTGGCGCGCGTACCACGCGCGGACCTTGCGCTCGCCGGCTTCGAGAAAGGCCTCCAGGTCGTCGGCGAGGCTCGTGCGCAGCAACGCGAACACGGGATGGAGCGAGACGTGGCCTTCGGCGTCGGTGGTCGTGACGGTGGCGATGTCGGCCTGATTCGAGTCGAGTGCTTGCGTGAGGCGGGCGGCGAGTTCGGCGGGCAGTCCAGGCGTGTCGCAGGGTGCGCTTAGTACGTACGCGGTGCCGGTCGCGCGCAGCCCGGCGAGCAGGCCCGCCAACGGTCCGGGAAAGCCGGGCAGGGTATCGGCAAGCACCCTGGCGCCGAACGGCGCGCCCAGCGCCGTGTAGGCCTCAGGGTGACGATTGGCGCTGATCAGGAGGGCGCCGGTTTGCGGTGCGAGTCGCTTCAGCACGTGAGCGGCGAGCGGCTCGCCGTGCAGCGTTTGCAGTCCCTTATCGACGCCGCCCATACGTATGCCGCGTCCGCCCGCCAGGACCAGACCGGTGATGTGTTCGCGAGCCGGGTTCATGGGCGCGGCCGCTTAGCCGCCGATGTACGACATTTCCACGCGGCGGGCGTCCTGCGCGCGGGGTGCGGCTGCATTGCTGCCGCGCAATTGCGAATAACGGTCGCTGCGGCCTTGCCAGATTTCGGCGACGGCGGTGGCGATATCGGCGTCGCTCGCGCCGCTGCGAAGCAACGCGCGCAGATCGTGACCGGACGAGGCGAACAGGCACAGATACAGCTTGCCCTCGGTCGACAGACGCGCTCGCGTACAACTCCCGCAAAACGCGCGTGTCACACTCGAAATCACGCCGATTTCGCCACCGCCATCCACGTAACCCCAGCGCTGGGCGGTTTCTGCCGCACTGTGCGCTTCGAGCGGCATTAGCGGGAAATGCTCGGCGATGCGCGTCACGACGTCGGCGGAAGGCAGCACCTCGGTCATGTTCCAGCCGTTCGACGTGCCCACGTCCATGTACTCGATAAAGCGCAGTACCGTGCCCGAGTCCTTAAAATGACGCGCCATTGGCACGATTTCGCCGTCGTTGGTGCCACGTTTGACGACCATGTTGACTTTCACCGGCGCGAGCCCCACCGCTTGCGCCGCGGCGATCCCGTCCAGCACGTCGGCGACCGCGAAGTCGGCGTCGTTCATGCGGCGAAACAGGGTGTCGTCGAGCGCGTCGAGACTCACCGTCACGCGGGTCAGGCCGGCGTCTTTCAGGCTGCGCGCCTTGCGCTCCAGCAGCGAGCCGTTGGTGGTCAGCGTCAGATCGAGTGGGCGGCCTTCCGGCGTGGCGAGTTGCGCGAGCCGTTCGATCAGGAATTCCAGATTTTTGCGCAGGAGCGGCTCGCCACCCGTAAGACGGATTTTCTCGACGCCATGTGCGACGAAGAGCCGCGCCAGCCGTTCGATTTCTTCGAAGCTGAGTAATGCGCTATGCGGCAAGAACGCGTAATCCTTGTCGAACACCGCGCGCGGCATGCAGTAGACGCAGCGGAAATTGCAGCGGTCCGTCACCGAGATGCGCAGATCGCGCAGCGGGCGCGCCAGCGTGTCGTGCAGCGCGCCGCTAGGCGCCTGCACGGGGCCGGTAATGACCGGCACCGCACTGAGATCGGCAACAGGGATGATGCGTCGGGACATGAATTGCTTCGCTTGATGCTTCGTTTCGGGCTGCTCAAGTGCTGCTGCGATTGGAACCTAGATCTTCATTCTAGCGGAAATGCATCCAGCGGCTGCCGGCCTCCAGACGCCGTCCGGGTATACGGGGAGTGGAATAAAGCCCGCAAGCGGACGGGTGCGCGGCGCCCATAAAACAAAAAGCCCGCCGGTGAGGGCGGGCTTTTTGCATGGTGGCGGTTCGCTTACTGCGGATGCTTACCGGTTTCCACCATTTGCATCGGCGCAGTTTCGACCGGCGGCAATGCCTTACGCTCGCGACCCACGCGAACCGGCTTGGCCGCTTGCGCAGCAGCTTCCTGCGCGGCCCGCAGCTTGTCGGCGTCGGTGTTCACCCAGACGAGACCGGCTTGTTCCAGCACCGGCTTCAGGGCTTCAGCCGACACACCGGTATAACGTGGCGCTTGCGGCGCTTGCGGCACAGCAATGGCAACGGGCGCCGTCTCGACTGCTGCCGGTTCAACGACCGCTGCAACGACCGGTTGTGCTTCGAAGATATCGGCTTGCCGTGCCGGCTGGGCGGCCGGTGCTTCGACCACTGCTGCCGGAGCGACGGTTTCCACTGGAGCCGGTGCGGCTTGCGCCTCAACTACCGGAGCAACTGCCGGCGTTTCGACCCGAGCTTCAACCGGGGCTTCAACCTGAGCTTCAAAGCGAGCGACCGGTTCGGCGAACGAAACCGTCTCGCTGACGGCCGGCGCAACTTGCGCGGCTTCGACCGGCGCGGCAACGGCTTGCGCCACCGGCGCTTCCACTGCCTGCTCGAACGCAACCGGCACCACCGGCGCTTCTGCGACCGGCACAACCGTTTCCGCCTTCGCAGCCTGCTCGACGGCCGGAGCCGGCGTTTCGGTTACAGCGTGCAATTCGCTGACGACAACGGTTTCCGTCGCGACAGCAGCGACAACCACTTCCACCGGCTTGACAGCAGTCGCTTCGTTGACTTCAGCCTTGTGCTCGACCGCTTGATGCGCGGTGCGCACCGGTGCGTCATCGGTCACATTGGTGTTGTCGCCTTCACCTTCCGCAACGTCCGCAGCCAGGTTGCCGTTCACGTCTTCTTCACGCTCACGACGACCACCACGACGGCCGCGACGGCGACGACGACGCTCTTCACCTTCACGCGCCACCGCTTCCTGATCGACCGGCATACCGTTTTCGCCCAAGGCGGTCTGGTTTTGCGCCAGTTCTTCAGCCGTTTGCGTGTCGTTCTGCGTCAATGCATCTGCGGCTTCCGGCTGCTGCTTGCGGCGTTCGCCACGTTCAGCGCGCTCGCCACGCTCACGGCGTTCACCGCGTTCCTGACGCTCGCCACGTTCGGCGCGCGGTGCGCCCTCGACGGTTTCCGCACGATCGGTGCCGCGATTGTCGCGGTCACGGTTTTCGCGGCCCTCGCGACCTTCACGCGGCTCACGAGCCTCGCGCGGTTCGCGGCCTTCACGGGCCTCACGCGGTTCACGCTGCTCACGATTAGCACGCGGCTCGCGCGATTCACGTGCTTCACGCGGCTCACGACCTTCGCGTGCTTCACGCGGTTCGCGTTCCTCGCGACGCTGCGACGGCTGCGGCCCCTGAGCCTGACGGCCGCCGGTCGTGCCTTCGCCACGGCCTGCTGCATCGCGGCCGCCTGCGCCGCTACGGCGGTTGCGGTTGCGATCGCCGCCGCGTTCGCCGGTGCGCTCACCGCGCTCCGTGCGTTCGCCGCGTTGCGGACGCGTCTGCTTTTCGGTCGTAGCCGGTGCGACAGGCGCTGGCGCGGCCGGCTGCATGCCGAACAGATTCTTCAACCAGCCGATAAAGCCGCCGCCGGCCGGAGTGACGGCCACCGGTGCCGGAGTTACCGCCGGACGGACCGGCGCGCTCGGGGCCGGCTTCTCGGGCGTAATGCCCTTGACCGCGGCTTCCTGCTTCGGCTTCACTTCCTCGGCGCGCTTGCTGTAACCGGTTTCCGATTCCAGTTCGCGGGCTGCTTCTTCGGCCATCTTCCACGAAGCGCGCGGCTCGTCGAGGCGTGCATCGTCGTGACGCAGGCGCTCGAGCTTGTAATGCGGCGTGTCGAGATGCTTGTTCGGGATCAGAACGACGTTGACCTTGAAACGCGATTCGATCTTGTTGATTTCGGCGCGCTTTTCGTTCAACAGGAAGGCGGTCACTTCGACCGGCACCTGGCAATGGATCGCCGCGGTGTTTTCCTTCATCGCTTCTTCTTGAATGATCCGCAGCACTTGCAGCGCGGACGATTCGGTATCGCGGATGTGGCCCGTGCCGTTACAGCGCGGGCAGGTCACATGGCTGCCTTCCGACAGAGCCGGGCGCAGACGTTGACGCGACAGTTCCATCAGGCCGAAGCGCGAGATCTTGCCCATCTGGACGCGTGCACGGTCGTGCTTCAACGCGTCTTTCAGGCGTTGCTCGACTTCGCGCTGGCTCTTGGCCGATTCCATGTCGATGAAGTCGATCACGATCAGGCCGCCCAGGTCGCGCAGGCGCAACTGGCGGGCCACTTCGTCGGCGGCTTCGAGGTTGGTGCGTGCAGCCGTTTCCTCGATGTCGGCGCCCTTGGTGGCGCGTGCCGAGTTCACGTCGATCGCGACCAGCGCTTCCGTGTGGTCGATCACGATAGCGCCGCCCGAAGGCAGTGGGACCGTGCGCGAGTACGCGGTTTCGATCTGGTGTTCGATCTGGAAGCGCGAGAAAAGCGGCACGTCGTCGTGATACCGCTTCACCTTGCTGACATTATCCGGCATCACGATATCCATGAAGGCGCGAGCCTGGTCATGGATTTCGGTGGTGTCGATCAGGATTTCGCCGATATCCGGCTGGAAATAGTCACGAATCGCGCGAATAACGAGGCTCGATTCGAGATAAATCAGCATCGGCTGGCCGCTCGAACCGCTTTGCGACGCAGCTTCGATGGCGCGCCACAGTTGCATCAGGTAGTTCAGGTCCCACTGCAGTTCTTCGGCGGAGCGGCCAATCCCGGCCGTGCGCGCGATGATGCTCATGCCTTCCGGCAATTGCAGTTGCGCCATGGTTTCGCGCAGTTCCTGGCGGTCGTCGCCTTCGATCCGGCGCGATACGCCACCGCCGCGCGGGTTGTTCGGCATCAGAACCAGATACCGGCCGGCGAGCGAGATGAAGGTGGTGAGGGCCGCGCCCTTGTTGCCGCGTTCTTCCTTTTCGACCTGAACGATCAGTTCCTGGCCTTCACGGAGGGCGTCCTGAATGCGCGCGGAGCGCATGTCGACGCCGTCACGGAAATACTGGCGGGCGACTTCCTTGAACGGCAAAAAGCCGTGGCGGTCTTCGCCGTAGTTGACGAAACAGGCTTCGAGCGACGGCTCGATGCGGGTGATGATGCCCTTGTAAATATTGCCTTTGCGTTGTTCGCGCCCGGCGGTTTCGATGTCGATATCGATGAGTTTTTGCCCATCGACGATGGCGACGCGCAGTTCTTCCTGCTGCGTCGCGTTGAACAACATTCGTTTCATTGAACGGCTCCAGGCGGCTTAGCTAGCCCTCAGCTGCGCGGTTGTCAGTCGCGAGAGCCACGAGGGCAGCGGCATGCCGCGCCTTATTGTGTTTTCACAAGCACGCTGGAGCGGGAAAAATGGCGGGAGAATTGCCTGAGAGGGCCCGGCCCCATTGAAAAATGGGCACGGTGCCGCAGGGCACATGCGAACACGGCTTCAAATAACGACCCGACACGCCGCGGGTTCTGCCAGCAGACCTTCATAAGCCTTTCGTCCACTCGCGCCGGTGCGCCAACTGGGCGCGTGACCGGAGGGCCGGAGGCTGCGGTCATGCCGCAGCGGGAAGTTCGCGCAGTCGGCGCGTCTTTTCTCGCTGGGGGTGTCTCGCCTCATTTTGACGTCGCCATGTCTTGTATTTTCTACAAGACGCCTCGGGCGCACGCCGTATTTTCGCAACTCGCAGCTTCCTACAGCAAGGCGTCAGACCGCCCGATACCGAAGCTGAAAGTTAAATTCTTTTTTACCAAAATTCCGTTACCGTCGAAGCCGACCTTGACCGAACGCGCCTGTGGGCGCCGTCCCTGCCGGGCACTGACTTCGTGCGTGCAACATGTTGCATCTCATTTTCAGGGTGAGCAACCAGACCCCGGCGCAAGTAAAATAACGGTTTATCGCTTGCGCCTGCGCAATCCGCCCGAATTCCGGACACTGCGCCGGCCGCCGCAGACTGCTGGGCAAATTATATTCATAATGAAAGAGTTAGGCAAAATATCCCAGAAATCGGTCGCAAGCGACCAGGTCTCGATGATCGAGATCGACGACAGTGCGGCCGGACAGCGCATTGATAACTTCCTTTTGCGCGTCTGTAAGGGCGTGCCAAAAAGCCATATTTACCGCATCCTGCGTAGCGGCGAGGTGCGTGTGAATAAGGGTCGGATAGACGCGCAGTACCGCCTCGAACTGGGCGATCTGGTGCGCGTGCCGCCCATCCGCGTCGCTCAACCGAACGAGGCGATCGCCCAGGCGCCGGTGCCGAGCGCCGATTTCAAAATTATTTTTGAAGACGAGCATATGCTCGTGATCGACAAACCGGCCGGTGTGGCGGTTCACGGTGGGAGCGGCGTCGCGTTCGGCGTGATCGAACAGATGCGCGAAGCCCGGCCCCAGGCGAAATTCCTCGAATTGGTGCATCGGCTGGACCGTGAAACGTCCGGCATCCTGATGCTCGCCAAAAAGCGCTCCGCGCTCGTCAATCTGCACGAGCAGATTCGCGAGAACAAGATGGATAAGCGCTACTATGCGTGCGTCCACGGCGAATGGGCGAGTGACTGGGGCCGCCGCCGCGCGGTCAAGGAGCCGCTGCATAAGTATTTGACTGCGGACGGCGAGAGGCGCGTGCGCGTCCAGGCCGACGGCCTCGCGTCGCACACGGTTTTCAATCTGATTGACCGCTGGCCGGAGTACGCGCTGCTCGAGGCGGAACTGAAGACCGGCCGCACGCATCAGATTCGCGTCCATTTGCAGCATCTGGAACTGCCGATCGTCGGCGATGCCAAATACGGCGACTTCGCGCTGAACAAGGCGCTGGCCCGCGCCAATGCGAAGCCTGGCCTGAAACGCATGTTCCTGCACGCATACCGCCTTAAGCTGACGCATCCGGCAACCGGCGCGCCCGTGCAGTTCGAGGCGCCGCTGCCGGCCGAATGCCGCAGTTTCGTGGCGCAGCTCAATGAATTACGTGAATTACGAAATGGGTCAAACCCGGAGACGACACCGCATGGCTAGAGAGCAATTTGATCTGATCGTCTTCGACTGGGACGGAACGCTGATGGATTCGACCGCGCACATCACGCGCAGCATCCAGTCGGCATGCCGCGATCTCGGTCTGCCGGTTCCCGCCGATGAGGCCGCCAGCTACGTGATCGGCCTCGGCCTGCGCGACGCGCTGCAAATCGCCGCGCCTACGCTCGCTCCGTCCGACTACCCGCGTCTGGCGGAGCGCTATCGCTTCCACTATTTAGTGAAGGACCAGACCACCGAGCTGTTCGTCGGCGTGCGCGAGATGCTGCAGGAATTGCGCGATCAGGGTTATCTGCTGGCGGTGGCGACCGGCAAGAGCCGCGTCGGGCTGAACCGCGCGCTCGACCAGTCGCGTCTGACGAGCCTGTTCGACGGCACCCGTTGTGCGGACGAAACCTTCTCGAAGCCGCATCCCGCGATGCTGCACGAGCTTACGCGTGAACTGGGGCAGGATCCGGCGCGCACGGTGATGGTGGGGGATACGACGCACGATCTGCAAATGGCGATCAATGCGGGCGTCGCGGGCATTGGTGTCACATACGGCGCGCATCCTGCCGGCTCGTTGACGGCTTTGTCGCCGAAATTCGTCGCCTCCAGCGTGACCGACCTGTCCGGCTGGCTGCGAGAGAACGCGTGAGTACGGGTATGACCGAGACGGCGACGGAAGCGGTTCGCATTTGCGCGTCCGAAGAACTGGTCGATGGCGGCGCCGGCGTGCGGCGCGCGGCCAGGCTCGGCGGTGGCGACGTCGTGATATTTTTTGTTCGCTATGATGGCCGTGCATACGGCTATTTGAATCGCTGCGCGCACGTGCCGATGGAACTCGACTGGGCCGAAGGGCAGTTCTTCGAATCGTCCGGTTTATACTTGATGTGCGCCACACATGGCGCGATTTACGCGCCAGATACGGGCAAATGCGTCGGCGGCCCGTGCCGAGGCGGCCGGTTGCGTCCCGTCCAGGTTGACGAGCGGGACACACCTGAAGGCCGTGCCGTGTTCTGGCTGCCGGACGGTGAACTGCGTCCGGCCACGCCCTGATTTTTCTCCTCTTCGACCTTTCCACTGCACCGCATGTCCGACAATTTGACTCCCGAACCGAAGGAACCGTCCCTGACAGGCCGTCCCCGCACGCCTGCCGATGAGCCGGGGTGGGAGCGCGCCGCGCTCGAGCGCATCGCGCTTGCGGCAATCACCGAGCAGCGCGCGGCACGCCGCTGGAAGATTTTCTTCCGATTTGTGTTCCTGATCGTCCTGCTGCTGGCGGTATGGGGCGCGTTCGAATTCTCGGGCGACAAGGTGACGGCCACAGGCCGGCATACGGCCATGATCACGCTTGACGGCGAAATCTCTGCTGATACGAACGCGAACGCGGAAGATGTCAACACTGCGCTTGAAAGTGCGTTCGGCGACGCCGGTACGGCAGGCGTGATCCTGCGCTGTAACAGCCCGGGCGGCAGCCCGGTGCAGGCCGGCATTATCTACAACGAGATCCGCCGGCTACGCGCCAAGTATCCGTCGATCCCGTTGTATGTCGTGGTCGGCGACATGTGCGCGTCGGGTGGCTATTACGCGGCCGCGGCGGCGGACAAGATTTACGTGGACAAGGCGAGCATCGTTGGTTCGATTGGCGTGCTGATGGATAGCTTCGGCTTCACGGGCTTGATGGATAAGCTGGGGATCCAGCGCCGCCTGCACACTTCGGGTGAGAACAAGGGCTTTTTCGACCCGTTCTCGCCGGAAACCCCGAAGATGGACGAACATGCGCAGGACATGCTTGATCAGATCCACGCGCAGTTCATCGACGCCGTGCGTGAAGGTCGCGGCAAGCGCCTGCACGAAACGCCGGACATGTTCTCGGGCCTTTTCTGGACGGGGCAGAAGAGCGTCGAACTGGGGCTTGCAGATGGTTTCGGCGACGCGGACTACGTCGCGCGCGACCTTTTCAAGGCGCCGGATATCGTCGACTACACGGTCAAGGAGAGCATTACGGACCGCGTAGCGCGCAAGTTCGGTGCGGCAGTCGGCAGTGGCGCCGTTCATGCGATGGCGCTTGGCGGGAAGATGAATTTGCGGTGATCTAATGCGGAAAAAGCCCCGTGCGGTTGAGTGTCGACCGCGCGGGGCTTTTTTGTTTTTGCCGCTAGTTAAACCGCGACCGATCGGCAAGCTGATCTGCTTGAGCCGCAGCAGCGGTCAGACGGCGAGGATCAGGAAAATTGCCGGCCGCTTGTGGAGATCGAGAGCCGGTTTCTTTTTCCAGTCGGCCACAGTGCGGCTGGCGATGGTTTCCGTTTCCAGCGTCAGATCGACGGCGACGCAGACCAACGTGGACGGCGCGCACGTCGCCAGCAACGTGTCGAGCAGTGGCTTATTCCGATAGGGCGTCTCGATAAAGATCTGCGTTTGTTTGGCTTTGCGCGACTGCTGTTCCAGGTCGCGCAGGCGCTTGGCCCGTTCGGTGGCGTCGACCGGCAGATAGCCGTGGAACGCAAAACTCTGGCCATTCAGACCGGAAGCCATCAACGCCAGCAGAATCGAACTCGGTCCGACAAACGGCACGACCTTCACGCCGCGCTCATGCGCACGGCGCACCAGCAGGGCGCCCGGATCGGCGACCGCCGGACAGCCGGCTTCGGACACGAGACCCGCATCCGTCCCCGCAAGCAAAGGCGCGAGCAGTTTGTCGATCTCGCCGGCCGGCGTGTTGACGTTCAGTTCGCGAATCTCGATTTCCTGGATCGGCTTTTCGGTGCCGACTTTTTTCAGGAAGGCGCGAGTGGTTTTCGCGTTTTCGCCGATGTAATAGCTGAGCGACGCCGCGCGGGCGCGCACCGGCGCGGGCAGGACGGCGTCGAGCGCGTCGGCATCGCCTTCGCCTAGTGTGTTCGGGATCAGATATAAGGTGCCGCTCATTGCGCCCCCAGGAGTGGATAGCCCACTGCGAGCAGCATGCGCGACAGTGCGATCAGCGGCAGTCCGACCAGTGCGGTCGGGTCGTCCGAGTGAATTGCTTCGAGCACGGCGATGCCGAGGCCCTCGGATTTGGCGCTGCCCGCCACGTCGTAGGGCGTTTCGGCACGCAGATAGGCGTCCAGCGCGGCGTCCGGCAGGTCGCGGAATTGCACGCGAGTGATGACGTCGACAGCTTGTGCCGCCCCCGAACGGCTGTCGAACAGGCACAGCGCACTATGAAACAGCACTTCGCGGCCGCGCATTGCCTGCAGTTGGGCGAGTGCCTTGTCGTGCGTGCCGGGCTTGCCGATCTGCAGGCCGTCGTAGGTGGCGACCTGATCCGAGCCGATGACGAGTGCGGCTTCACCGGCGCCGAGGTTGTTTGCCACCGCACGGGCTTTTGCCTCGGCGAGGCGCAGGGCCGTCACTTCGGGCGTTTCGCCGGTGAGCGGCGTTTCGTCGATCGCCGGCACGACGACTTCGAACGGAATCCGCAGGCGCTCAAGCAGCTCGCGGCGATAGGGTGAACTCGACGCCAGGATCAGGCGTGGCGGGCGATTGAGGGAATCTGGCATGTGCAACCAACGGCTAGAGAGGCGGGTCGTACGGGGTTGTGCGGGTAGCGCACGTGTACGGGCTTAAGTGTTTGACTCGAAAAGACAAAACGGATATGATTTCCGGCTTTTCATCGGTATGCTATTGCACAGGCGGGCCGCTGCTTAGGTAACGCGCTTGGGCATACTGAGCAACGCCGGGCAGCGCATGAGTTCCGCGGACTGCTTTGCAAACCGATTTACCCCCGGCGAAATCCTTGCCGACGCAGGAGCGCACATGACTCAACATCCTGGCAACCCTGCTGGTCTGTCCGACCCGCACGATATCGATCTGTTCGAATTTGCGCGGAGTGGGCGTCAGGCCGCGGGTGTCGTGCGCGTCTCGCAACTGCCGCGCATGTTAAACGAAGTCCCGGTTGAAGCGCCAGACCGCGATACCGCGTTCACCTGGCAAGCCGAAGGGGCGACGCAGCCGGAATTGCAGGACGACGGCACCGAGGGTCCGCAGCCTTATCTGAGGCTGGCGATTCACGGTGCTGCATGGCTCGAATGTCAGCGGTGCATGACACCGTATCTGCAGGCGTTCAATGTCGATGCAACTTACCGGATCGTCAGCACTGAGGCGGAAGCCGAAGAGTTTCCGCTCGATGAGGATGAAGTCGAAGTGATCGTGGGCTCGCGCCAGTTCGATCTCATCGACTTGATCGAAGAAGAGTTGCTGCTTTCCTTGCCGCTCGTGCCCAAGCACGAGGTGTGTCCCGAAGTGCACGAGAGCCTCGTCTCTGGTGTGGCTGGAGCAGAAGGCGAGGGCGACGAGGCTGCGCCGGACGAAGCTGGTGAGGGCGGTGAGCCCGAACGGCCTAATCCGTTTGCGGCGCTCGAAAGTCTCAAGCGCGGTGAGCCGGGCGACAAGAAGCACTGAACAGTTGCATGGGAGCGCGAAGCGGGCGCATTGGCCATTCGGTCAATGGCGGACACCGGGTCGGGCTGTGTTAGAATTCGGAAAATTTTTAGGAGTTAGTCATGGCAGTTCAACAAAATAAGAAGTCGCCGTCGAAGCGCGGCATGCACCGTTCGCACGATTTCCTGACGGCAGCGCCGCTGGCCGTGGAACCGAGCACGGGCGAAGTGCATCTGCGTCACCACGTTAGCCCGAACGGCTACTATCGCGGCAAGAAAGTCGTCAAGACGAAGAACGACTAATCGTTTCACTGCGTTGCGCCCCTTGGCGTTTCGCGTGGCGATCGGCTCGCTTGACATTTTCCCGGCTCGGCAAAAAGGCGGCATTCATCTGCCGCTTTTTTGTGTCGATCGCAGTTGGCGCTGTAGCGCTTACTGTGGTCCCATGCAGGGCGCCTGAAATTCGTCGCACTCCATGACAGTAAAGCTCACGATAGATTGCATGGGAGGCGACCACGGCCCGTCCGTGACCGTTCCCGCAGCCGTCAACTTCGTTCGTTCGCATCCCGATGCTGAGCTGCTGCTCGTCGGCATTGAAAGTGCGATTCGTGCGCAGCTAAAGAAGTTGAAGGCTCAAGACCTGCCGGCGCTGACCGTCGTACCTGCTTCCGAAATCGTCGCCATGGACGATCCGGTCGAAGTCGCGCTGCGCAAGAAAAAAGACTCATCCATGCGCGTAGCGCTCAATCGCGTCAAGGAAGGCGAGGCGCAAGCCTGCATTTCCGCCGGCAATACCGGCGCGCTGATGGCGGTCTCGCGCTATGTGCTGAAAACGCTGTCGGGCATCGAGCGCCCGGCCATTGCGTCAGCACTGCCCAATCCCAATGGCTACACGATGATGCTCGACCTGGGCGCCAACGTCGATTGCGAGCCGCAGCATCTGCTGCAGTTCGCGGAGATGGGGCACGCGCTCGTGTCCGCGCTCGAAGGCAAGGAGCGGCCCACCATCGGCCTGCTCAACATCGGCGAAGAAGTCATCAAGGGCAACGACACCATCAAACGTGCCGGCGAACTGCTGCGCGCGAGTACACTTAACTTTCACGGTAACGTTGAAGGCAACGACATCTTCAAGGGCACGGTCGACGTGATCGTCTGCGACGGTTTTGTCGGCAATGTCGCGCTGAAGACGTCGGAAGGCCTCGCGCAGATGCTCTCCAACATCATCAAGGAAGAGTTCGGCCGCTCGTGGCTCACCAAGGTGATGGCGGTGCTCGCCTTGCCGGTATTGATGCGTTTCAAGAAACGCGTCGATCATCGGCAATACAACGGCGCCGCGTTGCTGGGCCTGCGTGGGCTGGTGATCAAAAGCCACGGTTCGGCGGATGCCTACGCGTTTGAGTGGGCTATCAAACGCGGGTATGATGCCGTCAAAAACGGCGTGCTGGAACGCCTTGCGCGAGCAATGGAAGAGAATGCAGGTTCTCTCGAACAGGCAGCGCGCGATGCAAGCGGTGCGGGTCACGCAAGCCCGATCGCAGGCCAGCCAGCCGAGCCCTACGCTGCGCAATCCTCGAAGGCATAATGGCTCAATCGACAATTTATTCCCGCGTGCTGGGCACCGGCAGCTACCTGCCGCCCGGGCGCGTCACCAATCAGGATCTGGCCGAACGTCTCGCCAAGCAAGGTGTCGAGACGAGCGACGAGTGGATCGTTGCCCGCACGGGCATCCATGCACGCCACTTCGCCGAACCCGATGTCACCACCAGCGATCTGGCGCTCTTCGCCTCGCAGCGCGCGATCGAAGCGGCCGATATCGATCCGCAATCCATCGATCTGATCATCGTTGCAACCTCCACGCCTGACTTCGTGTTTCCGAGTACGGCGTGCCTGTTGCAGAACAAGCTCGGCATCAAGAACCACGGCGCGGCATTCGACGTGCAGGCCGTTTGTTCCGGCTTTGCTTACGCGGTGGCAATGGCGGATAGCCTGATTCGCGGCGGCCAGCATCGCACGGCGCTCGTAATCGGCGCGGAAACCTTCTCGCGCATTCTCGATTTCAAGGATCGCACCACCTGCGTGCTGTTCGGTGACGGCGCCGGCGCGGTGATCCTGCAGGCGTCCGAAGAACCGGGCGTGCTGGCGAGCGCTTTGCATGCCGACGGCAGCCATTCGAACATTCTCTGCACGCCGGGCAATGTGAACGGCGGCGTGATCGAGGGCAGCGCGTTCCTGCATATGGACGGCCAGGCTGTGTTCAAGCTCGCGGTCAATGTGCTCGAAAAGGTTGCAGTCGAGGCACTCGCAAAAGCGAATCTGTCGGCCGAGCAGATCGACTGGCTGATTCCGCATCAGGCCAATATCCGCATCATGCAAAGCACCTGCCGCAAGCTTGGCTTGCCGCAGGAACGCATGGTCGTCACGGTGGGCGAGCACGGCAATACGTCGGCTGCGTCCATTCCGCTCGCATTCGACGTCGCGGTGCGCGACGGCCGCATCAAGCGCGGCCAGAACGTGCTGATCGAAGGCGTTGGCGGCGGCTTCACCTGGGGCGCGTCGGTTATCCGCTACTGATAGCGGCGACGTTATGGCGAGCGCTCCTTGCGGCGCTCGGCTACGCTTGAGCGCGCTTGCCATCAACCGGGCGCGCCACCCACATCTGACAACACCGATTTTGGGGACGATATGAAATTTGCGTTCGTTTTTCCTGGGCAAGGTTCGCAGTCGGTCGGCATGCTCAACGCATTCGCTGATCACGCGGTCGTGCGTGAGACGGTTCAGGAAGCGTCCGACGCGCTCAATCAGGACCTCGGCAAGCTGATCGCCGAAGGCCCCGCCGAAGATCTGAACCTCACCACCAATACCCAGCCGGTCATGCTGACCGCCGCGTACGCGATTTATCGCGCGTGGCAGCAGGCGGGCGGCCCGAAGCCGGCTATCGTCGCCGGCCATAGCCTCGGCGAATACACCGCGCTGGTCGCGGCGGGCGCGATCGCGTTTCGCGATGCTGTGCCGCTCGTGCGGTTTCGCGCGCAGGCTATGCAAACGGCCGTGCCGGTCGGCGTTGGCGGCATGGCCGCGATTCTCGGCCTCGATGACGACACAGTCCGCGCGGTTTGCACCGAAGCGTCGGTCGCGGGTGTCGTCGAAGCAGTGAATTTCAACGCGCCGGCGCAAGTCGTGATCGCCGGTCACAAGGCCGCTGTCGAAAAGGCCTGCGAAGTCGCGAAGGCGAAGGGCGCAAAGCGCGCGTTGCCGCTGCCGGTGTCTGCGCCGTTCCACTCGTCGCTGCTCAAGCCCGCGTCGGATCAATTGCGCGAGTATCTGGCCAGCGTCGACGTGCAGGTGCCGTCGATTCCGGTGATCAACAATGTCGACGTCGCCGTAGTCAACGAGCCGGCAAAGATCAAGGACGCACTGGTGCGTCAGGCAGCAGGCCCGGTGCGTTGGGTCGAAAGCGTGCAGGCAATGGCGGCGCAAGGCGTCACGCATGTGATCGAATGCGGCCCCGGCAAGGTCCTCGCGGGCTTGACGAAGCGTATCGACGGCAATCTGGTCGGCGCCTCGGTGTTCGACCCGGCTTCGCTCGAAGAAACGCTCAAGCTGGTGACGGCAGGCTGAACGCCGCTTCATAGGGCGCAAGCAAGGCGCCAGGCTCGACATCAAGAATCAATCAGCCCTCCGAAAGGGCATCCGGACTGACAGATGGAAAAGACTCTCGACAAGCAGATCGCAATCGTGACGGGCGCGTCGCGCGGCATTGGCCGTGCAATCGCGATGGAACTGGCGCGCCAGGGCGCGACAGTGATCGGCACGGCAACCAGCGAAAGCGGCGCGGCAGCGATCAGCGAAGCCTTTAACGCGGCTGGCTTGAGCGGCCGCGGCGCGGTGCTCAACGTGAACGACGCCGCCGCAGCCGAAGCGCTGATCGACGGCACCGTGAAGGAATTCGGCGCGCTGCACGTGCTGGTGAACAACGCCGGCATCACGCAGGATCAGCTCGCCATGCGCATGAAGGACGACGACTGGGATGCGGTGATCGACACCAATCTCAAGTCGGTCTTCCGCCTGTCGCGCGCAGTGCTGCGTCCGATGATGAAGGCCAAGGGCGGCCGCATCATCAACATCACGTCGGTGGTCGGCTCGGCAGGCAACCCCGGGCAGGTCAACTATGCAGCCGCGAAAGCGGGCGTAGCAGGCATGACGCGCGCACTGGCACGCGAGATCGGCAGCCGCGGCATCACGGTGAATTGCGTCGCGCCGGGCTTCATTGACACCGACATGACCAAGACCCTGCCGGAAGAGCAGCAAACCGCGCTGAAGACGCAGATTCCGCTCGGCCGCCTTGGCAGCCCGGACGATATCGCGCATGCCGTGGCGTTCCTCGCGTCGCCGCAAGCGGGCTATATCACCGGCACGACATTGCATGTGAACGGCGGAATGTACATGTCGTAACCAAATTCGGTTACTATCCGCGCCTTGATGCGTTTGCAAAAGCGTAAGGCGCATGCCTTGACAGGAACCCGATGCGCCGCTTTTTTGCCGGGTCAAACCTGATAAAATGCGCGCACCTGTATTTTTGAACTTCTTTTCCCTTGGAGGGGTAATGGACAATATCGAACAGCGCGTCAAGAAGATCGTCGCAGAACAACTGGGCGTTGCAGAAGCTGAGATCAAGAACGAAGCTTCGTTCGTGAACGACCTCGGTGCCGACTCGCTCGACACCGTTGAACTCGTGATGGCCCTCGAAGACGAATTCGGCATGGAAATTCCGGATGAAGAAGCCGAGAAGATCACTACCGTTCAGCAAGCGATCGACTACGCTCGCGCGAACGTCAAGGCCTAAAGTCATCCGCGCCTGCGTTCCTGCGTTGGCGGCGTATGACGCCCTGCCGTGTCGGTTTCCGACGCCAGCAGGGCTGGCGCTTTTTGCCGTGCAGGAGGCAGCGATGTTGACAGCGCAACTTTTCGCGCGATTGCCGACTTTCAAGAAAACGCCGGGCCGCCCTGCGTTTTCCGCCCCGAAGGAAGTCCCCTTGGGGGATTGCCCCCCTCGGGGGCACCTGGTGCGAAGCGCCAGGGGTAGGGGCGGCTAACAGCCACAGGGCACACAGGGCAGGTTCCTGTGGCCGCTGTGGCTTTTGTGCTTTTGTCATCTATGAAAAAGGGGTTACCGTGAGCCGCCGTCGTGTTGTTGTTACAGGCCTGGGGCTGATTTCGCCTGTTGGCAATAATGTTGCCGACGGCTGGGCCAATCTGGTCGCCGGCAAGTCGGGTATTGCCAATATCACGAAGTTCGATGCGTCGAACTTTTCGACTCGTTTCGCCGGCGAGGTGAAGGGCTTCAATATCGAGGACTACATCCCCGGTAAGGAAGCGCGCCACATGGATACGTTCATCCATTACGGCGTCGCGGCCGGCATCCAGGCGATGCAGGACAGCGGCCTCGAAGTCACCGACGAGAATTCGGAGCGCATCGGCGTGGTGGTCGGTTCGGGCATCGGCGGCCTGCCGATGATCGAAGCGACGCAAACCGAGCTGCTCAATCGCGGCCCGCGCCGTATTTCGCCGTTCTTTGTGCCGGCATCGATCATCAACATGATCTCCGGCCACCTGTCGATCAAGTTCGGCATCAAGGGTCCGAATCTCGCCATCGTTACCGCGTGTACGACGGGTCTGCACTGTATCGGCGAGGCTTCGCGCCTGATCGAATACGGCGACGCCGACGTGATGATCGCAGGCGGTGCCGAATCGACAGTGTCGCCGCTCGGCGTCGGCGGTTTTGCGGCGGCGCGGGCGCTGTCGCAGCGCAACGACGATCCGGCAACGGCGAGCCGTCCGTGGGACAAGGATCGCGACGGTTTCGTGCTGGGCGAAGGCGCTGGCGTGATGGTGCTCGAAGAGTACGAACACGCGAAGGCGCGCGGCGCGAAGATTTACGCCGAAATCAGCGGCTACGGGATGAGCGGCGACGCCTATCACATGACCGCTCCGCTGGAAGATGGTGACGGTGCGCGCCGCTGCATGCTGGCCGCCTTGAAGAACGCGGGCATCAATTCGGATCAGGTGAATTACCTGAACGCGCACGGCACGTCCACGCCGCTGGGCGACCTGGCTGAAACCACCGGCATCAAACGCGCTTTCGGCGACCACGCAAAAGACATGGTCGTGAATTCGACCAAGTCGATGACCGGTCACCTGTTGGGCGGCGCCGGCGGTCTGGAATCCGTGTTCACCGTGCTTGCCGTGCATCATCAGGTGTCGCCGCCGACGATCAACATCTTCAATCAGGATCCGGCCTGCGATCTCGATTACTGCGCCAACACTGCGCGGGAGATGAAGATCGACGTTGCGCTGAAGAACTCGTTCGGGTTCGGCGGCACAAACGGCACGCTGGTCTTCAAGCGCGCCTGATCGCCCGATCGTTTGGTGACACACCAGTCGAAAACGCCGGCTTGCCCGGCGGTTTCCCTCGAATCGGCAACGCCCGACGGAGCGCCGCAGCGGATTACGTTGCGGCGCTCCGTTGCCATGTGCGCCGCTTTGGGGGTGTTCGTCCTGATGGCGACTGGCGCTGTCTATACCTGCTTCGCGTCGCATCTGGGCGCCTGGCAGGCGGTTCCCTTGACGCGTGCCGTGTGGACGCTGCTGACGCTCTGTGCGGTAAAACATGAGCATGCGCAGCCGGTCGCGCTGAAAATCGGCCCGGACGGATTGTCCGCCTGGAACCGGGCCGGCAATTTGCTGGCGCAAGGCCGCATTGCCGGCTGTGCGCAATGGAGCGGTCGCCTGCTCGTTTTGGCGCTGGCGCCGGATCATGGACGCTCCCGCACGCTGCTTCTTGCTGCTGACGCGCTTCCTGCGTCCGTTTTCCGGGAGCTGGCCGTGCTGGGCCGGCGTGGCGCCGGTGCGTGACTGTAACGACTGTAACCGTGTTACCGGAGTAACGTGCCGCGATGATGGGGACGCTACAATGGTCCCCCGCCATGCGCCCTATAGTTAACGGATTTATCAGGTGAGCGAAAAAGAAATTGATCAGGTGCTGGTCGAGCGCGTCCAGAAGGGCGACAAGGCCGCGTTCGAGCTTCTGGTCTCCAAATACCACCGCAAGATTCTCCGGCTGATCTCCCGTCTCGTGCGGGACCCGGCCGAAGTGGAAGACGTCGCTCAGGACGCCTTTATCAAGGCGTACCGGGCGTTGCCGCAATTTCGCGGCGAATCGGCCTTTTATACGTGGTTGTACCGGATTGCGGTCAATACGGCAAAGAACTACCTTGCGACCCAAGGGCGGCGCGCACCGACTTCGACCGAAGCAGATGCTGAAGAAGCTGAAACTTTCTCGGACGCCGACCAACTAAGGGATATCAACACGCCTGAGTCGATGTTGATGAGCAAGCAGATCGCTGAGACGGTCAATGCTGCGATGGCGGTTTTACCGGAAGAGTTGCGTACCGCCATTACTCTTCGTGAAATTGAAGGTTTGAGTTACGAGGAAATCGCTGAGATGATGGGTTGCCCAATTGGCACAGTCAGATCACGAATTTTCCGCGCTCGCGAAGCCATTGCGGCAAAATTGCGTCCGTTGCTTGACACACCTGAAGGCAAGCGCTGGTAAACACCAGCCCGCCGGACGGGGCGCGGGTGCAATATCTGGATTAGTGGTGTCACTACGGGGTATTTGTAAGATGGGGAGCATCATGGGGTCGGTCTCGATGCAATCGCAAGCCAGCTCGCGCGGCGAGCGTCTGTCCGCTTTTGTCGACGGTGAGCTGTTCGGCGAAGAGCATCTGAACACGTTTGTTTCCGAACTGGACGGCGAAGATCGTGCCGCCTGGTCGTGCTATCACCTGATCGGCGACGCTCTGCGTTCCGACGATCTGGCGGTCAGCCCGGCGGCGAGCAGCGCGTTCCTGAACGGTTTTGCGGCGCGTTTCGACAATGAGCCGCACGTGCTCGCGCCTGCCGCAATGCCGGTCGCGCGCCGTTTGCTGGCGCTGCGCCGCCGCGTTGTGCCGGCCTTTGCTGTCGCCGCCGCCGCTGCCACGCTGACGTGGATCGTCGTGCCGCAACTGCAAGGCGTGCCGGGCGGCCCGGGTGTGGCGCAAGTCGCGTCGACCCAGTCGCATGGCGATTCGCTGCAACGGGTGGCCATGGCATCGGTGCCGGCCGCTACGCTCCAGCCGGTCGCGCAAGACGCCAACATCATTCGCGACGCCAGTCTCGACCAGTACCTGGAAGCTCACCAGCAATTCGCGCAACAACCGGTCATGCCGGGCTCGATGCCGCTGATTCGCGCTGCCGCCGTTTCTACGCAAGGCCAATAGTTTGATGCAGACTCCGCGGTTGAATAAAACGACTATCTGGGGGCGGCTGCCGGTATTTCTGTTCTGCGCAGCCGTATTGTTGTCCGCCACGCCGCAGGTCTTTGCGCAAACCGACGATCCACTCGTCGCCCGTCGCACGGCCGCGGAGCTGCTCGATCGAATCCATCAGGCCGCCCAGCAGCAGAACTACGAGGGCGCGTTCGTCTATCAGCGCGGTAATTTCGTTCAGACGTCGCGGATCGCGCACTACGCGACCCGTACTGACGGCGAATTCGAGCAACTCGAAAGTCTCGACGGCAAGCCGCGCAAAATGCTTCGCCACAACGAAGATCTCTACACGTTCGTGCCTGAGCGGCATCTGTGCGTGGTCGAGAAGCGCCAGAACAAAGATTCGTTTCCTGCGCTGCTCGCTGTAAGCGGCGAGCAGGTGCTGTCTGTGTACGAGCCGAAGCTGCTCGGCGACGACCGCGTCGCGGGTATCGACAGCCAGGTGATCGAGCTTGACCCGAAAGACGCGTATCGCTTTGCCTACAAGCTGTGGGCCGATAAGAAGACTGGCCTGCTGCTGCGTGCGCAGACGCTTGACCCGAATGGCCAGGTGCTTGAGCAGTTGTCGTTTTCGCAGATTCGCATCGGCGTGCCGGTCGACAAGACCGCTATCGTCAACGGCATTCGTAATACAACAGGTTGGACGGTAGTGCGTCCGCCGGTCGAGCCGGTCGATATGGCTGCGCAAGGCTGGCAGATCGCACCGACGGTACCGGGCTTCCGCAAGATTCGCGAGCTTCGCCGCCCCATGGCCGCGCGTGACGCGGGCCAGCCCACCATTCCGGTTGATCAGGCTGTATTCTCCGATGGCCTTGCGGCCATTTCGGTATTCGTCGAGCCGGTCGAGAACAATACCCGCAAGGAAGGCGCGGGCAGTAGCGGCGCCACGCACGTACTGGTCAAGCGGCGCGGCGACTTCTGGATTACTCTGCTTGGTGAAGTGCCCCAGACCACATTGCAGCAATTTGCGTCTGCCATAGAATATAAAGCTCCGAAGTAATCCTCCGAATCACTCGAATCCCTCGGCTTGCTACGATATGACGACTTTCTCGGTGCGCAAATTCCTCGCGGCCGCGGTGGTAGCGGCGTGTTTGCCGCTCGTGCCGCACACGGCATCGGCCGCTCCCGCAGCCAATCTGCCCGACTTCACTGACCTCGTCGACAAGGTCGGCCCGGCAGTCGTCAATATTCGCACGACCACGCGCGTGTCGAGCAGCGGTGCCCGTGGCGGGTTGCCGCCAGGCATGGACGACGGAGACATGTCGGAGTTTTTCCGGCGCTTCTTCGGCATTCCGTTGCCGCAGTCGCCGCAATCGCCTGGTTCGCCACGCGGTGGCGATAACGGTGGGAGCGGCAGTGGCGGCAACCAGGACTCGCCGGATAACAGCGATCCCGAACAGAACAGCGGCGTCGGCTCAGGCTTCATTCTGTCGGCGGACGGCTACGTGATGACCAACGCACACGTCGTGGACGACGCGGACACCATTTACGTCACCCTCACCGACAAACGCGAGTTCAAGGCCAAACTCATTGGCGTGGACGATCGGACCGATGTTGCCGTCGTGAAGATCAGTGCGGCCAACTTGCCGACCATCACGATTGGTGACTCGAACAAGGTGCGGGTGGGCGAGTGGGTGGTCGCGATCGGTTCGCCGTTCGGTCTCGAGAACACGGTGACGGCCGGTATCGTTAGCGCCAAGGGGCGCGATACGGGCGATTATCTGCCGTTCATCCAGACCGACGTGGCCGTCAATCCAGGTAATTCGGGCGGTCCGCTGATCAATATGCAGGGCGAAGTGATCGGTATCAATTCGCAGATTTACAGCCGTACCGGCGGCTTCATGGGCATCTCGTTCGCGATTCCGATCGACGAGGCCATGCGCGTGGCCGATCAGTTGAAGGCATCGGGCAAGGTCGTGCGCGGCCGGATCGCGGTGGCGATCGGTGAAGTGACGAAAGATGTTGCCGATTCGCTCGGTCTGCCGAAGGCGCAGGGCGCGCTGGTCAGCAGCGTCGAACCGGGTGGCCCGGCAGACAAAGCCGGCGTGCAGCCGGGTGACATCATCCTGAAGTTCAATGGCCATTCGGTGGACACGGCAACGGACTTGCCGCGTATGGTTGGCGATACGAAGCCGGGCACCAAGTCGACCATCACGATCTGGCGCAAGGGTCAGACGCGCGATCTGCCGGTCACGATTACCGAGATGCAGCCGGACAAGGCCACCAAGGCGGATGATAAAAAGCCGCCGGTGCCGAAGCAGCGCGCCACGAACGTGTTGGGTCTTGCCGTTAGCGATATCCCTGCCGACCAGATGAAGGCGCTGAAGCTGCACAACGGTGTGCAGATCGACGCGGTAGACGGACCGGCCGTGCGCGTTGGATTGCAAAAGGGCGACATCGTCCTGCGTGTGGGTGATACGGATATCACGAGCGCGAAGCAGTTCGACGAGCTGACCGCGCACCTCGACTCGCAGAAGATGGTTGCGTTGCTGGTCCGTCGCGGCGAGAACACGCAGTTCGTGCCGATTCGCCCGCGCAGCGCGCAGAAATGAAGTCAACGGCGCCGCTCACGCTCTACGGGCGCGCGTGGTGCCACTTATGCGACGACATGCGCGCCGCGCTGGAGCCGTTGCTGGCCGAATTCGCTGCGCATGTCGTCGTGATCGACGTCGACACGGATTCTTTGCTGGAAGCCCGTTATAACGAGCTGGTTCCGGTTCTGGTCTGTGACGGCGTCGAACTGTGTCACTATCACCTTGACGTGGCGCGGGTTCGTGCCGCGCTTGCTGCACGCGTTGCAGTGACCCATTCGGGATCCAGTTAAGGGTCCGAAACAGGCGCGAACGTGCGCTGTTCACACCCCGTTTCACGTCTCTCATGAGCCGTCTTTTCCGCCCGAGCCTTGCAAGATGCGCCGGGCGATAGCCTTTTCGGCTAAAATAGATAGGTTTTGTGCGACACGCACGCTCGTGTCCGTCCGCTCCACGCTACGGAGCATCGACTGAAGTACCTTGATGAGGGTTATAGGGGAAACTCACCATGCCCTCCGTAGGCGGTCACCTTGTGGGCCGCAATTTAAGCAGTAGATGTGTCCTCTTTTGGGCACACCTTTGTAATGAAATCGGAAGCCGGAGCGGTCAGCCGGGGACCTTATTGCATTGACCTGATTACCGTCAGGTCCTGCCCAGTCAGCGGCTTCATCTCCGCCGACAGGGCGGGATGTTGTTTGCAATTCCCAGACCTTTGGGTTTGGGTTTCGTTAGAAGACACGAGCGAAAGCTCGGTGTGTCATTGTTCGGCCTCATCGGCAGCATCGATGAGTGAGTGAACCTGCTGTACGACCAGCAGTAGCCTAGGAAGACATGCGTCACTGGCTAACGGTGGGGTGTGAAGCTCTTCTGACAATGTAGCCCCCGGAAGTTCGGGCGAGCGGGCGTCGTGAGACGACCGCTCGGCGATCCCAAGCAGCATGGGCTCAAGGAGCTAGGCTGGCTGAAACGGTCAATGTAAGTGAACTGCTGATAAACCTCGTTACTATTGAAGAGCCAAACGCTGCTGGGCTCTAACCAAAAGGTACGTGGCTGGATAACTCGCTGGAACTTCGAGTTACGTCGTCTTCAAGCCACCGGGGAAAAGGCGGGACCTACCTCAGTCGTGTGACACGCCGGGAACGTGGTAAGCCCGTATGGTTGCCTGCAACTTATCGCAGGCAGGCGGACCGTAAGGAATGCTGTTGACCATGCGGGTATGGGAGGACGGAAAAAGCGAATGGTGTTCTGTAATGGGATGCATAGGGGTTGCAACATCACCCCACGCGAAAGCGGGCAGACTTCCGTCTGGTCAACCGTCGCAGGACGGTCGGCTATCCTCTAGCGAACATAGTGATTGCTGCCGGCTTCTTAGTCGTCAGTGTTGTTCTTACCCCTTGCGGGAGCAAAACGCTCCCCGCAAGGGACGTGTTGCTCTTCGCGCGGGATTCACTTAATCAAGCGGGAGAGCAGCATGAGAGTATCTGTCCGAAAGGATGGATCTGCGCTTTCACACGCTCCGGGCAACTGGCACGCCGTAGATTGGCGTCGCGTTGAACGGAACGTGAGAGGGATGCAGATTCGAATTGCGAAGGCGACGCGGGAGGGTGACTGGCGCAGGGTGAAAGCTCTGCAACGGATGCTGACCCGCACGTTGTCCGCAAAGCTGTATGCGGTACGACGTGTTACGCAGAACCAGGGTGCGCGAACGGCTGGAGTCGATCGCGAACTGTGGGATTCGCCTGAAAGCCGATGGGATGCTGTCGGCAGGTTGAAGCGGCTAGGATATAAGCCTCTGCCCCTACGGAGAGTCTTCATCCCCAAGGCTAATGGGAAGGAACGCCCTCTGGGCATTCCGACTATGCGGGACAGGGCGATGCAAGCCTTGTATCTGCTGGCCTTGGAGCCAGTGGCAGAGTCAACGAGCGACCCGAACTCCTATGGATTCAGGCGCAATCGCTCGACAGCCGACGCCATGTCCCAGTTGTTCCAGTGCTTGCGGCGGCCGGATTCGGCGTCATGGGTGCTGGAAGCCGACATTAAGGGATGCTTCGATCACATCAGTCACGACTGGCTGGGTACCCATGTCCCAATGGACACAGGAATCCTTCGGAAATGGCTGAAATCCGGTCTGTTGTATCAGGGCCGGTACCAGGCGACGGAAGCCGGGACACCACAGGGGGGCATTATTTCCCCGACGTTGGCAAATATGGTGCTGAACGGGCTTGAACAGGACCTTATGGAGCACCTCGGTGCGAAATTTGGGATCGGTAAAGCCAAGAAGTTGAAAGTACATGTGGTGCGATACGCGGATGATTTTGTTATCACCGGTACCTCGCAAGAAGTGCTGGCGAGCGAAATCAGGCCTTGGGTGGAAGCATTTCTCGCACAACGAGGATTGCGGCTATCGGAGGAAAAGACACACATCGTTCACATCGACGACGGCTTCGATTTCTTGGGGTGGTCTTTCCGAAAGTACTCGGGAAAACTGCTCATTAAGCCAAGCAAGAAAAACGTGAAAACGTTTTATCGCAAGGTGGCGGAAACGATCAGCAGGAACAAGACGGTGAAGCAGGCGGATCTGATTCGCATGTTGAACCCGATGCTGCGGGGCTGGGCGCAATATCACCAACCCGCGGTTGCCAAGCAGGCCTACAGCCGCATGGATCACTTAGTGTTTCAGCGGCTGTGGCGGTGGGCGAAACGGCGACACGCAAACAAGAAATCTGACTGGATTAGGAAAAAGTATTTCCATCAAGTTGGAGATCGTGAATGGGTGTTTTCCACCCCCACGGTACGTAAAGATGGTAGTTTGGGGCTGCTGGAGCTATACCACGTAAGTGGCACAGCGATCAGGCGGCACAAGAAGGTGAGGGGGGACTTTCATCCTTTTGATCCTGATTGGGAGCAATATGGCGAACAACTGAGGCAGCAACGGATGGAGCAATCCAGAAGTTACCTAAGGCAGTGGTTCAAGCTGTACACGTCGCAAGGCGGAAATTGTGCGCACTGCGACCAAGCACTAGAGTTCGACTCGGGTTGGCATGACCATCATCTGATTTACAAGGTGCATGGTGGTACTGATGCTCTGTCGAACCGCGTGCTGCTTCACCCAAATTGCCACCGGCAGGTGCATGCTGGAGGTTTGAACGTAGCTAAGCCGGTTCCGTCAAAGCCATGACGGGGCTTATAAAGGGCAACCTTTAATGGTATGGCTCGAGCCGGATGCGGGGATAACTCGCAAGTCCGGTTCCACGGGGGCCCCTATCCTGAAAGGATAGGGGCTACCCTACTCACCTACTTACAAGGCGTGCTCCGCTATTGTCCGAGCGCGCCTTTTTCGCTTGATCGGTACTGAATGGATCATATTCGTAACTTTTCGATCATTGCGCACATCGACCATGGCAAGTCGACGCTCGCCGATCGCATCATCCAGATCTGCGGTGGCTTGTCCGACCGCGAGATGGAATCCCAAGTGCTCGACTCGATGGATCTCGAGCGCGAGCGCGGTATCACCATCAAGGCACAAACCGCCGCACTGACGTATAAGGCCCGTGACGGGCAGATCTACAACCTGAACATGATCGACACGCCGGGCCACGTCGACTTCTCGTACGAAGTCAGTCGCTCGCTGTCCGCATGTGAAGGCGCGTTGCTGGTCGTCGACGCAAGCCAGGGCGTGGAAGCGCAAACCGTCGCCAATTGCTACACGGCGATCGAGCTTGGCGTCGACGTCATTCCGGTGCTCAACAAGATTGACCTGCCGGCCGCGAATCCCGAGAACGCGATCGAAGAAATCGAAGACGTGATCGGTATCGACGCGACCGACGCGACACGTTGCAGCGCGAAGACCGGCCTCGGCGTGGAAGATGTGCTCGAAGCGCTGGTCGCTAAAGTGCCGCCGCCCAAGGGCGATCCGGAAGCACCGCTGCAGGCGCTGATCATCGACTCGTGGTTCGACAACTACGTTGGCGTCGTGATGCTGGTGCGTATCGTCAACGGCACGCTGCGTCCGAAAGACAAGATCCGCATGATGGCGACCGGCGCGCAGTATCCGGTCGAGCATATCGGCGTGTTCACGCCGAAGTCGAAGAACCTCGAATCGCTGTCCGCGGGGCAGGTTGGCTTCATCATCGCCGGCATCAAGGAACTGGCTGCCGCGAAAGTGGGCGACACCGTCACGCTGGTGAATCGTCCTGCTGCCGAACCGCTGCCGGGCTTCAAGGAAGTGAAGCCGCAGGTGTTCGCCGGTCTCTATCCGGTCGAAGCGAACCAGTACGACGCGCTGCGCGACTCGCTGGAAAAGCTGAAGCTGAACGACGCCTCGCTGATGTACGAGCCGGAAGTGTCGCAGGCACTCGGTTTCGGTTTCCGTTGCGGCTTCCTCGGTCTGCTGCACATGGAGATCGTGCAGGAACGTCTGGAGCGCGAGTTCGACATGGACCTGATCACCACGGCGCCGACCGTGGTGTACGAAGTTCTGCAGCGCGACGGCACGATCCTCATGGTCGAAAACCCGGCCAAGATGCCGGAGCCCTCGAAGATCGAAGAGGTGCGCGAGCCGATCGTCACCGTGAACCTGTACATGCCGCAAGACTATGTCGGCGCGGTGATCACGCTGTGCACGCAAAAGCGCGGCAACCAGATCAACATGCAGTACCACGGCCGTCAGGTGCAGTTGACCTACGAAATCCCGATGGGTGAAGTCGTGCTCGATTTCTTCGATCGTCTGAAGTCGATCTCGCGCGGCTACGCATCGATGGATTACGAGTTCAAGGAATATCGCGCGGCAGACGTTGTGAAGGTCGACATGCTGATCAACGGCGACAAGGTGGATGCCTTGTCCGTGATCGTGCACCGTTCGCAGAGCCAGTATCGCGGCCGTGAAGTCGCGGCGAAAATGCGCGAACTGATTCCGCGTCAGATGTACGACGTGGCGATTCAGGCCACCATCGGTTCGAACATTATTGCGCGCGAGAACATTAAAGCCTTGCGTAAGAACGTGCTGGCAAAATGCTACGGCGGCGACATTTCCCGTAAGAAGAAACTGCTCGAGAAACAAAAGGCAGGCAAGAAGCGAATGAAGCAGGTCGGGTCCGTCGAGATTCCGCAAGAGGCTTTCCTCGCAATTCTGCGTGTCGAAGACAAATAAGACGAACAACGGAACCCTATGAATTTTGCGCTGATTCTTTTTGTGCTCGTCATTTTGACGGGCGTCGCATGGGTCGCAGACAAACTGGTTTTCATGCCGCAACGGCGGCGCGCGGCGGAGGCCGTGGTCGCTGAGTTCGACCGCCAGCAGGCGCGCGTCGGCGAGCGTTTCGCCGACGAAAACGCGGCGCAAACGCGTGCCCGTCTGCGTGACGACAAGCTGCGTCAACCGTGGTGGCTCGAGTATTCGGCGAGCTTTTTCCCGGTGATTCTGGTGGTGTTCGTGGTGCGCTCGTTCGTGGTCGAGCCGTTCAAGATTCCGTCGGGTTCGATGGTGCCGACGTTGCTGGTGGGCGACTTCATCCTCGTCAACAAATTCGACTACGGTATCCGTCTGCCAATCACCAACACGAAGGTCACCGAAGGCCGTCCGCTCGAACGCGGCGACGTGGTGGTGTTCCGCTACCCGAAAGACGAATCGGTCGACTACATCAAGCGCGTGATCGGTCTGCCGGGCGACACCGTTGCTTATCAGGACAAGCAACTGACGATCAACGGCAAGCCCGTGCCGGAAACGCCGCTGCCTGACTACCTTGACGAAGAGCGCCTCGGCTACGCGAAGCAATTCGAAGAAAATCTCGGTGGCCGCAAGAACGCGATTCTGAACAATCCGGCCGTGCCTCCGTTCATCGTCGGCGCGGAAGATTATCCGTATCGCGATAACTGCACGTACAACGCACGCGGCGTGATCTGCAAAGTGCCGCCTGGCAATTACTTCATGATGGGCGACAACCGCGATAACAGCGCGGACAGCCGTTATTGGGGTTTCGCGCCGGATAAGAATATCGTCGGCCGCGCGTTTTTCATCTGGATGAACTTCAGCGATCTGAAACGCATCGGCTCATTCCACTGAGCACGCATGCCTTGATCGCACAACACGCCGCGCGGGTGGCCCACACGTAGGTCACATCAGTCGCGGCGTGTTATCACGCTACTTTAAGAATCCGCGGTAACGTCGCTTCACCACGCTTTTTCCGCTGGCCGTCCCGCGTTTTCGCCGGGGCAGGCGCCCGCGTTATACTCTGCCCATGCCCCTATCTCCGTTGGAAAGCCGTCTGCGCTACGAATTTCGCAATGCGGAATTGTTGCGCCAGGCTTTAACGCACCGCAGTCATAGCTCCACGCACAACGAACGGCTCGAGTTTCTCGGCGACTCCGTTCTAAATTGCGCGGTGGCTGCGCTTTTGTTCCAACGTTTCGGCAAGTTGGACGAAGGCGACCTGTCGCGCGTCCGTGCCAATCTGGTCAAACAGCAGTCGCTTTACGAAATCGCTCAGGCCCTCAATATCTCGGAAGGCCTGCGTCTCGGTGAGGGCGAACTGCGCAGCGGTGGCTTCCGCCGTCCGTCGATCCTGGCTGACACGCTCGAAGCCGTGCTGGGCGCGGTGTTCCTCGACGGCGGGTTCGATGCCGCCCAGACGGTCATCAAGCGCCTTTACGTGCCGATTCTCGATCACATCGACCCGCGCACGCTCGGCAAGGACGCCAAGACGCTGCTGCAGGAGTATCTGCAGGGCCACAAGATCGCGTTGCCTACTTACACGGTCGTCGCGACGCATGGTGCGGCGCACAATCAACAGTTTGAAGTCGAATGCACGGTGCCGAAGCTGGACGTCAAGGTGTCCGGCTCCGGCGCAAGCCGCCGTGCGGCAGAGCAGGCCGCGGCCAAGAAGGCGCTCGACGAAGTCATGGCCGCCGCGCCCGCCGTGGTCGCCAAGCCAAAGCGTTCAAAGGGCGCCCGTGCGGCGAAGAATGCCGAGCAGGAGATCGTGCCCGGCGTGACCGGTGTACAGGCCGCGCTCGACTTGCGCAGTCCGGATCGTAAGAGTGAGCGCGGGGCCGGGCGGGGTGACACACGTGCCGTGCCGGCAGCGGAGTCCGCAGCCGAACGGCCGACCCTGACGGCGACGTCCGCGCCGCTGGCTGTGATTCGCGCCGCGCACGTGGAGTACAGCGGACAGGACAAGTCAGAGCGCGCTGAGAGGTCCGACAGGTCTGCTGACAAAGTAGCGACGGATAAGCCGGCCGACAAGCTGGACGCCAAATCTGCTGAGATCAAATCGGAAGCCGCGAAGCCCGCGGACCCAAAACCGGTAGAAGCGAAGCCCGTAGACGCGAAGGCTGCTGAAGCAAAGCCCGCTGAAGCAAAGCCCGCCGAAGCCAAGCCAGAAGCCGCCGTCCGCAGCGCCGACAAACATCGCAGCCGTGAAGCCACACCCGGCGCAGCCGTGCCCGCGCCTGGCGTGCCGGCACCTATCGAACACGAACCCGGCGTAGCCGACGCGGTGCAAACCCGCGTCGCCGATGCGGGCCATTGATTGCCATCGGCGCGCCATTCCTCGCGCGTCGATCTGAACCTGCCGTAGCCCGAATATGAACGCTCCCACTCCCACTGGTTTTCGCTGCGGCATGGTCGCGATCGTCGGCCGCCCGAACGTCGGCAAGTCCACGCTGATGAATGCGCTGGTCGGCCAGAAAGTCAGTATCACGTCGCGCAAGGCGCAGACCACGCGCCACCGCATCACCGGCATTCATACGTTTGAAGACGCACAGTACATCTTCGTCGATACGCCGGGTTTCCAGACCAAACACAGCGGCGCGCTGAACCGTTCGCTCAACCGCGCGGTCACATCCACGCTGAGTTCGGTGGACGCGATTCTGTTCGTGATCGAAGCCGGCCGCTTCGGCCCGGATGACCAGAAGGTGCTCGACCTGATTCCGCCGTCGGTACCCACGCTGCTGATCGCGAACAAACTCGATCGCGTGTCGGATAAGGACTCGCTGTATCCGTTCATGCAGCAGGTGAGTGCGCTGCGTCAGTTCAACGAGATCGTGCCGCTGTCGGCGAAAAATCCGGACGACATCAAGCGTTTGCTGGCGACGATCAAGCCGTTCCTGCCGGAAGGCGCACCGATCTACGGTGAAGACGATCTGACCGATCGTAGCGAGCGCTTTCTTGCCGCCGAAATCCTGCGCGAAAAAGTGTTCCGCTGGACCGGCGACGAACTGCCGTACACGAGCACCGTGCTGATCGACAAGTTCGAAACCGAAGGGCGTCTGCGCCGCATTTTCGCGACCATCCTCGTGGAGCGCGATACGCAAAAAGCGATGATCATCGGCCAGAAGGGCGCCAAGCTGAAGCAGATCAGCACCGAAGCGCGCCTTGACATGGAGAAACTGTTCGACGGCCCTGTGTATCTGGAAACCTTCATCAAGGTGAAGAGCGGCTGGGCCGATAACGAAGCCGGACTCCGTGCGTATGGGTACGAATGACGCGTGGATGACACTGAATTCCGACGCTGACCCGGACGACTCGGCGCCGGCCGCGCCGGCACGCGAGCCGTCCAAACCGGCTCGCAGTACCAAAAAATCCTCATCGAGTGCCAAAGGCGCTCAGGGTGCTCAAAGCGGTGCTCAAGGCGCCGAAGGCGAGCCGCGCAAAGCGCCGGCGCGCCGCGCGCCTCGCACCTCCGCGTCCGATTACCGGATCGCTGAGCAACCCGCTTTTGTCCTGCACAGTTATCCGTATCGTGAGACCAGCCTGATCATCGACGTGCTGTCGCGCGATCACGGCCGCCTTGCGCTCGTCGCAAAGGGCGCGAAGCGTCCGCACTCCGCTTTGCGCGGCGTGCTGCAGACGTTCCAGCCGCTCGCCTTGTCGTGGACCGGCAAGTCCGAAGTGCGCACGCTAACCGGCGCAGAGTGGGTCGGCGGCATGCTGCCTTTGGCGGGCGACGCGCTGCTCTGCGGTTTCTATGTCAACGAACTGCTGGTCAAGTTCTGCGCACGCGAAGACCCGCATCCGCAACTGTTCCATCACTACGTCGTCACGATGACGCGCCTCGCGCATGACGAGCCGCCCGTGCAGGTGCTGCGTTCGTTCGAACGCGTGCTGCTGCGCGAAACCGGCTATGCGATGGCGCTCGATCGCACCGTCGCGCGCAAAGCGGTGCAGGCCGAAGGCCGCTACGTGTTCGACCCGGAGCGCGGCGTGCGCGAAGCGTCCGACGATCTACCCGCGCAATGGCCGGTGATCGCCGGACAGACCTTGCTCGATATGGAAAAGGACGATTACCATCGAGCGCAGACGGTGGCGCAAAGCAAAACGCTGATGCGCTTTCTGCTCAACACCTACCTTGGCGGCACGCCGCTCGCGACGCGCCAGATACTGATCGACTTGCAGAACTTATGAGCTTCTTTCTTACGTCGCCGAATGTGATTGACCTGGGCGTGAACATCGATCACGTCGCAACGCTGCGCAACGCGCGCGGCACGTCTTACCCCGATCCGATCCGCGCCGCGTTGATGGCCGAAGAGGCGGGCGCCGATGTGATCACGCTGCATCTGCGTGAAGACCGCCGCCATATCGTCGACGCCGACGTGCGCAAGCTGCGGCCGCTCCTGAAAACGCGCATGAATCTGGAATGCGCGGTCACGCAGGAGATGCTCGACATCGCCTGTGAAGTGCAGCCGCACGATGTCTGCCTCGTGCCGGAAAAGCGTCAGGAACTGACGACTGAAGGCGGCCTCGACGTCGCCGGCCAGTTCGAAGCCGTGCGCGCCGCATGCAAGCAACTTGCCGAAGCGAACTCGCGCGTGTCGCTCTTCATCGATCCGGACGAAACGCAAATCCGCGCCGCGCACGAAGCCGGCGCACCGGTGATCGAGCTGCACACGGGCCGCTATGCCGAGGCACACGATCCCGCCGAACAGCAGCGCGAATATGAGCGCGTGGTGCGTGCCGTCGAATTCGGCGCGACGTTCGGCATCAAGGTCAATGCGGGTCACGGCCTGCACTACACCAACGTTCAGCAGATCGCCGCGATCGAAGGCATCGTCGAGCTCAATATCGGCCACGCGATCGTCGCACACGCGATCTTCGCCGGCTGGGAAAACGCCGTGCGCGAGATGAAGGCGATCATGGTCGCCGCCCGTCTCGGCGCAAGCGCTTAACGCCGCGGCGCCGAACATGACGATCTACGGCATCGGCACGGATATCGTTCAGGTCAGCCGCGTGGCCGCGGTGATGACACGCACCAACGGCCGCTTCGCCGAGAAGGTGCTCGGCCCGGACGAGCTGCGCGTTTATCACGCGCGCCACGCGCGTTCGGCGGCGCGTGGGATCGCATTTCTCGCCACACGGTTCTCGGCCAAAGAAGCATTCTCGAAAGCGATCGGCCTCGGCATGCGCTGGCCGATGACCTGGCGTGCGCTGCAAACGCTCAACAAGCCGAGCGGCGAGCCGATGGTGGTTGCATCAGGTGAGCTGGCCGAATGGCTCGACGCGCGCGGCATTACAGCACGTGTGACGGTCAGCGACGAACGCGATTACGCCGTGTCGTTCGTGATTGCCGAAACAGGGGAGGTGGCGCGAGGGCCGGACTCTCCGCACGCACCCGCCAGCGACGAATAAAAATATTCTGAACGCGGCGCACGTCGGCCGTGTCTCTCTTTGCTTCAAGCTTTTTCTAGCGGAATTCGATGAAACTCACTCCCGGACCGGTAATGCTCGACGTGGTCGGCACAACGCTGAACCACGACGACAAACGCCGCCTTGCCCATCCGATGACCGGCGGCGTGATCCTGTTCACCCGGCATTACGAGAGCCGCGCACAATTGATCGCGCTGACCGATTCGATCCGCGCGATTCGAGACGATCTGCTGATTGCCGTCGACCACGAAGGCGGCCGCGTGCAGCGCTTTCGCACCGACGGCTTCACGGTGCTGCCGGCCATGGGCAAGCTCGGCACGCTGTGGGACAGCGACGTGCTGCACGCCACGAAGGTGACGACTGCGGTCGGCTACATCCTCGCGTCTGAGTTGCGCGCGTGCGGCATCGATATGAGTTTTACGCCGGTACTCGATCTGAACTACGGTCAGTCGCAGGTGATCGGCGATCGCTCGTTCCATCGCGATCCGCGCGTCGTGACCTTGCTGGCGAAGAGCCTCAGTCACGGCCTTGCGTTGGCCGGCATGAGCAATTGCGGCAAACATTTTCCAGGACACGGCTTCGCGCACGCGGACTCGCACGTCGCGATGCCGGTCGACGAACGTTCGCTCGATGAGATCCTGCGCGAGGACGCGGCGCCGTACGACTGGCTCGATGTGTCGCTCGGGGCCGTGCTGCCCGCCCATGTGGTTTATCCGCAGGTCGACTCGAAGCCGGCGGGTTTCTCGCGTGTCTGGCTGCAGGACATCCTGCGCAAGAAATTGCGTTTCGAAGGCGCGGTCTTCAGCGACGATCTTTCGATGGAAGCCGCGCGCCAGGGAGGCACGCTGACGGAAGGCGCGGCCGCCGCGTTGCAGGCCGGCTGCGACATGGTGCTGATCTGCAATCAGCCGGACGAAGCGGAGAAGGTGCTGGACGCGCTGCACTTCACACCGTCGAAGGAGTCGCAGCAGCGGCTCAAGCGCATGCGGCCGCGCGGCAAGGCGCTCAAGTGGAGCAAGCTGGTCGCCGAGCCACAGTATCTGCAAGCGCAAACTTTATTGCGCAGTGCATTTGCGTGAGAGTCAGTTCAAGCGCATCCGCTGCAGCTTGTTGTATAGCGTCTTCGGACTGATCCCCAGCAGCGATGCGGCGCGATGGCGCGTGCCGCCGACCGCGTCGAGCGTTGCGCGAATCAGCATTTCCTCGACGTCCGCGAGGGGGGTGCCGACGGTGACCTGCACGCGGCTACCGTTCAGATCGCGCCCGTTTACCGAACCCGCTTCATCGGCGCGCAACGTTTCCAGGACGTCGCCCGATGCGTGATACGCGCGGCGCACGCGATCCTGCAACTCACGCACATTACCTGGCCACTCGTACGAGAGGCACTCGCGCAGGAAGTTCGGTCCGACCTGCTTGGCCGTTTCCGAGGTGCCGCGCGCGATCGCTTCGTGATTTAACTCGTCGACGACAGCTTGCGCGATCAGCGTTGGATCGTCACCGCGCTCGCGCAACGGCGGCAGTGATATCGCGGCCGCTTCGAGACGCAGCGCGAGATCTTCGTGCAGGCTGCCGTCTGCGACCGCCGCGCGCGGGTTTTTGCGCGTCGAGGCGATCAGCCGGAAGTCGGTCGTCACCTGATTCGTGCCACCGACACGCATGAAGGTCTGCGAATCGAGTGCGCGCAGCAGCGCTTCCTGCTGGGCGCGCGGCAGTTCGGCGATTTCGTCGATGAACAGCGTGCCGCCACTGGCCTGCTCGAACAGGCCCGGCTCGCGCTGCTCGGCACCGCTGAACGCACCGCGCTCGTGGCCGAACAGCAGGCTCTCGAGCGAGCGGTGCGCCGCGACGCTGCCCGCCGTCCGGCAGTCGAATGTGATGAACGGTCCTTTGCGGCGCCGGCTCATGTCGTGCAGCGTGCGTGCGGCAATCTGCTTGCCCGTGCCGGCTTCACCGGAAATCAGCACGGCGGCTTCGGTCGGCGCGATATGTTCGATCGTGTCGTAGACATGCTGGATTGCACCGCTGCGGCCGAGTAACGAGCCGAAACGACCGAGCCGGCGCAACGACGCGCGCAACGTCTGAACTTCTTCGGTCAGCTCGTACGGACGCGGAATCCTGGCTAGCAGGCTGCGCAGACGCGGGATATTGACCGGTTTGAGCAGATAGTCCCAGATGCCGTGCCGCAGACCCTCGATCGCGCTCTCGACAGTCGCGTTGCCGGTCATCACGATCACGGGCAGGGCGCCGCCGGGTGGATGCGCGGGCAGGTGCTGCAACACGTCGAGCCCGCTGCCGTCCGGCAGATTCAGGTCGACCAGCACGACATCGGGGATGAAGCGCGTCAGTGCCGCCCGGGCCTCGGCGATGGTGGTCGCGGTGTCGACGGAGAAGCCGTCGGCGGCGAGGATGGCGGACAGGCCTGACAGGCTATTGGGATCGTCTTCAACAATCAGGGCGTGTGGCATGGCGAGCGCTATTTTTTAGATGGACGGAATACCCGATACGCCGCGCCGGTACTCTGGCGCGCGACACGGGCGCGATGGCTGGCCGGTACTGCCGGTCGAATGCCGTACCTCAAGCTCCGCCTGCTGGCGGGTCTTGGCGTAGCGTTGCTGGATCAGCCCGGTCAGTTTGTCGACGCGGCCTTCTGCCTTGGTCAGTTCGTCGTCCGTCAATTCACCCCATGCTGTTTTGGCCTTACCGACCATTTGCTTCCACTTGCCTTCAGCGATGTCGTGATTCATGTCGCATCTCCGGAGTTGAGGAAATCAAGCCTAACCAGCCTGTATCGGAGAGAAGCATGGACTGTGCCACGGCCAATTACTTAAGCTTATCAATGGTTTGTTTGACGCAAGGCAGGAAGAGAAGAGCAACGGACAGGCATTTTTGAGAAAGGGCCGGTAAAGATTTCCACAACCATACACGGCGGCGCAAAAAAGAAAAAGCGCCCAAAGCGGGCGCTTTTTTTGCCAATTATTTTTCGCCACGCCGGACTTGCTCCAGCGCAGGCTGCAGGCGCTTAGGCGCGGCTGCGGTACTCGTGCGTACGCGTGTCGATTTCGATCTTGTCGCCGATGTTGCAGAAGAGCGGCACTTGCAGTTCGAAACCGGTGGTCAGCTTGGCGTTTTTCAGCACCTTGCCCGACGACGTATCGCCCTTGACTGCCGGTTCCGTGTAGATGATTTCACGGACCAGCGTGGTCGGCAGTTCGACCGAAATGGCTTTCTCGTTGTAGAACACGACTTCGCAAGCCATGCCGTCTTCGAGGTAATGGAGGGCGTCGCCCATCATTTCGCCTTCGACTTCGAACTGGTTGTAGTCGGCGTCCATGAACACGTACATCGGGTCAGCGAAGTACGAGTACGTGACTTCCTTGCGCTCCAGCACGACGACGTCGAACTTGTCGTCTGCCTTGTACACGCTTTCCATGCCTGCGCCGGTCAGCAGATTCTTGAACTTCATCTTCACGACGGCGGAGTTACGGCCCGACTTGTTGTATTCGGCCTTCTGCACGACCATCGCGTCGCTGCCGATCATTACGACGTTGCCGGTGCGGAGTTCCTGTGCGGTCTTCATAAAACTGTCCTGTACGAAATTAGTAGCTTCAACTTTTGCTCAACGGCATACGGCGCAAGCGGATTGGCCTGCCGGGTTTGCCTTGCGAATTGGTCTGGCCCGTGGGTCTAGCCCCTGAGTCTGCCCTCTGAGTCTGGCCCCGTTATCCGGGCGAATTTGCCAGACGAATTTGCAAGACGAGTCTGCCAGATGAATTGGTCAAACGAGTTTGCCAAACCTCGCCACGGTCGGGCCGCGCTTGCGTCGTCGGCCGTTGGATAACCGCTTATTTTAACTGACTTTTTGCGAACAAGGCCAGATTTCCGGCGAGGTCGCCTACCTGGGCCAGTTCGCCGGCCCATTCGGCCGCGCGCTGCTTCAGCGCCGCGCGGTGGCGCTGGAATTCCGCCCAGTCCGGCCGGCCCGCGCCGTTCCATGCGTGCCAGAAGCGTGCGAGGGCGTCCCGCGCGTCGGCGGGCAGGGTGCGGGCGTAGTGGGCGAGCGCGGCATCGAGCTTTGGCAGATGGGCGTCGTCGGCCTGGGGGTAGATGTGCCAGACGAAGGGTTTGGCGGCCCATTGGGCGCGCACGAACGAATCTTCGCCGCGCACGAAATTGACGTCGCTGGCCCACAGCAGCGTGTCGTAACCCGGTTGCTCGGTGAAAGCGAGCGCGTGAACGCTGAGGCCGCCGCGCTCGGCGTGTGAACCGGCAGCGAACGCCGGCAGCCCGAAAAAGCGCGCGACCGCGCCCGAAATACGGCCTTCCGGTACCAGCAGCACGACCGGTTCAACGCTGTCGCGCCATTGTTCGAGCAGGCTGTCGACGGCGGGGTTTTCGTAGGCGAACAGCGAGACGACCGTGGCCGTGGCCGGTGGCGGCGCACGGCCGGTGGTCTTTAGCCACCACGCTGCGCGCTCCGGTTGCGAGGCCTCGAAGGCCGCGCGTGCGGCGTCTAGAGGCCGTTCCTTCAGTACGCCGCCGGTGCCGGGACCGAGTCCCGGGAAAAAGAAGGTCTTGGTCAGCGGGTAGCGCGGATGCGGCGACGGCCGCAGATGGAAATCCGCGACCCAGTCCTCGGCGCTCAGATATTCGAGGTTGAACCAGACCGGCGCGCGCTCGCGCCGCGCCATTGCAGCGACGTAGATCGGCGGCAACTCGCAGGCGAATGCTTCGATCACGACGTCAGCCACTTCGAGCGTATCGCCCGCGTGGGCCGGCTCGTGCCAGTGCTCGACGATGATGCTACCGACTGCCTGGCGCGCGCGATCCAGCGCCAGCGACGGGCACAGTTTCTGGAACGCATGCAGATCGTCGACGAACACACGCACCTGCCAGCCGTGCTCGCTTGCCAACTGGCGCGCGAGACGCCAGCACACGCCGATGTCGCCGAAATTGTCGATCACCGCGCAGAAGATGTCGCAGGCAATCCCTGTGGGCGCGGCCGCGGATTGTTCGGAAACGGGCCTAACGGAGGAAGCGGAGGGCATGGTGGCGTGGTCGCAGAGTGGAACAGGTGGCGTGGTCGGGTTCTGCAGGGTCTTGCCGGCGGGTGCCGCAATCGGCTTCGGTCGCCGCCTTCTACCGGTGCATCACGCCATTCGATGCAGCAGGGTTCGAACGCACGCGGAATGCTCTAAACTGGCGATTCTAGTGCGACACGCACGCTCGTGTCCGGGTAGCCCCAACGTAAGGGGCATCGACTAGCGACAAAGGAGGCGTCTGTATGAGCCTAACCGGTCGCGAAGATATCACGCGGAGCATCGGGAAGGGGCGTGAGTCCCTCGACGCAACTGCTCAGAAGTGGGGTATCTCTTGTAGCGAAGCGAGAGCCGGCCGAGGTTTGCCGGGTCTCGTCCTTACGAGTCTCGGCAAGGCACATCCTCCGAGAGCTCGCATTGCATTGACCTGATTACCGTCAGGTTCCGCCCCGTCAGCGGCTTCACCTCCGCCGACAGGGTGGAGTGATGTATGCAATTCCTGCGCCGCCAGCGGCAATGGATTCGCGAACCGATACGAGCGAAAGCTCGGTGTGTCATTGTTTGGCCTCGTCAGCTGTACGGCGAGGATAGTGAACCTGCTGTACGACCAGCAGTAGCCTAAGAAGACATGCGTCACTGGCAACGGTGGGGTGTGAAGCTCTTCTGACAATGTAGCCTCCGGATGTTTCGGGCAGGCCCTTCCCGCGAGGGATTGGTCTGGACACTCCTAGCAGCAAAGGGGTCGAGGAGCTAGGCTGGCTGATAGGGTTAACGTATGTGAACTGCTGATAAACCTCGTTACCAGTGAGGAGCCAAAGCTGCTTGAACACCGGGCTCTAACCAAAAGGTACGTGGCTGGTTAGTCCACTTAGAATTTGGGCTACGTCGTTGTTAAGCCACCGGGGGATAGGCAGAACCTACGTCAGTCGTGTGACATGCCGGGAACGTGGTAAGCCTGTATGGTTGCCAGCTGTCTTTTGGCTGGCAGGCGAACCGTAAGGGACGCTGTTGATTGTGCAGGTATGGGAGGGCGGAAAAAGCGAACGTCGGGCTGTAATGGTCCGGATAGGGGTTGAGACATTACCCCACGCGAAAGCGGGCAGACTTCCGTCTGGTCTACCGTCGCAAGGCGGCTGACTACCCTCTGTAACTTGGTTAGGTACGAGTGCATGCGCTCGTACTGAGGTGTTTGTCCGAGATAGGGGCGCATGCGCTCCTATTGAGGTGTCTGTTGTTCCCCAGAGGGGTGTGTCTGCCCCTCTGGGGGAGATGCGCCTTCTACCTGGGGACTTCTTCCAAGTAGGAGAGCAGCATGAAAGTATCTGGTCGAAAGACCGGGTCTGCGCTTTCCCACGCGCCGGACAATTGGAACGCCGTAGATTGGCGTCGGGTTGAACGGAACGTGAGAGGGATGCAGATTCGAATTGCGAAGGCGACGCGAGAAAGTGACTGGCGCAGGGTGAAAGCCCTGCAGCGGATGCTGACTCGCACGTTGTCCGCGAAGCTGTATGCGGTACGACGTGTTACGCAGAACCAGGGTGCGCGAACGGCTGGAGTCGATCGCGAACTGTGGGATTCGCCTGAACGCCGGTGGGAAGCCATCGGTAGGTTGAAGCGGCGCGGATATAGGCCTCTGCCATTACGGAGAGTCTTTATTCCCAAGGCCAATGGGAAGGAACGCCCTCTGGGCATCCCGACTATGCGGGACAGGGCGATGCAAGCCCTGTATCTGCTGGCGTTGGAGCCGGTGTCGGAATCGACGAGCGACCCGAACTCTTATGGGTTCAGGATTAATCGTTCGACGGCTGATGCTATGGGTCAGGTACGTGCTTGCACGTCCCGGAAGGATTCGTCCCGATGGGTACTGGAAGCGGATATCAAAGGCTGCTTTGACCACATCAACCACGACTGGCTGGAAAACCATGTCCCCATGGACAGGGAAATTCTCCGGAAGTGGTTGAAGGCTGGCCTGATTTACAAGGGTCAGCTACAGGCGACTGAGGCCGGTACGCCGCAGGGAGGGATCATCTCCCCGACGCTGGCAAATGTGACGCTGAACGGGCTGGAGCGTGAACTGGTTGCGCACCTTGGTGCGAAATTCGGGATCGTCAAGGCTAAGAAGCTGAAAGTGAATGTGGTGCGATACGCGGATGACTTCGTGATTACCGGCGACTCGCGAGAGATACTGGAAAGCGTGGTCAGGCCTTGGGTGGAAGCGTTCCTTGCTGTTCGGGGTTTGCAACTGTCTGAGGCAAAAACGCGCGTCACTCACATTGATGACGGCTTCGATTTCCTTGGGTGGAATTTCCGGAAGTACTCGGGGAAACTGCTCATCAAGCCGAGCAAGAAGAACGCGCAAGCGTTCTATCGCAAGGTGGCGGAAACGATCAGCGGCAACAAAACGGCAAAGCAGGGGGATCTAATCCAACTGCTGAACCCGATGTTGCGCGGATGGGCGCAGTATCACCGTCCGGTCTCAGCCAAGCAGACGTACAGCCGCATGGAGCATCTGATTTTTCGGAAGCTCTGGCGGTGGTCGAAGCGGAGGCACCCGCAAAAGAGCGCTGTGTGGGTGAAACAGAAGTACTTTCACTCTATCGGTGCCCGGCACTGGGTGTTTGCGGTTCGTACGGAACGCGAAGACGGCAGTTGGGGGCTGAATGAGCTATACCAGCTTAGTGGTATGGCTATCAAACGGCACACGAGGATCAAGGGCGAGTTCAACCCTTTTGATCCGACATGGGAGCAATATGGCGAAACCTTGCGGCAGGGGCGCATGTGGGAACAAATGCGCTACCGAAAGCAGTGGGCGACGCTGTATATGTCACAAGGCGGGCAGTGCGCGCATTGTGGCTGTGCGCTAACGGACGAGACGGGCTGGCACGACCATCATCTGGAATATCGGATGCATGGTGGTACCGACGCTCTGTCCAACCGGGTGCTGCTCCACCCGCACTGCCACCAGCAAGTGCACGCTGGTAAGCTGGTTGTAACTAAGCCGGTTCTGTCGTAGACAGAGCTTTGTTTGTAGATTTGAGCCGTATGCGGGGAAACTCGCACGTACGGTTCTCGGGGGGCCCGGCTTTCGCAAGAAAGTCGGGCTACCCGACAAGCACTCGCCCGCGGTTCCGCGCCTCAGTGAACATTCAGCGCGCAGCGCGTGAGCAGAGGCTTCGCGACACTGTCCCAGCCAACCGATTCTGCATGACCGAACCTGAAGCAACCGACGTTTTCGAGCCGAAAAAAGTGCTCGCCCAATTGCCGCATCTGCCCGGCGTCTATCGCTATTACGATACGCAGGGCACGGTGCTTTACGTGGGCAAGGCGCGCGATCTCAAGAAGCGCGTCTCGAGCTACTTCACGAAGACCCAACTGTCGCCGCGCATCGCGATGATGGTGACGCGCATTGCGCGCATCGAGACGACCGTCACGCGTTCCGAGGCCGAAGCGCTGCTGCTCGAAAACAACCTGATCAAGGCGCTGGCGCCGCGTTACAACATCCTGTTTCGCGACGACAAGTCGTATCCCTATCTCAAGCTGACCGGTCACAAGTTTCCGCGCATGGCGTACTACCGCGGCTCGGTGGATCGCAAGAACCAGTACTTCGGGCCGTTCCCGAGTGCGTGGGCGGTGCGCGAAAGCATCCAGATCCTGCAGCGCGTCTTCCAGTTGCGCACGTGCGAGGATTCCGTGTTCAACAATCGCACCCGGCCGTGTCTGCTGCATCAGATCGGCCGTTGCACGGCCCCGTGCGTCGCGGCGATTAGCGAAGAAGATTACGCGCGCGATGTCGCAAACGCGTCGCGCTTTCTGCTCGGCCGCCAGGGCGAAGTGATGAAGGAGCTCGAGCAGAAAATGCACGCGTTCGCGAGCGAACTGAAGTTCGAGCAGGCTGCGGCGGTGCGCAATCAGATGAGCTCGCTGTCGACGGTGCTGCATCAGCAGGCGATCGAAGTCGGCGGCGATAGCGATGTGGATATTCTCGCGGTGGTTGCCCTCGGCGGGCGCGTGTGCGTGAACCTCGCGATGGTGCGCGGCGGACGTCATCTGGGCGACAAGGCGTATTTTCCGTCGCACGTGGAAAGCGCGTTGACGGTCGGCGAGGGCGGGCTTGAACAAGGCGGCGACGATGAACTGCTGGTCGATGTCGCGAGCGGTGCGGGTCTGGTGTCTGACGAGGCTGCAAACAGCGTGAGCGCATCGTCCGATGCAACCGACGCGCTCGCAATCGCCGGGGAGATGCCGTCCGAAGAGGATGATGACGAGGCAGATGCTGCTGTCGAGGCCGAAGATGAAGAGGGTGATGCGGTCGAGTCCGAAGTCGAGCCTTCGGCGCCACGCAAAGGCCGTGCAACCGTCGGCGGCATCGAATCTGAAGTGCTGGAGGCGTTCATCGCGCAGCACTACATCGGCAATCGCGTCCCGCCGGTGCTCGTGGTCAGCCATGCGCCGTCCACACGCGAGCTGGTCGACGTGCTGATCGAGCAGGCCGGCCATAAAGTGACGGTGCTGCGCCAGCCGCAAGGTCAACGGCGCGCATGGCTCGCGATGGCCGAGCAGAACGCGCGGCTCGCGCTCGCACGCCTGCTCTCGGAACAAGGCTCGCAGCAGGCCCGTACGCGCGCGCTCACGGACACGCTCGGCATGGAGTACGACGATCTCGCGCATCTGCGTATCGAGTGCTTCGACATCAGCCACACAATGGGCGAGGCGACGCAGGCATCGTGCGTGGTGTATCACCATCACAAGATGCAGTCGTCCGAATACCGGCGCTACAACATCACCGGCATTACGCCCGGTGACGACTACGCGGCGATGCGCCAGGTGCTGACGCGCCGCTACGAGAAGATGGTTGCGCAGGCGGCTGCGAACGCCGCGGACGAAGCCGCCGAATTGCAAAGCGACGCAGCCGCGGATCCGTCACTCGCAGCGGATGCCGCGGAACCGGCTGCGGCCGGCGGCATCCTGCCGACTATCGTGTTGATCGACGGTGGCAAGGGTCAGGTTGAAATCGCGCGCCAGGTGTTCACCGAACTGGGTCTCGATACCGGCATGCTGGTCGGTGTCGCGAAGGGCGAAGGACGCAAGGTCGGTCTCGAAACCTTGATTTTCGCGGACGGCCGCGCGGCGCTCGAACTCGGCAAGGAAAGCGCTGCGCTGATGCTGGTCGCGCAAATTCGTGACGAGGCGCACCGCTTTGCGATTACCGGTATGCGCGCGAAGCGCGGCAAGACTCGCCAGACCTCGCGGCTCGAAGAACTCGAAGGGGTGGGCGCGAAGCGGCGTCAGCGGCTGTTGGCGCGCTTCGGCGGGCTGCGCGGGGTGGTCGCGGCCAGCGTCGAGGATCTGGCGAGCGTCGAAGGAATTTCGCAGGCGCTTGCCGAGCAGATCTATCGGCAGTTGCACTGATTGCGGTACGCCACGCTGCCCGAGGAGGGGCAGCGAGCGGTCGATAGGTGGCGCAGAAGCGCTCAGCAAGCGGGTGATAAGTGTCCGGCAAGCGGTGCTCCGGCGCTGCACGTGCCAGCCCCCGCGCGCCGCTTTGCTTGTGGCAGGCCCTGTGACACGGCACAATTGCATCTCCCTTGTCAGACGCTGCGCCTGCCCATGCCGTTTAATTTCCCGATTTTCCTGACTTGGCTGCGGATCGTCCTGATTCCGCTCGTCGTCGGCGTGTTCTATTTGCCTGACATGATGATGAGCCCGGCACACCGCAATCTGGCCGCCGCGACGATTTTCATTCTGGCGGCGCTCACCGACTGGTTCGACGGCTTTCTGGCCCGTAAATGGAATCAGACCTCGGCGTTCGGCGCGTTTCTCGATCCGGTCGCCGACAAGCTGATGGTGACGGCTGCGCTGCTGGTGCTCGTGCAACTGGCACGGATCGATTCGGCGATCGCGCTGGTGATCGTTGGGCGCGAGATCGCCATCTCGGCACTGCGTGAGTGGATGGCGCAGATCGGCGCATCGAAGAGTGTCGCGGTGAATTCGCTCGGCAAGTTCAAGACGGTGTGCCAGATGGTCGCGATTCCGATGCTGCTGTTCTACGGGCCGTTGCCGTTCGGTGGCGGGGCGTCTGTCGATACGCGCGTGTGGGGCCTGTGGCTGATCTATCTGGCCGCGTTCCTGACGATCTGGTCGATGCTCTACTACATGAAACTCGCGTGGCCGCAGATCCGCGAGCGGAGTGGCGTCGCCTGATTGGAAAACGTTCGGGGCGCGACGCCCGAGCGGCTGAAGCGTGTCCGAACGTCGGGCAAGCATGAGTGAAATCTTTTCCGTTAAAGACATTCGCAAAAGGGGTTGACACGTTTCAGTCGTTTCTCCATAATCTCGTTTCTCCGATGCACGCAGTTTGAAGCGCGGTAGCAGTAAGAGAGCAGTTGCAGTAATAAGGCAGTAGTTAGCAGCACATTGCGGGAGTAGCTCAGTTGGTAGAGCGCAACCTTGCCAAGGTTGAGGTCGCGAGTTCGAGCCTCGTCTCCCGCTCCAAATTTTGAAGCAACGCGTTGTTTGGCGAAGTAAAAGTGCAAGGCGTTGTGAAGTAGGGCAATGCGGGAGTAGCTCAGTTGGTAGAGCGCAACCTTGCCAAGGTTGAGGTCGCGAGTTCGAGCCTCGTCTCCCGCTCCATACATAAGGGGAAGCAACGCTTCCCTTTTTGTTTGGTGGGTCAGTCCTTACGGTTACCCACCAGACAAATCTGAGAATCTGCAGCTAGGTTCCAGTCCGCTTGCGGCGCGATAGCAAAGCGGTTATGCAGCGGCCTGCAAAGCCGTTTAGGCCGGTTCGACTCCGGCTCGCGCCTCCAGTAGTTGATGTAAAGAAAAGCCCCGACTTGTCGGGGCTTTTCTTTTATCCGGCGTCGTGCACCTCGTACTTCGTGTCTCTCCTTTTAGCCTTGGTACTCAGGTCGCCGCTTACGATACGCCGCTGCGTCCATGTCCATCTGCGCGCAACGCTATAGTTCGCAGACTCCAACGCTCCCTCATCGACATCATGCGCATCCAGGATATCGAACGCCGCTCCTTCTATTTGCGCCTGATCTACGCGCTATGTCTGTGCGGCGCCACCTGGGCGCATCTGCAAGTGGCTTTGGTCCATGGGCTCTGGTGGGACTACGGCGGCGCGGCGCCGCTGACACAAATCTACTGGACGTCACTGCTCTTTATCGACCCGCTCACGGTTCTGTTATTACTGTTGAGTCCGAGAGCAGGGCTGATCCTCTGTGTCGCTGTCGTCGTGACAGACGTGGTGCACAATTCATGGTTCGCGCTGCATCATCCGATCCGCATGGACCTGTACGTTTCGCAGATCGCTTTCCTGCTGTTCGTCGCGTTCACGGTGCGGACCGCGTGGCGAGGGGCCGCGAGCCGGGCCGCCGCGCTGCGCGCCGCTGATTGAATTGCCCGATTGCCGCTTTGCGCAATTGCCCGTCTACACGAGGCTGCATGTACCTACAACTCACCGGCACCAACGTCCGTCTGCTCGGCTCGATGCATCTGTTTCCGGCGACGAGTCGCAGAACGCCGCCGTGGATCGCCGAAGCGTATGACTGGGCCGAATCGCTGGTCTTCGAATCCGATCCGCCGACGATCCTGCCGTTTCTGAAGGCTCCCCCGCAGGGCGGTGCCGATCAACTGCGGCCTTTGCTATCCGCCGATGCCTGGAATCGGCTGCAAGCTGTGTGGCCCGTCGAGGGCCCGTTGGCGCCGCTCGTCGAGCTACGTCCGTGGGCCGCGTTGATCGTCGCGCCGACGCTGTTTCAGCAGGTCGTCGAAGGTGTCGAGCCGCGCATGCTGCGCTCGGCGCTCACGCAAGCCAAACCGTACCAGTATCTCGAGACCGCGCAGGAGGTGGCGGCGTCGCTCGAATCGATTTCGCTTGAAGCAGTTGGCACCGCACTCGGCATGCTGATGGCCGATCTCGACGAACCGCAGCGCACGCTCGAGCGGATGCACAGCGCGTGGCTGCATGGCGATCTGGAAGCCGTGCAACAGATCGCTGTCGAGTCGCCGATGTTCAATCTGCCCGGCATCCGCCACGCCATTCTCGATGCGCGCAATCGCGCGTGGGCGGCGCGTGTGACGGCGCTGCTCCGGCGGCCGGAGCGGACTTTGGTGGTGGTGGGCGCGCTGCATTTGTGCGGACCCGGTAACCTGATCGACTGTCTCGCACAGCCCGTCGAGCCGGTTTTTGCAAGCGCGTAGCAGGATTGCGGCTGGCGGCCGCATCAACGCGATTGACCGTGAAGCGTCCTGAATGCGTGGCGTAACGGGGGTGCGGTCGGGCGCATGGCGGCTGAACGCAGCATGCGTGTGGGTCGCCACCGAACTCGCCAATATCGGCGCGGCATAGCCTAAGATCGCCACGCGCGGCATAATTTCGCATTGCCGCCGCCCCTGCCGGCGCACCTCTTTTTGAAGCCATTCCATGACCGAACCGCAGCAAACCGCCAGCACACGACTGGCGCAACTCGAATGGCGCTGGAAAGCGTTCGAAGACCTCACGGCCGCCGAAGTCTACGCGATGCTGGCCGCGCGCAGCGCGGTGTTCGTGATCGAGCAGAACTGCTTGTATGGCGATATCGACGGGCTCGATTCAGATGCCTGGCACCTGTTTGCCTTTGGCCCCGGTGAAAAGAAGCCGCAGCTCGCGGGCTATTTGCGCGTGCTGTTGGCGGACGCCGACGACACCGATATCCGCATCGGCCGCGTACTGACCACGGCGGAATTCCGCGGCATCGGCGTCGGCAACGCGATGCTCGAACGCTCGCTCGCGCACATCCGGGCGCAGTGGCCGGGTACGCCGATCCGTTTGCATGCGCAGGCGCATCTGCAAGGCTTCTACGGGGCGTTTGGCTTTACGCCGGTGTCGGAGATTCACGAAGAGGACGGCATCCCGCACGTGTGGATGCGTTCGGCTTAGAAAACCGGGCCGCAACCGGACTCGGCGCTCGCGCGCCGACCGGCTTCAACCGCCGCGACTTCAATCGATTCGAAATGCTCAGCGCTGGCTGCTCGCAGGCACCGACGCGGGCTGCGTCAAGCCTTGCGTCGCCTTAACGCGCCGCTCGCCGCGCAGACGTCCGCGTGCCGACAGCCGCATCCAGTGACGCAACGCCAACAGCGCGCCGATCACGCTCATCATCGAGCCCGGAATCCATAGCAACAGCCCGCCGATTTGCTGATCGCGCATCGGGCTCAGCCACGTGAAGGCGCGGCCGCAAATCGAGTAGATCGGATACAGCTCGCGCGGTGTAAAGAAGATAAATGCGCCGAGCATGATCTGCGGCGGAATCGCAGCAATCACCACCAGTACGCGCTTGCCGGGCGACAAACGCGCCGGCGGCGCCGGGCGCGGATCAAGCACGAGCCACCAGAACAGCAGCCCGTCGATCACCATGCTCCAGTTCATCACGCGATAGAGCCGCCAGTCGAGCATCGCCACGAAATGAATTGGTGACATCAGCCAGAAGTAGATCAAGCCGACGAACAACGTGACGGCGACCACCGGATGCATCACCACGTCGAGCAGCTTGCGTACTACCGGAGTCTCAAGCGCCGGCCGCACGAAGCGCTGCCGCCAGCTGAATGGAATGCCCGCACGCAACGCGGCGCCCGGATACGAGAGGGCGATAAAGAACGGCCCGAGGTGATGCAGCACCAGATGCTGCGCGCGATGCATGAAGAACTCATGCTCGAAGAAATAATCGAGCCGCGTATGCAGCGCGACATACAACGCGACCAACCCGAACCAGAAGGAAATGCGCCGGCGAATCGACACCTTCGCCTTGTGCGCGCCGCGCACGAAAAGAATCGCCGGCACCAGCAAGGCGATGACGACGGTCGGCGAAAACTCCCAGGGGTCGAGCCAGTAGAGCAGGTTCATCGCGGGGCGTTACTTGGTCTGGGCGGGCGACTTGACAGCGAACGGCGTATCGAGCGTTTCGCCGTCGGAGAACTTCAGCGTCAGATGCACGGTGTCGCCCGGCGCGACCTTGTGCTTCGCGTCTTCGAGCATCACGTGATAGCCGCCCGGCGCGATCGCCACCTGGCCGTGCGCGGGCACCGTCAGCTTGTCGACCATCACCATCTTTTGCGTCGAGCCGTTCGACACGGTTTGATGCAGCATCGCGTCGCCGTAGTCGTTGCTGGAAATATCGACGAGGTCGACCGGCTTGTCACTCGCGTTCACCAGCGTCACGTAGCCGGCGGCAGGGAGGTTGTTCGGCAGCCAGCGCACCCACGCGTCCTTGACGCTGATCGCATTGGCACCGGCGGCATGCGCGGCCGATGCGAAACCGAATGAGAGGGCGAGCGTGCAGCTCAGTGCGGCGAACGTTTTGATCTTGATCGACATGGGTGAACTCGGGAAAGGTCAGGAGCGGTCATCAACGATGCGGCGCAGGTCTTGTGCGATAGCATCGGGAGTATCGTGATCGGTGGCGAGCAGGCGCGCGTGGCCTTGCGGATCGAACACGTAGACGGCCGAGCTATGGGTGACTTCGTAGTTGCCGTTGGGGTCGCGCTTTTCCATCTGATAGGCGACCCGGTAACGCTTGGCGAGCGACTCGATCTGCCAGTCGGTACCGGTCAGGCCCTCGGCGTGCTGCGAGTCGAAGGCGCCGACGTAATCATGCAGTGCTTTGGGCGTGTCGCGTGCCGGGTCGACGGTGATGAACAGGATGCGCACTTTCTGCGCGTCCGGGCCGAGTTTGCCGAGCACCTGCATCAGGCGGCCCATCGTTTCTGGGCAGACGTCCGGACAATGCGTATAACCAAAGTAGACGAGCGACGTGCGGCCTTTGAACGAATCACCGGTTACGGCGCGGCCGTCGTCGCCGGTTAGCGTGAAGTCGAGATCCGGCAAGTGGCCGGTCACGTTGGTCAACTGGAACGGTTCGGCGGGATGCGTGCAGCCGGTTAGCGTACTGAGCGCGCTCACCATTACGGTCAGCGCGACCAGGCGCCCGGGCCACGGCTGGCGTGGCGTCAAGCGGTTCGGCTGTTGGTGGCGGGACGAGAGGATGGGGAACAAAGCAGGGTTCAATGACTCGATTGAAGAGCGGCGCGTGACGCTGCCCGTGAACGGACTCGGTTGATTCGTGCCAGGCGCGCGGCCCGTGATGGTGTGCAAATAGGGTCGTCGCTGCAATGGCCGCGTGGCAGCGACTGTATCGCAAAATCTCCAAAGACGTCGCGCAGCGCCCGCGGGCGCGCGGTTTGCGAGGCAATTTGACGCAGGCGGCTGAAAGCTCGCTGAAGCCCGATTGTTCTCTTTTTGAACGCAATCGTGAGCAGCGCCGGCTGCGCTACCCGGCCAGGCTTGTGTCCCGGCTTACTTTCTCGAAAAATTGACGGATGCGCGGTAAGATGCGCACACTTTTCCGGCCGCAGAAGGCTGAAAGGCAAAATTAACCGATGCAAGCACTTCCGGCTGTTCTGTCTCCTGGTGAGACGGCATTTTTCTTCGACTTCGATGGCACGCTCGTCGAGCTCGCGCCCACGCCGGACGGCGTGCTTGTGCAACCGCGCGTGATCGTGTTGCTGAGCGAGTTGCGCAGTCTCACGAATGGCGCGGTCGCGATCGTGTCGGGCCGCGGTATCGACAGCATCGACGGTTTTCTCGGCATGCCCGATCTGCCGATTGCCGGTCTGCATGGCGCCGAGCGGCGCGACGCGAACGGCGACACACAGCGCATCGGTTTTCACGACGAACGCCTGTTGCGCATGGAGCAGGTGCTCGCGCAGGTCGTCAACGAACATCCCGGCATGCTGCTCGAGATCAAAGGCGCGGCGCTCGCGCTGCACTACCGCAACGCGCCCGACCGCGAACCGGTGGCGCGCGAGGCGACTGAGCGGCTGGTGGCCGATTATCCCGGCTCGTATGTGCTGCAGCCGGGCAAGATGGTCTACGAAATCAAGCCGAAGGACGTCGACAAGGGCCGCGCGATGCGCGCGTTCCTGGAAGAGCCGCCATTCGTGGGCCGCACGCCGGTGTTTGCCGGCGACGATCTGACCGACGAGAAAGGCTTTGCCGTCGTCAACGAGCGCGGCGGCCTGTCGATCAAGGTGGGCGCGGGCGACACGATGGCGCATACGCGCATCGAATCGGTCACGGCGCTGCTCGACTGGCTGGAATCGATTGTCGCGGCCGCGCGCGGAGCGTGATCGTGACGTCACCCGTGGCGCCCCATCCCCTAACGACCATGACTTACTGCATCGGGAATCGCGCTTCATGAGCCGACTGATCATCGTATCGAACCGGGTTGCGCCGATCTCGGAGGGCGGCCCGGCGGCGGGCGGCCTGGCTGTCGGCGTATACGACGCGCTGAAGGAAACCGGCGGCATGTGGTTCGGCTGGAGCGGCGACGTGCTGAGCTCGGGCCAGCCGCAGATCAAGGTGGAAGAGCGCGGACCGGTGACCTTCGCGACGATCGCGCTGATGCGCCGCGACTACGACCAGTACTACCGCGGTTTTTCGAACGCGACACTATGGCCCGCGTTCCACTATCGCGCCGACCTGCTGCAATACGACCGGCACGACTTCGAAGGCTACTGCCGCGTCAATGCATGGCTCGCACAGCAACTCGTGCCGCTATTGCACGAAGACGACGTGATCTGGGTCCACGACTACCATCTGATTCCGTTCGCCCAGGCGTTGCGCGCGGCCGGCGTGAAAAATCGCATCGGCTTCTTTCTGCATATTCCGTTTCCGGCGTCGCAGGTATTGCTGGCGGTGCCGCCGCATCGCGAGCTGGTCGAAGCGCTGTGCTCGTTCGATCTGCTCGGCTTCCAGACCGCCCCGGATTTGCGGGCGTTCTGCGACTACATCGTCAATGAGGCGAACGGCACGGTCGACGTGTCGGCCAGCGGCCCGCTGAGCGTCCATGCGTTCGGCCGCACCTTGCGCGCGGCGGCTTATCCGATCGGCGTCTATCCGGACGAAATCGCCGAGCTTGCGAAGTCGGGCGAGCGCGGCAAGCCGGTGCGCACGATGAAGACGGCGCTGCATTCGCGCAAGCTGATCATGAGCGTGGACCGCCTCGATTATTCGAAGGGGCTGGTCGAACGTTTCCGCGCGTTCGAGCGCTTGCTGGAGCATTTCACCGCGCAACGCAACCAGGTGTCGTTCCTGCAAATCGCACCGCCGACGCGTGCCGACATGCACGCGTACCAGGACATCCGCCTGCAACTCGAAGGGGAGTCGGGGCGCATCAATGGCCGCTTTGCCGAACTGGACTGGACACCAATCCTTTACATTCATAAGCAGTACGAGCGCTCGGTGCTGGCTGCGCTGTTTCGCACGGCGCATGTCGGCTACGTCACGCCCTTGCGCGACGGCATGAACCTCGTCGCCAAGGAGTACGTGTCGGCGCAGGATCCGGACAATCCGGGCGTACTCGTGCTGTCACGTTTTGCCGGTGCTGCGCAGGAACTGGATGGTGCGTTGATCGTGAATCCGGTCGATATCGACGGTATGGCCGAGGCGTTGGCGAAAGCGCTGGAAATGCCGCTTGTGGAGCGTCAGGCGCGTCATCGCGACATGATGATGCAACTGCGCGAGAACAACGTGTCGGTGTGGCGCGACAACTTCATGCGCGATCTTCAGAACGTCGATGGTGCGAAGAGCACCAGAACCGTGAAGGTGCGTGCCGGATCGGGCAAGAAGACGGTGCGCGAGACCACGGTCGGATAGGTGGTTTTCGGGCCTGACTGGAACGGCCTCTGACAAACAAAAAAGCCGCTCGAAAGCGGCTTTTTTGTTTGTTGCTGCGACTGTTGCTGAAGCAGCAGAAGGCGCTGCGTTGGCTAGACCACGTGCTGCTCGTCGACCTTCTTGCCGCCGACATGCAACGTGGTGCCCTTGCCGTACTGCTTCGAAAGCAGATCGCGATACAGGCCCGGCCGCTGGCGCAACTCTTCCGGACTGCCGTCGTCGATGACCTTGCCTTGGCTCATCACGATGATCCGGTCGAAGTTATTCAGCGTCGACAACCGGTGCGCGATCGCAATCACGGTGCGGCCCACCATCAGCCGGTCGAGCGCCTTCTGGATCGCTTCTTCCGATGCGCTATCGAGCGCCGAGGTGGCTTCGTCGAGCAGCAGGATCGGCGCGTTCTTCAGGATTGCGCGCGCAATCGCGATCCGCTGGCGCTGACCGCCGGAGAGCTTGACGCCGCGGTCGCCGACGATCGTGTCGAATCCTTCCGGCATGGCTTCGATGAAATCGCTGCAGCGGGCTTCGCGCGCGGCGGCGACCACTTCTTCCCGGGTCGCTTCAGGGCGGCCGTAAGCGATGTTTTCGTACACCGTGCGATGGAACAGGGAGATATCCTGCGGCACCAGCGCGATTGTGTGGCGCAGGCTGTCCTGGGTGATCGCAGCGATGTCCTGGCCGTCGATCTTGATGGCGCCGCCCTGCGTCTCGTAGAAACGCTGCAGCAGCGCCAGCACGGTGGATTTGCCCGCGCCCGACTTGCCGATCAGGCCGACCCGCTGGCCCGGCTCGATATGCAGGTCGAAGTGATCGAGAATCGGCCGGCGGCGCGGGTAGGCGAACGTCACGCCTTCGAAATCGACCCGGCCGCCTTGCGGCACGAGTTCGGTGGCGCCGTCGCGGTCCGGCATGCCGTGGGGCTCGAGCAGGGTGCGCACGGCTTCCGCGAGTCGCGCGACGTGCTGCGTGACGTCGACCAGCGCTACGGCCAGATCACGCGTGCCGTGCAGAATCGTGAAGCCGAGCGAGCTGACCAGCACGATGTCGCCGGAGGTCGCACGGCCTTGATCCCACAGCCACAGCGCCCAGCCCAGCAAGCCTGCCGACAGCAGCGCGGTGATCACCGCATGCAGCAGGCGCAGCTTTTCCAGATACAGCAGGCTTTGCTGGCGCGCTTCCATTTCCGCTTTGACAGTCGCGCCGAAACGCTGCTGCTCGCGAAACGTCATGCCGAAGGCGCGCACGAGGCCCATGTTGCTGATCACGTCGACCAGCTCACCGTCCACCGACGCTGCTTTCGTGGCGAAATGGTGATGCCGCGCCGAGCCACGCCCGGCAAGTTTGTAAAGCACGACCGACAGAATGGCCGAACACAGCATCAGGCCGCCCGCCATCAGCGGATTCACGGCGGTGATCATGACGATCGCGCCGAGCACCGCGATACACGGCGGCAGCACGTTCCAGGCGGTGGTGTTTTCGGCGGTGTAGACCGCGTTCGAGGTTGCCGTGATGCGGCTCGCCAGCATGCCCGGCTGTTTCTCCGAGTAGTAAGTCGGCGAGTGGCCGCTTAAATACTGGAACAAATCGCGCCGCAGGTCGCCAGTTACGGCCACGAAGGTATGCGCGGCCACCCAGCCGCCGACCCGCCACAGCAGGTTGTCGGCGGCAATCAGGCCAACCAGGATGGCGAACGCGCCCCACAACGGACCGGGGTGATGCCGGCCTTCGCCGAGCACATCGATCAGATGCTTGATCGCGTATTGCGAAGCGAGCGCACAGCCCACGGCCGCGAACACGCTGCACAGGACGATCGCATGCGCGAGCGGATGGCGGCGAATAAAGCGGAAAAGAAACGCAAGCGGCCTGTGCGCATAGCTCGCAAGCTTTGCGTTCTGGGCGTTACGCTGGGCGATGGTTAAGTGTTCCAATTGATCGTGAGGTCGGTGTGTTTCAGGTTGTGCATGCAAGGCATGGGCCACAGCAAAAGCCTTCGCCGCGAAGCCGATGCTTCGCATTGTAAACATGCAAAAGCGATTGCGCCCTGTGTATCCGGGCAATGACGCGACTGATTTCGCGATAGACGACCGCGACCTACTGTTGCTCGACCCGCCGATGGTGCGGTGGTTCACGCAGGCTGCGGAATATTTCGGGATATAATTACAAATTGCATTCAACTGCGGTGCGGCATTTCTTCAATGCCTGCCGGCAAAGTTGACACAGGAGCTTACAGCGACCGTCTTCGGGGCAGCGTTGCAAGCCAGTTGCTACTGTAGAACTGTCTTATAAAACAAGGGTTTGTAAAGTGTTTCGCCTTTGTAACAACGTAAAGACTTTGAAATGTTGTGGTGCAGCGAGATCCCCGGCATTGATAATGCATGCTCTGCTAGCCCACCGAAATATCTGACAGTTTGTCAACGTAGGTGCCATGTGTGCGTTTACCGGCACATGCGCAGACAGCGAACTGCTGATCTGGGCTCACTACCCAAGCGATCCATCGCAGGATTTCTCGAAAGAATCAGGCCCGCGCCGGCATATCCGGCCAGACTGCCCTGGCGAGCAAGCGAGTCGCTTTTACCAAACGCAGTACTTTTGCCTGATTTTTTACGAGGAGTTCTTCATTATGCGAATCGCTCAAATCGCTCCCTTGCACGAGGCGGTTCCTCCCAAGCTTTACGGCGGGACGGAACGCGTGGTGTCCTACCTGACCGAAGCGCTGGTTGAACAGGGCCATGACGTCACGCTTTTCGCAAGCGGCGATTCGCAAACCTCGGCGAAGCTCGAAGCGTTCTGGCCGCAGGCGCTGCGCCTCGACCCGACCATCCGCGACGTGATGGCGCCGCACATGCTGCTGCTGGAAGAAGTGCGCCGCCGCGCGGACGAATTCGACGTGCTGCATTTCCACATCGACTACTACCCGTTCTCGCTGTTCGCCCGCCAGCCGGTGCCGTTCCTGACCACGCTGCACGGCCGTCTCGATCTGCCGGAACTGCAGCCGATCTTCAACACGTTCAGCGACGTGCCGGTGGTGTCGATTTCGGACAACCAGCGCATCCCGCTGCAACAGGCGAACTGGCTGCAAACCGTTTATCACGGGCTGCCGGAAAACGTGCTCACGCCGATCAAGGACGTCGAGCCGGGCTACCTCGCATTCCTTGGCCGCGTCTCGCCGGAGAAGGGTCTCGACCGTGCGATCCGCATCGCCGGCCAGGCAGGCATGAAGCTCAAGGTCGCCGCCAAGATCGACAAGGCCGATCGTGCCTACTATGAAGAAGTGATCAAGCCGCTGATGGCGCTCCCGCACGTCGAATACATTGGCGAAATCGGCGAAACCGAAAAGCGTGAGTTCCTCGGCAACGCGCACGCACTGGTGTTCCCGATCGACTGGCCGGAGCCCTTCGGTCTGGTGATGATCGAAGCAATGGCTTGCGGTACGCCGGTGATCGCGTTCAACCGTGGTTCGGTGCCGGAAGTGATCGAAAACGGCGTGTCGGGTTTCGTCGTCGAAGACGAAATCAGCGCGGTCGCCGCAGTGAAGCGTCTGCACACGCTGCCGCGCACCGGAGTGCGCAAGGCATTCGAAGCGCGCTTCTCGTCGAAGGTCATGGCGAAGAACTACGTTGCCACCTACGAAGAGCTGCTGCGTCAGAAGCATCGCACGGTGCTGCGCGAAGTGAACGCCAGTTGAGCGCCAGCTAAGTACGGTACGTAAAAGCAGCCAGACCGGCTGGCCGGGCGCGCGCTTTCGGCGCCCAGTGATCGATGGTCCGGCTGCCCCAGCAACGCCCCGCGTGCATCTCGCCTGCGGGGCGTTGTTGCATGCGCGCCGCGATTTTGCGCGTATGCGGCAGAAAGTACGGTTTTGGGACCGGCAAGCATGAGCCTGTCTCGGTAATATCCCTATAATGGCCGTGCCGCAAATCTGGCTGCGGCGCCGTCGACGACAGGAGGATGCTTTGGCGAGAACGAAAGAGACGCGTGCGAACGCGGCGCCCGGCGCCGGAATGATTTTCGCGCTGCGCGCCATCGGTCTCGTGCTCCTCACTCGCTGGCTCTTTTCGATGGCGCAGATGGACCTGGGCGCGTCGCTGTCGGCGATGGTGTCCTCGCCGTGGGCGTGCATCAACCTGGTGTTCCTGTTCCTGCTGATCTTCCTGCCGGGCGCCCGCGCCGTGGCCGAGCGCCCGTTGCATCCGCTGCCGCAATGGTTGCGGCAGGCGGTGCGTCTGTTTGCTTTCCTCGGATTCCTGTTTGCTGTCTGGTCGGTCGGCGCATTTGCGGCGAGCGCCGGTTGGCGGCGCGCCGCGCAGGCGGTGGCGGCCACCAACGGCTGGCTGTTGGCGGCACCGGCGTTGTACGCGGCGGTCGTGTGGATTTGCCGGCCGCGCGCGCTGTGGCGAACCAATATCGCTGCGCGGCGCTTTGCAATCGGCCGCTATGCGGTCTCGCTCGATCCGGCCACGCGCACGGTGGTCGTCTGGGCCGAGCGTCGCAAGGTGGGGCAGTACGACGCTCGCGAATTGTCCGTGCGCTGGGCGGCGGCGCCAGGCATGGGCGCGCCGCCGGCGCCTGCCCCGGCGGTGGCGTTCGGTGTTGCCGGTGAAGCGGGTCGACCTGCAGCGCCGGTCGGTTCGGTCGGCGCGCCTGCGCTGGTGCGCAGCGGCTTCGGCCGACGTCCGAAAATCGAATTGCTGTGGGATTCGCCGGCTGCGGCGGGACACAATCGGCAAACCGTGTTCCGCGCCGCGCTGACTACCGAGGGCGATCGGGTCGCCGCGCGAGCGCTCGACACATCGTTGCGGCAAGTCTGAAACTGTCGCTCCGGACAGTCAGCTACAACACGCGGGCGAAGCAGACATCGTAAAGTGCGGTAGTCGATAATAAGACATGTAAGAAAAAGTGCCGCCCGGCGTTTCGGTGGGCGAGTGAGAGATACATCGATCGTATTGCGTCGTTTGCAGGAGTCGCTATGCTGGTTCGCTGGTTGCTTGCCGCCCTTCATCTACTTGCTTATGGCTTTGCCCTCGCGTCGATTCTTCGGCGCACCTGGTCATTGCGGCGAGCCAGCGTGCCTGCTGCGCTGCGATCCGTATTCCGCTCCGACTCGCGGTGGGGTCTTTCGGCTTTGGTGCTGATCGTCACCGGTCTGATGCGCGCCTTCGGCGGTTTCGAAAAGGGCGCCGACTACTACCTGCATGAGCCGCTCTTTCACTTGAAGATGACGCTGCTCGTGCTGATACTCATTCTCGAAGTCCCGACGATGCTCGGCCTGATGCGCTGGCGCGCAAGTATCAGAAAAGGCGCGCCGCCTGATTTGCGAAAGGCCCGTAGTTATGCGCGGTTCAGTGTGATCCAGACCGTGCTGCTGGTGTTGATGGTGTTCGCGGCGACCGGCATGGCGCGCGGCATCGGGCTGCCTGCGGGCGTGGTGTAGGTGCGTAAGCCTGCAGAAAACGCCTGTTACGGCGGCTTCTGCAGGACGTCCCGCACGCTTCTTCGCAATTTACTTTTCGACCAGCAAGTCTGAATCATCGCGTCGATTCGCCTTCGCGCCCGCGGTCTTGTGCGTGACCTCAGAATCGCCGAGACCCTTGATCAACTCCAGCGCCTGACGTTCGAACAAGCGCCTGTACAAGCCGTTCTCGAGTCTGATCAACGCCTCGTGACTACCTTCCTCGATGACCTTGCCCTTGTCCAGCACCAGCAGTCTGTCCAGCGCTCGCACGGTGGACAGACGGTGCGCCACCACCAGCGTCGTGCGGCCCATCATCAGCCGTTCCATGGCCTGCTGGATCAGCACTTCGCTTTCGCTGTCGAGGCTCGAGGTCGCTTCGTCCAGAATCAGGATCGGCGCGTCCGCGAGAAACGCCCGCGCAATCGCTACACGCTGACGTTCGCCACCCGAGAGCTTGATGCCGCGTTCGCCCACCAGCGTGTCGTAACCTTGGGGCAGCGCCGCGATAAAGCCGTGCGCACTGGCAAGCTTCGCGGCGCGTTCGATCTCGGCACGGCTCGCGCCGAGCCGTGCATAGGCGATGTTCTCCGCCAGCGAGCGGTGGAACAGCACCGGCTCCTGCTGAACGATGGCGATCTGGCTGCGCAACGACGCCTGCCGCACACGGGCGATATCCTGACCGTCGATCGTGATCCGGCCTTCCGAAATGTCGTAGAGCCGCTGGATCAGCTTGATGAAAGTCGTCTTCCCCGAACCCGAGTGCCCGACCAGTCCGACGCGTTCTCCCGGCGCGATGCGCACGGAGAAGTTGTCGTAGAGCGGCGTGGCTTTCGCACCGTAGTGGAAGGTAACGTGCTCGAAGCGAATTTCGCCTTTGCCGATCGCGATTGGGCCTGCGCCGGGGCGGTCTTCGATACCAAGCGGCTGGCTCTCGAGCGACACCAGTTCTTCCATGTCGTTGACCGAACGCTGCAGGTTGCGGATGTGCATGCCCACGTCGCGCAGATAGCCTTGCAGCATGAAGAACATCGTCAGCGCGAACGTGATGTCGCCGACGCTTGCTTCGCCGCGCACCCACAACAGCAACGCGGCGCCGAGAATGGCGGCCTGGATCGCCACCAGCATGCTGCCCTGCACGCCGCCGTTGATCGTGCCGCGAATCCACGTGCGGCGCGTGCGATGACGCCACTTGACGATCACACGCTCGAGCAGGGCTTCTTCGCGCGCTTCGGCGCCGAACGCTTTCACCACGCCATTGCAGCTGACTGCGTCGGCGAGGGCGCCGCCCATGCGCGTGTCCCACGCGTTAGCGAGGCGCGCGGCGGGCGCAACGAAGCCGAGCGACAGGGCCACGGTCGCCGCGATATAGAGCACCGAACCAATACCGACGACCGCGCCCATCATCGGCCAGCGCCAGCCGAGCAGCACCGTTGCGCCGACCAGCATGACCAGCGACGGCAGCAGCGCGACCAGCAACGTGTCGTTGAGCAGATCGAGCGCCCACATGCCGCGCGTGATCTTGCGCACGGTGGATCCGGCGAAGCTGTTGGCGTGCCAGTCCGTCGAAAAGCGTTGCACGCGATGAAAAGCGTTCCCGGCGATCTCGCTCATCATCTTGAGCGTCAGCCTGATAAGGTTGAAGAACACGCCCTGGCGAAGCAGTGTGGCGCCGAGCCCGAGCGCACCCAGCACGCAGAAGGCCGTGATCGCCGCGTGCCACGCGACGGCGTCGCCGGCGGAGCCGGATGCGATCGCGTCGACGAGCCGCCCGGCGAACATCGGCGTTAGTACGTCGGCCAATGCCGAGAGCAGCACCAGCGCCGCAATGACGAAGATGCGCCAGGGCTGTTTGGCCCAGTGACGGAAGGTGAAGCCAAGGACGTCCTTGAAGGCTTGTCCACGAAAGTCGAGTTTTTTTCTAGTCATTTGCCACGACCCGATGGCGCGCGAGCGCACCGAGGTTCCAGTCAGAAGCGAAAGGAAGAGACAGTCAGGCGAGCCGCGCTGTGTTGACAGCAATGCCGGCAATGAGACTACGGACTGTCTGGAATTTGCGCGGGACGCCTGGTCAGGCAGAACCGCGTGAGCGACAACGCGACAAACTTAAGGTCGCGAGAATGGTCGTGAAGCCATCCCAGGGAGAGCGATATGCACTGCGAACATGTGACGCCTCCCTGTAGTCGAATGAAGTGAAGGAATGGACGGGGCGAGTGCCCGAAAACTGACTATATCAGCAGTATTTCGCGGCCGCAATCGTACGAAAAGTTCGGTGTTGACTTCGAAGCGGAGCGGGCGCAGATGTAGATGCGTATCAACGCACACACACGTGATCAATCCGGCGCGCGCATGCCTGGAAACAAACAGAATCAAGCGGAAGCAAAAACAAAAAAGCCCTCGACTTTCGTCTAAGGGCTTTCTCTTGCGGTTCTTCGGGAACCAGCGAATCTGGTGGGTGGTACAGGGATTGAACCTGTGACCCCTGCCGTGTGAAGGCAGTGCTCTACCGCTGAGCTAACCACCCGAAGAGAGCCGAATTATGTCAGGGATTTTTCGACTCGTCTAGTACTTTTTAAGTGGTTTGCTCATCCGCGGCCGCAGCCGGAGCCGGTTCGAGACGCCACACGCTCGTGCCTTTGACCGCTTTGTCGAGACCGTCGAGCACGGCCTGATGTTCGGCGACTTCGTCGTCGCTCGCGGCGATCACGACCAGATTCAGCGAATCGATCGCGATGCGCGGTGCGCTCGCATCGCCGCCGCCGTGCGAATCGCCGAGCATGTCGATAACGAGGCTCTCCTGGCCGCGCGTCATTGCCAGGTAAACCTCGGCAAGCAGTTCCGAGTCGAGCAGTGCGCCGTGCAAGGTGCGGTGTGCGTTGCTGATGCCGAAGCGGTCGCACAGCGCGTCGAGCGAATTGCGCTTGCCCGGGAACATCTGCTTGGCGCGCGCGAGCGTATCGATGATCTCGCCGCAGTAGGTTTTCACCGGCGGCAAACCCAGCAACGCAAATTCGGCATCGAGAAAGCCGATGTCGAACGGCGCGTTGTGAATGATCAGTTCCGCGTCCTGAATGAAGTCGCGAATCTGATCGGCAATCTCGGCGAACTTTGGCTTGTCGCTCAGGAACTCGGTGGTCAGCCCGTGAACGGCCAAAGCGCCCGGATCGCTTTCGCGTTCCGGGTTGATGTAGAAATGCAGGTTGTTGCCCGTGAGCCGGCGGTTCACCATTTCGACGCAACCGAGTTCAAGGATCCGGTCGCCGGTTCGTGCATTCAGGCCGGTGGTTTCGGTATCGAGGATGAGTTGACGCATGTCGGATTAGCCTGCTCTAAAAAAATCAGCGAAAAAGAAGGGCGCGCGCGTGGGTGTCGCCGCGGGCATCACAACACGCATCACATCTCCGCGAGTGACGCGACGCCGCGATTGGCCAGTTGATCCGCGCGTTCGTTTTCCGGGTGGCCGTTGTGACCGCGCACCCAGCGCCATTCAATTTCGTGCTGCGCGACGAGCGCATCGAGCCGCTTCCAGAGATCGGCGTTCTTCACCGGCTGCTTCGCGGCGGTGATCCAGCCTTTTTTCTTCCAGCCGTGAATCCATTCGCTGATGCCTTTCTGCACGTACTGCGAGTCGGTATGTACGACGGCCTTGCAGGGGCGCTTGAGCGCCTCGAGAGCGCCGATCACGCCCATCAGTTCCATGCGATTGTTGGTGGTGTTGGGCTCACCGCCGAACAGTTCTTTTTCCTGATCGCCGAAGCGCAGCAGCGCGCCCCAGCCGCCGGGGCCGGGGTTGCCCTTGCAGGCGCCGTCGGTATAAATATCGATGATGTCGGAAGTCATTGTGTGTGGTTGCGTGTGTTCGGAGTGGCGGCGGGCGCGAGGCCCGCGGCGAGGACAGGTTTCTTGACTTTCAGCGGGCCGACGAGGCGCATGCCGCGCACGCGCTTGATCGCCTTGATCATGTAGGTGGCGCCGAAAATCGGCCACCAGCGGTCGCCGGCGGCTTCCATGAAGCCATAGCGGGACAGCCATTGTTCGCTGCCGAGCGGCGGACGATAGCAGCCAAAGCGCCCGCGTTCAAGGTCGAAACCCAGCAATTTGATCCAGTCTTTCAGGCGCGTGAAGGCGATCAGGTCGACTGCGGCGGGCACGAACGGCCGGCCCGTCATCTTGCCGACCGATTGGCGCGCGCCCCACAGCGACAGCGAATTGAAGCCGAGAATGATCAACTGGCCTTCGGGCATCAGCACGCGCTCCGCTTCGCGCAGCAGCCGGTGCGGGTCGCTCGTGAATTCCAGCGTATGCGGCATCACGATCAGGTCGACGCTTTGTGCTTCGAACGGCAAGTCGAGCAGATCGCACCAGACAGCGCTGCGTCCAGCGGGCGCAGGCAAACCCGCGGGCAGACCTTGCGCGGCGCTGTTACCCATGCCCTTGCCCGAGCCATTCCCGGCGCGCCCGAGGCCGCGCGGAAAAGTGTAGGGCGCACTCGCGCCGCTCGCTGCGTCGAGCACGAGCCCGCGGCAGGGCATGCGGTTCTCGCGCAGGGCGTCGAGCTGCGGCAGGCCGAGTTGCAGCGCATGGTAACCGAACACGTCGGACACCACGCGATCGAGCTGGGTCTGTTCCCACTCGAGTACGTAGCGGCCGGGTGGTGAATCGGTCCAGGCAGGCCAGTCTATAATTGCTCGATCAGTCATATCAGAGAATGCGTCACCTATGAATGCGCTCGAGTACGTACCGGTCCCGGCGTTTGAAGACAATTACATCTGGGTCGTTTCCGACGGGCATCATGCGGTGGTCGTCGATCCGGGTGAGGCCGCCCCCGTGCGCGCATATCTGGCGAAACGGGGTTGGCGGCTGAGCGCTATTTTACTCACGCACCATCACCAAGACCATGTCGGTGGGGTGGCCGATCTGCTGAACGGCCAGGCCGTTCCCGTGTACGGCCCCGCTGGTGAGGCGATCCAGCATCTCACGCATCGTCTCAAAAACGGCGATCACGTGACGATTGCGGCCCCCGCACTCGAATTCAGCGTACTCGACGTGCCCGGGCATACGAGCGGCCACATTGCCTATTTCCAGGCGGCCGATCCGCGCGGCACGCCGCACGTGTTTTGTGGCGACACGCTGTTCGCGTGTGGCTGCGGCCGCTTGTTCGAAGGCACGCCCACGCAGATGCTGGCGTCGCTGGATGCGCTGGCCGCGCTGCCCGGCGCGACCGAGGTTCACTGCGCCCACGAGTACACCTTGTCGAACATCCGCTTCGCGCTCGCCTGCGAGCCAGGCAACGCCGAACTGCAAGCCTGGCGCGACACGGCGAGCGAATTGCGCGCGCGCCATGTGCCGACGCTGCCCACCACCATCGCCCACGAACGCGCCGTGAATCCGTTTTTGCGCGCCGACAGTCCGGCGATTCGCGCTACCTTGCAAGAGCAGTTGCACGAAAAAGTGTCCGATCGTTTGACCGCATTTACGCTGATGCGCGAATGGAAAAACCGCTTCCGTTGACCCGTTGAGCATCGGGGTGTTCCTCACGCGAAGAATCGCAAAAATTCGCCAAGCCTAAGATTTCCTTGATTTTTTTCGTAATTTTCCGATTGACGTAAACGTTGCCGTTTCGTACTATCGGCTGCAAATTCCAGCCCTTGTGGAAGCCGAGACGTTCATGCGATTTATCTTTAGTGCGTTGTTGGTCCTGACACTCGCCGCTTGCGCGAGTCAGGGACCGGCGACGAATAGCCCTACCACCGCAACAAACCCCGCCAGCCAGCAAGCCGTAGCCGACGCCCTTCGCAAGACAGCCACCGCCAAAGAGACGATCAACGTCGATCAAGGCTCGGTCAGTCAACTGACGAGCGCGGACGCCGATTTGTGGGGCCGTATTCGCCGTGGTTTTCAAATGCCGGATCTGCAAACCGACCTCGTCGACATGCAGGTCAACTGGTATGCGCAGCGTCCGGATTACGTGCAGCGCATGACCGAGCGCTCGCAGAAATACCTGTACCACATCGTCGAAGAGCTCGAAGCGCGCAATATGCCGACCGAGCTTGCCTTGCTGCCGTTCATCGAATCCGCGTATAGCCCGCAGGCATTGTCGGTGGCGAAGGCCGCCGGCATGTGGCAGTTCATGCCGGGCACAGGCCGCACCTACAACCTCAAGCAGAACATGTGGCAGGACGAGCGCCGCGACGTGCTGGCTTCGACCAGCGCCGCGCTCGACTACCTGTCGCGTCTGCATGACATGTTCGGCGACTGGCAACTGGCGCTCGCCGCGTACAACTGGGGTGAGGGCAACGTGCAGCGCGCGATCGCGCGCAACGAAGCGGCGGGGCTGCCCACCGACTACCTCAGCCTGCGCATGCCGAACGAGACGCGCAACTACGTGCCCAAGTTGCAGGCGGTGAAGAACATCGTGATGAACCCCCAGATGTACGGGCTCACGCTGCCGTCGATTCCAAATCACCCGTATTTCGTGACGGTCACGACCTCGCACGACATCGACGTGGACATGGCGGCAAAACTCGCGAATCTGTCGCCAGACGAATTCCGCTCGCTGAACCCGTCGTTCAGGAAGCCGGTGATTCTCGGCGCCACGCAGCCGCAAATCCTGCTGCCGTTCGATAACGCCAGCGCCTTCGAACGTAATCTGAAGGCCTATTCCGGCTCGCTGTCGTCCTGGACCACGTACACGGTCACGGAGCGCTCGGCGCCGGCGGCGATCGCGCAAAAGATCGGTGTCGATGCCGACACGCTGATGGAAGTGAACAAGATTCCGGCCGGCATGCGTTTGAAACCGGGTTCCACAATCGTGGTGCCGCGTGGTTCGGACGACGACGAAGACATCAGCGCCGACGTTGCCGAAAGCGCCGTGCTCGCCATGGAGCCCGACGTTCCCGACACCCGCAAGATGCTGATTCGCGTGCGTCGCAATCAATCCATGGCCGCGATCGCAGTGCGTTACGGCGTCTCGATCGGTCAATTGAAGGCATGGAATCGCACGCATCGCGATCAGGTTTCGCGTGGTCAGGTGATCGTGCTGCACGTGCCGGTTGGCAAGGCGATGCCGAGCGAACCGGGTCCGGAACGCATCGCGACTGACGTGCAGGGCGGCGGCGTCGAGAAGATCGGCACCCGTGTCACAGACACGAAGAACGATTCGCGCTACGATAAGAAAAAGGGTCGTGGCCGCTCCGCCGTGGTGAAGGTGTCTGAACCGGTGGATAAAGCGAGCAAGCCGACAACGTCCGGCGCCAGCAAGGGCAAGATGACGAAGGTGTCGGCTTCCACGTCCAGCAAGGCGTCGAAGGCCGCGGCAGATAGCCGCCAGAAGACCGTGGCCAACGCGAAGAAGGGTAAGTAGACCAAAAAGCGGCTCCACGGTAGTGACCACATGCGTTGCGGGGGCAGCGCATGAATTGCGCTCCGATCACGCACCGTGTTATTCCGACGCCGTCACCTTAGGGTGACGGCGTTTTTCATTCTGCAGATCAATTCAGGCGAATTTCGCTCATTTCATTTATCGTTCGTGCTCAGGCCTTGTCGGCCGCTCATTTCAAAGCTCATGTCGTCCACCCAGTTGCGCGTCTTTCTGCTGTTTTCCGCCGGTTACTTTGTTTCGTACGTGTTTCGCGGCGTCAATCTGGGCTTTGCGCCCTTCATCACACACGATCTCGGCTTGTCGGCCACGGATCTCGGTTTGCTCACCAGTCTGTATTTCCTCGGTTTCGCGGGCGCGCAGATTCCGGCGGGCGTGTTGCTCGACCACTTCGGCGCGCGTCGGGTGACGGCGGTCACCCTGCTATTTGCCGCGCTGGGAATCTGGGTGTTCGGAGCGGCGCACGGCGTTGGCGCGATGATGGTCGGGCGTCTGCTGATCGGCGTCGGCGTGTCCGTGTGTCTCGGCGCCGCCTTCAAGGCGTTGGCGCAGCATTTCGCGTCGGCACGGTTGCCGTTGATGAACGGGCTGGTGATGGCGATTGGCGGTTTCGGCGGCGTGATGGTTGGCTCTCCGCTCACGTGGGTGCTGGGCTTCGCCAGTTGGCGCGCGGTCTGCGTTGGCTTGGGTTTGCTGACGGTTCTCGTGGCAGTCGCGCAGTGGACCCTCGCGCCAGACGCAAAGGAAACCCATCACCAGGCAAGTCTCGGCGCCCAGTTCAAGGGCACTTTGCACATTTTGAAGAGCGCGGCATTCTGGAAGATCGCGTCGTTTTCGGTCGTCACGCAAGGCGTGTTCTACGCGATGCAATCGCTGTGGGTCGGCGCCTGGTTGCGCGACGTGCAGGGCTTCGAGCCGCGTGAAGCTGCCGCGCTCGTATCGGTTCTCGGCTTCGCGATGATGGCCGGCTGCGTGGGCTTCGGCGCGGCCGCGCGCAGCCTCGAGCGGCGCGGTGTCTCGCTGTACGTGTTTTGCGGCACCGGCATGGCGCTGTTCGTCGTCACCCAGTTGCTGATCATGTTCAATGCGCCGCTGCCCGCGAGCCTGCTGTGGGCGGCGTATGGGATCTTCGGCGGTACCGGGATTCTCAGCTACGCGGTGATGGCGCGGCACTTCCCGGCGCAGATGATCGGCCGGGTGAACACCACCCTGACACTGATCATCTTTCTGCTGATTTTCGGCTTCCAGATTGGCGTCGGCGCGGTGCTGTCGCACTGGCCGGCCAGTGGCGGACATTATCCGGCCGCCGCGCATCTCACCGCCTGGGGCATTCTGATGGCGCTGCAATTGTTGAGCGCGATCTGGTACGTATTGCCCGGCCGCACAGGGCTTCAGCCGGTGCACGCGCGCGCTGAACGGCCGGTTTAAGGCCGTTGTGGATGGTTCGCCGGGTCGGGTCATATTCGCCGGCTCTATCCCGATTCTGGCCCGCACAAATTTTGTCGACCGGCTTCTGAGCCATGTGCAGCAAGACTTCGACCCGTTTGGGAGGGCGCTCCGCTACGCCGGCTCCCCATCTCGGATTTGGAGGGAAGGGTAGTTTCACGCTATAATTTCAAGGTTTGAGCTTATCAACCCGCACCCTAGCGCCTACCTCTCCCATACCGTTCATCCGCCGCGCGCTTTTGACGCCCCGCACCCCAGCCGAGCCGTCCACACAATGGACCCATCGCGCCCCTTGCGACGTCACCAGCAGTACGCGAGCGAGTCTGCGCGCGCATCCTTGCCGATGCGTTTCGCTGCGGCTCGCAGTCGGATAGACAGGTCGGCAACAGGGTGTTCCCCAAGGAGTCTCCCGTGTTGCCGTCATTTTCTCCCGCTTTGCTCGCACTCGCCGACGGCACGGTCTTTCGTGGTTACTCGATCGGCGCCCCCGGGCATACGATCGGCGAAGTCGTGTTCAACACCGCTATCACCGGTTATCAGGAAATCCTGACCGACCCGAGCTACGCGCGCCAGATCGTGACCCTCACGTATCCGCACATCGGTAATGTCGGCGTGAATGCCGAAGACGTCGAAGCCACGAAAGTCCATGCCGCCGGCCTGATCATCCGCGATCTGCCGGTTCTCGCGTCGAACTTCCGCATGGAGCGCACGCTCCCGCAATACCTGAAGGACGAAGGCGTGGTCGCCATCGCCGGTCTCGACACCCGTATGCTGACCCGCGTGTTGCGCGACAAGGGTGCGCAGAACGGCGCCATTCTGGCCGGTTCGGATGACGAAGCGAAGGCAATCGAACTCGCGCGCTCGTTCCCGGGTTTGTCGGGCATGGACCTCGCGAAGGTCGTGTCGACGAAGGAAAGCTACGAATGGACCCAGACCGAATGGCGTCTGGGCACCGGCTACGGCACGCAGAACGCACCGAAGTACCGCGTGGTCGCGTTTGACTACGGCGTGAAGTACAACATTCTGCGCATGCTGGCTGAGCGCGGCTGCCACGTTACCGTGCTGCCGGCGCAAGCTTCCGCGGCTGATGCGCTCGCGCTCAATCCGGACGGCGTGTTCCTGTCGAACGGCCCCGGCGATCCGGAACCGTGCGACTACGCAATCGCTGCGACTAAAGAGCTGATCGAACGCGGCATCCCGACCTTCGGCATCTGCCTCGGCCACCAGATCATGGGCCTCGCGCTCGGCGCCAAGACCCTGAAGATGAAGACCGGCCACCACGGCGCGAACCATCCGGTAAAGGATCTCGAAGACGGCCGTGTGGTCATCACGTCGCAGAACCACGGTTTCGCGGTCGACGCCGACACGCTGCCGGCCAATGCCAAGGTCACGCACATCTCGCTGTTCGACGGCACGCTGCAAGGCTTCGCGCTGACCGACAAGCCTGCGTTCTGCTTCCAGGGCCACCCGGAAGCGTCGCCCGGTCCGCACGACATCGCCTATCTGTTCGATCGCTTCACGGCGTTGATGGACACGAAGAAGGCCGGCAAGGCAACAGCGGCATAAGCAGCAGAGTGCGAGGCGCCCAGGTGGCGCACGGCTCGCCGCGCGAACAGCGCCTCGGCGCACAAGCGCAGCGAGCCGCACACAACAGAGCGCGCGCAACGTATCAACGCAGCGCGCCGACGGAAAGAATTCAGGAATACATTAGCGAGAGCGTTATGCCCAAGCGGACAGACATTAAAAGCATCCTCATCATCGGCGCGGGTCCGATCATCATCGGCCAGGCGTGCGAGTTCGATTACTCGGGCGCGCAGGCATGCAAGGCGCTGCGTGAGGAAGGCTACAAGGTCATTCTCGTCAACAGCAATCCGGCGACGATCATGACCGACCCGAACACGGCCGACGTCACCTACATCGAGCCGATCACGTGGGAAGTGGTGGAGCGCATTATCGCCAAGGAGCGCCCGGACGCGATCCTGCCGACGATGGGCGGCCAGACCGCGCTGAACTGCGCACTGGATCTCCATGCGCACGGCGTGCTGGACAAGTACAAGGTCGAGCTGATCGGCGCCTCGCCGGAAGCGATCGACAAGGCGGAAGACCGTCAGAAGTTCAAAGACGCGATGACCAAGATCGGCCTCGGTTCGGCCAAGTCGGGCACCGCGCATTCGATGGAAGAAGCACTGCAGGTTCAGGCCGACATCGCAACGCAAACGGGTAGCGGCGGTTATCCGGTCGTGATCCGTCCGTCGTTCACGTTGGGCGGTTCGGGCGGCGGTATCGCGTACAACCGCGACGAATTCGAAGAGATCTGCAAGCGCGGTCTCGACCTGTCGCCTACGCGTGAACTGCTGATCGAAGAATCGCTGCTCGGCTGGAAAGAGTACGAGATGGAAGTGGTCCGCGACAAGAAGGACAACTGCATCATCGTTTGCTCGATCGAAAACCTGGATCCGATGGGCATCCACACCGGCGACTCGATCACCGTCGCGCCGGCGCAAACGCTCACGGACAAGGAATATCAGATCCTGCGTAACGCATCGCTCGCCGTGCTGCGCGAGATCGGTGTGGATACGGGTGGTTCGAACGTGCAGTTCTCGATCAATCCGAAAGATGGCCGGATGATCGTGATCGAAATGAACCCACGCGTGTCGCGTTCGTCGGCACTGGCCTCGAAGGCGACTGGCTTCCCGATCGCGAAGGTCGCGGCGAAGCTGGCAGTCGGCTACACGCTGGACGAGTTGAAGAACGAAATCACCGGCGGCCAAACCCCGGCATCGTTCGAACCGACGATTGACTACGTCGTCACCAAGATCCCACGTTTCGCGTTCGAGAAATTCCGCGAAGCCGATGCGCGCCTGACTACCCAGATGAAGTCGGTCGGCGAAGTGATGGCGATTGGCCGCACCTTCCAGGAGTCGTTCCAGAAGGCGCTGCGCGGTCTCGAAGTGGGCGTGGACGGCCTGGACGAAAAGACCGTCAATCGCGACGAGATCATCCGCGAGATCGGCGAAGCCGGTCCGGATCGCATCTGGTATGTCGGCGACGCGTTCCGTGTCGGCATGACGGCAGAAGAAATCTTCGAAGAGACCTCGATCGACCCGTGGTTCCTCGCGCAGATCGAACAGATCATTCTGAAGGAAAAGGCGCTGGCCGGCCGTACGCTGGCAAGCCTCTCGAAGGAAGAACTCAAGTATCTGAAGCAAAGCGGCTTCTCGGATCGCCGCTTGGCGAAGCTGCTCGGCGCGAAGCCGGCGGAAGTGCGCCAGCGCCGTATCGAGTTGAACGTGCGCCCGGTCTACAAGCGCGTCGACACCTGCGCAGCCGAGTTCGCCACGAAAACCGCCTACATGTACTCGACCTACGAGGAAGAGTGCGAAGCGAACCCGACGAACAACAAGAAGATCATGGTGCTGGGTGGTGGCCCCAACCGGATCGGCCAGGGTATCGAGTTCGACTACTGCTGCGTGCACGCCGCGCTCGCCATGCGCGAAGACGGCTACGAAACGATCATGGTCAACTGCAACCCTGAAACCGTTTCGACCGACTACGACACGTCCGATCGTCTGTACTTCGAATCGCTGACGCTCGAAGACGTGCTCGAAATCGTCGACAAAGAAAAGCCGGTCGGCGTGATCGTGCAATACGGCGGTCAAACGCCGCTGAAGCTCGCACTCGATCTCGAAGCGAACGGTGTGCCGATCATCGGCACGTCGCCGGACATGATCGACGCCGCCGAAGACCGCGAGCGTTTCCAGAAGCTGCTGCAGGACCTCGGCCTGCGTCAACCGCCGAACCGTACCGCGCGTGCTGAAGACGAAGCGCTCAAGCTCGCTGAAGAAATCGGTTATCCGCTGGTGGTGCGTCCGTCGTACGTGCTGGGTGGCCGCGCCATGGAAATCGTCCACGAGCCGCGCGATCTCGAACGCTACATGCGCGAGGCCGTGAAGGTGTCGAACGATTCGCCGGTGCTGCTCGACCGCTTCCTGAATGACGCGATCGAATGCGACGTGGATTGCATCTCCGATGGCGAGGCCGTGTTCATCGGCGGCGTGATGGAGCACATCGAACAGGCGGGCGTCCACTCGGGCGACTCGGCTTGCTCGCTGCCGCCGTACTCGCTGTCGAAGGAAACCATTGCCGAGCTGAAGCGCCAGACCGGCGCAATGGCCAAGGCGCTGAACGTGATCGGCCTGATGAACGTGCAATTCGCGATCCAGCAGGTGCCGCAGGCGGATGGTTCGAAAGAAGACGTGATCTACGTGCTCGAAGTGAACCCGCGAGCATCGCGTACGGTGCCGTACGTCTCGAAGGCGACCAGTCTGCCGCTCGCCAAGATCGCCGCGCGTGCGATGGTCGGCCAGACGCTTGCGCAACAGGGCGTGACGAAGGAAATCGATCCGCCGTACTTCAGCGTGAAGGAAGCCGTGTTCCCGTTCGTCAAGTTCCCGACAGTCGATCCGGTGCTCGGACCGGAAATGCGTTCGACCGGTGAAGTGATGGGCGTGGGTCAAACGTTCGGCGAAGCGCTGTTCAAGTCGCAGCTCGCGGCAGGTTCGCGTCTGCCGGAGTCGGGCACGGTGCTCCTGACCGTGATGGACGCCGACAAGCCGAAGGCTGTCGAAGTGGCGCACATGCTGCACGAACTCGGCTACCCGATCGTCGCGACCAAGGGCACGGCTGCCGCGATCGAAGCGGCCGGCGTGCCGGTCAAGGTCGTCAACAAGGTGAAGGACGGCCGGCCGCACATCGTCGACATGATCAAGAACGGTGAAATCGCGCTGGTCTTCACGACCGTCGACGAAACCCGTGCCGCGATCGCCGACTCGCGTTCGATCCGCATGAGCGCGCAGGCGAACAAGGTCACGTACTACACGACGATGTCCGGTGCACGGGCCGCGGTTGAAGGTTTGCGCTATTTGAAGGACCTGGAAGTCTATGATTTACAAGGTCTTCACGCTCGCCTAAACTAAGGCTTCGAATACCTGTCCAAGATGTAAGTGCCGCGGTTAAGCGGCGTTCCGCAGGTGCTTTGGGCCCGGGTTTCCCCCGGTGCTCCGGCCCCCGCGGAATGCACTTAACCGCGGTGATTTTTTTTACGGCTGTTTTTTGCATAGAGTTGTTTATGAGCACTGTTCCATTGACTAAGCGCGGCGCGGAAATGTTGCGCGATGAATTGCAGCGCCTGAAATCGGTTGAGCGTCCCTCCGTGATCAATTCGATCGCGGAAGCGCGTGCCCAGGGCGATCTGTCGGAAAACGCGGAATACGACGCGGCGAAGGAAAAGCAGGGCTTCATCGAAGGCCGTATTGCCGAAATCGAATCGAAGCTGGCCGGGGCGCAGGTGATCGACCCGGCGGCGGTCGAAGCGGACGGGCGTGTGGTGTTCGGCGCGACGCTCGAACTCGAAGACCTCGATTCGGGTGCGAAGGTCAAATACCAGATCGTCGGCGACGATGAAGCGGACATCGACCACGGTCTGATCTCGATCAGCTCGCCGATCGCGCGCGCATTGATCGGCAAGTCGGAAGGCGACGTTGCATCGGTGCAGGCACCGGGCGGCGTGCGCGAGTACGAAATCATCGCGGTTAGCTACGTTTGAAGGTGGCCCCGGTGTCCTTGATGCCGCATCGGCTGTTCCGTCTGCTGACGGTGGTGTGGGTCGGTAGTCTGTTGACTATCGGCTATGCCGTCGCGCCGGTGTTGTTCACGTCGCTCGATCGCATGACGGCAGGCGCCGTAGCGGCGCAACTGTTTCGTATCGAGGGCGTGCTGGGCGCGGTGTGCGGCATTTTGCTGCTGGGTCTCGCGAACGTACTGGTGCGCCGGGGCAGCGACGCTTATCGTCGTTTGCGCTGGTTGATCGTCGGCATGCTGGTGTGCGTGCTGGTGGGTTACTTTGCGCTGCAGCCGTTCATGAATGCAATGCGCATTGCCGCGCTGGAAGCGGGCAGTGATGTCGGGCATTCGGCTTATGCGACGCGCTTTGGCATCCTGCACGGCGTATCGAGTCTGTTTTACCTGATCGAAAGCCTGCTGGGTGTGGTGCTGGTGTGGAAGCTGCCGGCGAGCGTCGGCATTGTGACCGCGGAGCAGGGCGCTCGCGGCGCTGCGGGGAAAGTAACCAGTTGAGTGGTATGGTTCTACCTTGCTTGAGCGGGTTTGCCTGCAGCGCTACCCAAATGGGCATCAAATAGGCATCAAATAGGCATCAGCCAGGCCGCCTGAGCAGTTCACCCCAAGGTGCGGACGCCGCCCGCACCCTCATCATTCGCTTACTTCGACGACTGATGCGCGCGCTTCGCGCTGGTCTGGCGCTTCTTGGCGCGCTTGATATTGCCGCCTTGCGTGACGCGTTCATTGCCGCGCACCACGACTGCTTTTGCCTTCGGCTTGCGCATCGGGATTTCGCTGGGCTTCACCACCGTGACCACGCGCGGTGCGCGGCCCTTACCCGGTTTGGCTTCGACAGCGGCTTCGCGGGCGCTCGGCAGGGCGCCGCGCTTGGCCTTGACAGCCGGTTGTACTGCCGCTTCCGGCTTCCAGATCACCAGCAGCTTGCCGATATGCTGGATCGGCGCGGCGTTCAGCGTGTCGCAGATCTGTTCGTAGATGGCAATGCGTTCTTCGCGTTCGTCGCCGAACACGCGGATCTTGATCAGTTGATGCGCGCCAAGGTGGACCTTGATTTCCGACAGCACAGCGTCGGTCAAGCCTTCGGCGCCGACGAGCACGACCGGTTTGAGCGCATGTGCCTGGGAGCGCAACTCGGCGCGTTGGTCGGAAGAGACTTTAAGGGCTGGCATGGAAAGTGGGAGACTCGACTAAAATGGCGGCACCTGCATTTCCGAGAGATTCGGCCAATAGCGCAGGGCGGCGCGTCAGAACAACAGAATCGCGGATGACTGCCAGTTTTGGCGGTGGCCGCGCGAATTAACCGCGTATTATCCCCTAAAGCGCCACATTTCGCAGCAAGAGTTCACCTTTAATGGCAAAAAACAAGTTCAACACGGCGTGGTTGCATGATCACATCAACGACCCGTACGTCAAAATGGCGCAGCGGGAGGGCTATCGCGCCCGTGCAGCCTACAAGCTGAAGGAAATCGACGAGCAGGACAAGCTGATCCGGCCAGGCCAGGTGATCGTCGACCTCGGCTCGGTACCGGGCAGTTGGAGCCAGTACGCCCGCAACAAGCTCGCCAAGGGCTCGCAGCGCGACGCCGAGCGCGAGGGCGGCATCGACGGCACGATCATCGCGCTGGACATGCTGCCGATGGAACCGATCGCCGACGTCCATTTCATTCAGGGCGACTTCCGCGAAGACTCGGTTCTCGAACAACTCGAAGAATTAGTCGGGGAACGTCAGGTTGATCTTGTAATTTCGGATATGGCGCCCAACCTGTCGGGAGTGGCGGTCGCGGATGCCGCGCGAATCGAGCATCTGTGCGATATCGCGATGGAATTTTCGCAAAACCACCTGAAGCCGGATGGCGCCCTTTTAGTCAAATGTTTTCATGGCAGCGGTTACAGCCAGATTGTCGAAAAGTTCAAGCGCCAGTTCAAGGTGGTGGCGGCCCGCAAGCCGAAAGCCTCGCGGGACAAATCGTCAGAAACGTTTATTTTGGGTAAGCATCTGAAGCGGCCCGCATAGGTGCGCTGCAGGAAGGTTCCGCATCTGCCGATAATGTGCCTACAGCACCGGAAATTGGCGCTGAAATGGCCCGCTACGCTATTTGTGTGGTAGTGAAACCTTATGGCAGGGGTCTGCGGACTGGATTAGAATGCTTTCGTGGTGCCGCAAGGCAAATGTAGGCGCCCGTCTAAGTGAAGGAGTGGTGCTTTGAACAACAATATGTTTTCGAAAGCAGCAGTGTGGCTGGTTATCGCACTGGTGCTGTTTACGGTGTTCAAGCAGTTCGACAAGCCCCGTGTCCAGGAAGGCGTTTCCTATTCGCAGTTCATGGACGACGCGAAGAACGGCAAAGTCAAGAACGTCATTGTCCAGGGGCGGAACCTCACGGTCACTCCAGCAGACGGCCAGAAGTACCAGATCGTGTCGCCCGGCGACATCTGGATGGTCGGCGATCTGATGAAGTATGGCGTTCAGGTGAGCGGGAAGGCTGATGACGAACCGAATGCGCTGGTGTCCGCGCTGTACTACCTCGGACCAACGATCCTGATCATCGGCTTCTGGTTCTACATGATGCGACAGATGCAGGGCGGCGGGAAAGGCGGTGCGTTCTCGTTCGGTAAATCCCGTGCACGTCTGATCGACGAAAACAACAACGCAATCAATTTCACCGACGTCGCCGGTTGCGACGAAGCCAAGGAAGAAGTCTCCGAACTGGTCGACTTCCTGCGCGATCCACAGAAATTCCAGAAGCTGGGCGGACGCATTCCGCGCGGCGTGCTGCTGGTCGGCCCACCGGGAACGGGTAAGACGTTGCTGGCGCGCGCTATCGCCGGTGAGGCGAAGGTGCCGTTCTTCAGCATCTCGGGTTCGGACTTCGTGGAAATGTTTGTGGGTGTCGGTGCGGCTCGTGTGCGCGACATGTTCGAGCAGGCCAAGAAGCATGCACCGTGTATCGTGTTCATCGACGAAATCGATGCGGTCGGCCGTCATCGCGGCGCCGGCATGGGTGGCGGTAACGACGAACGCGAACAGACCTTGAACCAGATGCTGGTCGAGATGGACGGCTTCGAAGCGAACTCTGGCGTGATTGTGATCGCTGCCACGAACCGTTCGGACGTGCTCGACAAGGCGCTGCTGCGTCCGGGCCGTTTCGACCGTCAGGTGTACGTCGGTCTGCCGGACATCCGTGGTCGCGAGCACATCATGAAGGTTCACCTGCGCAAGGTGCCGATTTCGAACGACGTTGACGCAGCGGTGATCGCACGCGGCACGCCGGGCTTCTCGGGCGCCGATCTGGCGAACCTGGTCAACGAAGCAGCGCTGTTTGCTGCGCGTCGCGGCAAGCGCATCGTCGAGATGGCGGATTTCGAAGACGCGAAGGACAAGATCTTCATGGGTCCGGAGCGCAAGTCGGCCGTGATTCGCGAAGAATCGAAGCGCGCCACCGCGTATCACGAGTCGGGTCACGCGGTGATCGCCAAGCTGTTGCCGAAGGCTGATCCGGTGCACAAGGTCACGATTATTCCGCGCGGCCGAGCGCTGGGTGTGACGTGGCAGTTGCCGGAACATGACAACGAAACGTATTCGAAGGACTACCTGCTGGATCGCCTCGCGATCCTGTTCGGTGGCCGTGTCGCGGAAGAGCTGTTCCTGAACCTGATCAGCACCGGCGCGTCGGACGACTTCAACAAGGCAACGGCTACGGCCCGCGCCATGGTGGCTCGCTTCGGTATGACCGACGCACTCGGACCGATGGTCTACGTCGACGACGAAAACGACGCAACGCCGTTTGGCCGTGGCTTCACGCGGACCATTTCGGAAGCGACGCAGCAAAAGGTCGACGCGGAAATCCGCCGCGTGCTCGACGAGCAGTACAACCTCGCCAAGCGCCTGCTGGACGAGAACCGCGACAAGGTTGAAGCGATGACCGCCGCGCTGATGGAGTGGGAAACGATCGACGCCGATCAGATCAACGACATCATGGCAGGCCGTCCGCCGCGTTCGCCGAAGAGCTCGCCGCCGTCGGTTGGCGACGCCTCGTCGGGCGGCAGCCCGGGCACCGAGGTCAAGCCGGGCAGCGCGACCGCGCCGGCCTGATCGGCGATCAGTAGAAAGTGCGGGCCGGTGTGATTCACACCGGCCCGTTTTGCATTTATTCGTTTTACGTGATTGACCGCTACGTGTCGAAAGTCGAAATTCCATCTCTTCCCCTCCCCGAACCGCTGCAATGCGGCCGCTTCAAGCTGACCTTTGAACGCCCGTTGATCATGGGCATCCTGAACGTCACGCCCGACTCGTTTTCCGACGGCGGTCAGTACGCGATGCGCGGCGATGCGCTGCGCCAGGCCGAGCGCATGCTGCTCGACGGCGCGGACATCATCGACATCGGCGGCGAGTCGACCCGTCCGGGTGCGCCGCCCGTGCCGCTCGACGAAGAACTTGAGCGGGTGATCCCGCTGGTCGAACAACTGCGCGGCGCGAATGTGCCGTTGTCGGTCGATACGTACAAGCCGGAAGTGATGCGTCACGCACTGACCGCGGGCGCCGACCTGATCAACGATATCTGGGGCTTCCGGATGCCCGGTGCGGTCGACGCGGTACGCGACAGCGAATGCGGTCTGTGTGTGATGCATATGCTCGGCGAGCCGCAGACCATGCAGCTCGGTGAGCCCGTCTATGACGACGTGGTGAGCGAGGTGCGGCAGTTTCTCGAAGAACGGGTGGCAACCCTGAAGCGGGCGGGCATCGCTCGTGCGCGCATCAGCGTGGACCCGGGCTTTGGTTTCGGCAAGGCGGTGATCGAACACAATTACGCGCTGCTCGCGCACCTGCCGGACACGGCGCCGCGGGCCGAGCCGCCGTACCCCATTCTCGCCGGCATGTCGCGCAAGTCGATGGTCGGCGCGGTTGTCGGACGCCCGGCGCCGGAGCGCGTCGCGGGCAGCATCGCCGCAGCGGTGTGTGCTGCCGGGCGCGGTGCGGCAATTCTGCGCGTGCACGATGTCGCGCAAACAGTGGATGCATTGAAAGTATGGGCGGCCATGCGCGACGCGGCGAATCACAGCCGCGCGCGCGGCTGAACCCGCAAGCCAAGGAGGAACATAAAACATGGCACGTCGTTATTTCGGAACGGATGGGATTCGGGGCAAGGTCGGCGAAGGGCCGATTACGCCGGAGTTTGTATTGCGGCTCGGCTACGCTGCCGGCAAGGTGCTCGCGGGCGCGGACCGCTGGGCGAGAACGGGCGCACGGCCCACGGTGCTGATCGGTAAAGACACACGGGTGTCGGGCTATATGCTCGAAGCCGCGCTCGAAGCGGGCTTTTCCGCGGCGGGCGTCGACGTCATGCTGGCCGGGCCAATGCCGACCCCGGGTATTGCCTATCTGACGCGCGCACTGCGGCTCGCCGCGGGCGTCGTGATCAGCGCGTCGCACAACCCGTACTACGACAACGGCATCAAATTCTTCTCCGCCGACGGCAACAAGCTGCCCGACGAAGTGGAATTGCAGATCGAAGAACAACTCGATCTGCCGCTCGCATGCGCGGCCTCCGAGCAACTCGGCAAGGCGCGGCGCCTCGATGACGCTGCCGGCCGCTATATCGAGTTCTGCAAGAGCACCTTCCCGGCAGCGTTCGACTTGCGCGGCCTGAAGCTGGTGGTCGACTGCGCGCACGGTGCCGCGTACGACGTCGCGCCGCACGTGTTCCATGAACTCGGTGCCGATGTGATTCCGATCGGCGTCGCGCCGAACGGCTTCAACATCAACGACGGCGTCGGCGCGACCGCGCCGGACGCGCTGGTGCGCGCGGTGCGCGCGAACCACGCGGACCTCGGCATCGCGCTCGACGGCGACGCTGACCGGCTGCAGGTCGTGGACGCGGCAGGCCGCCTGTATAACGGCGACGAGTTGCTATACGTGCTGGTCAAGGACCGGATGGCGACCGACGGCAAAGTGGAAGGCGCGGTCGGCACCTTGATGACCAACATGGCGGTCGAAGTCGCGCTGCAGGAAGCCGGCGTGAAGTTCGTCCGGGCGGCGGTGGGCGACCGCTACGTGCTCGAACAGTTGCGCGAACACGGCTGGCAACTGGGAGCGGAAGGCTCCGGCCATATTCTCTCCCTTGACCGCCATTCGACCGGCGACGGCATCGTGTCGGCCCTGCTGGTGCTGGCCGCGATGAAGCGCAGCGACAAAACGCTCGCCGAACTGCTCCACGGTGTGACGCTGTTTCCGCAGAAGCTGATCAACGTGCGGATGCAGCCCGGCGCGGACTGGAAGGGCAGCGATGCGATCCGCCGCGCCATCAGCACGGCCGAGGCAGCGCTGAACGGCCGCGGCCGCGTGCTGATTCGGGCCTCGGGCACCGAGCCCGTTCTGCGCGTGATGGTAGAGGCGGAAAAAGTCGACGACGCGGTTCGCCATTCCGAAGCGATCGCTAACGCGGTCAAGCTGGCCACGGCCTAAACCGCGCCTGGCCTACGGCGGCGAGGGACGACCATGAGCGCGTCCCCGCTGCCGCACCCCTCTGCAATACGCGTCTCCCCACACGCAAACGTTCGCGTCCCATTTTTTTCGTCTAATCTGTAAAACGACGCCCGCAACGCCGCTAAACCGGCGATTTGTCCGCGCGTGCGCCTTTCACCTTAGTAATCCCACTGTCACATCCGTTTCACGGTTAGTCACGTTACTGTCACAAAGAGACCCTAAGCTTCGCGGTGTTCGTGTTACTCGCTCACACCGCTCACACCCCTTGGAGGTCTCATGAAATTGATGCAAACCGTGTTCGCTGGCGTCGCTGGCGCGCTTTTCGCGATCGCAGCGCAAGCCGCAGACATCACCGGCGCGGGCAGCACCTTCGCAGCACCGATCTACACGAAGTGGGCCGATGCCTACCAGAAGTCGGGTGGCGGCAAGGTCAACTATCAAGGTATCGGTTCGTCGGGTGGCGTGAAGCAGATCGTCGCGAAGACTGTTGACTTCGCTGGTTCGGACGCTCCGCTGAAGGACGAAGACCTCGCGAAGGAAGGCCTGTTCCAGTTCCCGACGGTTGTCGGCGGCGTGGTGCCGGTCGTCAATGTGCCGGGCGTGACGCCGGGTGAACTGACGCTGTCGGGCGAAGTGCTCGGCGACATCTACCTGGGCAAGATCAAGAAGTGGAACGATCCGGCGATCGTTGCGCTGAACCCGAAGGCTAAGCTGCCGGATACCGACATCGCCGTGGTTCGCCGCGCCGACGGTTCGGGCACCAGCTTCATCTGGACGAACTACCTGTCGAAGGTCAATGCTGACTGGAAGTCGAAGGTTGGTGAAGGTTCGACGGTCAACTGGCCGACGGGTACGGGCGGCAAGGGCAACGACGGCGTCGCAGCTTTCGTGCAACGTCTGCCGGGCGCAATCGGCTACGTCGAATGGGCGTACGCGAAGCAGAACAAGATGACGTATGTCGGCCTGAAGAATTCGTCGGGTACGGTGGTCGAGCCGAAGACGGAAACGTTCAAGGCAGCGGCAGCCGGCGCGGACTGGTCGAAGTCGTTCTACCAGATCCTGACGAACGAACCGGGCAAGAACGCATGGCCGATCGTCGGCGCAACGTTCGTGCTGCTGCACACGGCGCAGGACAAGCCGGCGCAAGGTACCGAAACGCTGAAGTTCTTCGACTGGGCGTTCAAGAATGGCTCGCAAGCTGCGAACGATCTGGACTACATCTCGCTGCCGGATTCGGTTGTGTCGGAAATCCGCACGCAGTGGAAGTCGAAAGTGAAGGACGCTGCGGGCAAGCCGATCGCTGAATAAGCGACGCAGCTAGCAGCGCGCATGCGGCAATACATTGGCCGTCCTCATTCGAGGACGGCCAATGGCGTTACCCCGGCATCAGCCAGCATTGTCCGCCGCGCGACAAGTGTCGTACGGCAACTGGAAACAGGTCCATCAGGCTCTCATGTCCGATATCCAATTAGCGTCTGGCGCGGCGAAGTCGACACCGCCCGGCAGCACGTCGCAGCAGAAAGCGCCCAGCCGCGCCGGCGACGTCATCTTCGGCGGCCTTGCCCGTCTCTCCGCCATCGTCACCCTGTTGCTGCTCGGCGGCATTATCGTTTCGCTGATCGTCGCGTCCCTGCCGTCGATCAAGCAGTTCGGCCTCGCGTTCCTATGGACCGCCGACTGGGATCCACCTAGCAAGCAATTCGGCGCATTGGTGCCTATTTACGGCACGATCGCGACCTCGCTCATTGCACTCATCATCGCGGTGCCCGTCAGCTTCGGCATCGCGCTTTTCCTGACCGAACTCGCGCCCGCGTGGCTGCGCCGTCCGCTCGGCGTCGCCATCGAACTGCTTGCCGCGATTCCGTCGATCGTCTACGGCATGTGGGGTCTGCTGGTGTTCGCGCCGATCTTCGCTACGTGGTTCGAAAAGCCGCTCGGCACGCTCCTCAGCGGCATTCCTATCGTCGGCGCGTTGTTTAAGGGCGCACCGATCGGCATCGGCATTCTCTGCGCGGGCGTGATTCTCGCGATCATGATCATTCCGTACATCGCTTCGGTGATGCGTGACGTGTTCGAAGTCACGCCGGTCCTGTTGAAGGAATCGGCGTACGGCATCGGCTGCACGACCTGGGAAGTGATGTGGAAGATCGTGCTGCCCTTCACCAAGAGCGGCGTGATCGGCGGCGTGATGCTCGGCCTCGGCCGCGCGCTCGGCGAGACCATGGCGGTCACGTTCGTGATCGGCAACACCAATCTGCTCGATAACGTCTCGCTGTTTTCGCCGGGCAACAGTATTACCTCGGCGCTCGCCAACGAATTCGCGGAAGCGGATCCGGGCCTGCATACGTCCGCGCTGATGGAACTCGGGTTGATCCTCTTTGTGATTACTTTCATCGTGCTGGCGATCTCGAAGGTCATGCTGCTTCGCCTCGAAAAAGGGGAGGGCGCGAAATGAGTCAGCCCACCTTGAATATGCCGGGTTCGAACGACGCCGTCGCGCTCGAAGCGATGCGCGTGCGTCTGCAAGGCCGCCGCCGCGCGAAGAATGCGGTTGCGCTGACGCTGTCGCTCGCGGCCATGGCGTTCGGCCTGCTGTGGCTGGTGTGGATTCTTTATACGACGCTGCGCCTCGGCATCGGTGGCTTGTCGGTCGAATTGTTCACGCAGTCCACGCCGCCGCCGAACACCGATGGCGGTGGTCTCGCCAACGCGATCGTCGGCAGCGTGATGCTGGTTGCGCTCGCAACTTTTGTCGGCACGCCGATCGGCATTCTGGCGGGCGTGTATCTCGCCGAATACGGGCAGAAGGGCTGGCTCGCCAGTCTCACGCGCTTCATCAACGACATCCTGTTGTCGGCACCGTCGATCGTCGTCGGTCTGTTCGTCTACGCGCTCGTCGTGGCGAAGATGGGCCACTTCAGCGGTTGGGCCGGCGTATTCGCGCTCGCGCTGCTGCAGATTCCGATCGTGATCCGCACCACCGAGAACATGCTGAAGCTGGTGCCGAATGCGCTGCGCGAAGCCGCTTTCGCACTCGGCACGCCGAAGTGGAAGATGGTGATGTCGATCACGCTGAAAGCTTCGATCGCGGGCATTATCACCGGCGTGCTGCTCGGCGTCGCGCGCATTGCCGGTGAAACGGCGCCGCTGCTCTTCACCGCGTTGTCGAACCAGTTCTTCTCGTGGAACATGGACCAGCCGGTTGCGAACCTGCCGGTCACGATCTACAAGTTCGCGATGAGCCCGTTTGCGCAGTGGCAATCGCTCGCGTGGGCCGGTGTCTTCCTGATCACGCTCGCGGTGCTGGGATTGAACATCCTCGCGCGCACGATCTTTTCGAATAAGTAAGGGCGGAGTGTAATCCGATGAATATGGCAGAAACTCAACTCAATCCGGGCACGCGTCCCACGGCGCCGGCCGGTTTCGATCCCGCCCAAAGCGGCCAGGCGCAAGCCCCGTCGCGTCCGAAGATCGAAATCAACGACCTGAACTTCTTCTACGGCAAGTATCACGCGCTGAAGAACATCAATCTGCGGATTCCCGAAGGCAAGGTCACTGCCTTCATCGGCCCGTCGGGTTGCGGCAAGTCCACCTTGCTGCGCACGCTCAACAAGATGTACGCGCTCTATCCGGAGCAACACGCCGAAGGCGAGATCCTGATGGACGGCGAAAACCTGCTGACCTCCAAGCGCGATATTTCGCTGCTGCGCGCGCGGATCGGCATGGTGTTCCAGAAGCCGACGCCGTTTCCGATGTCGATCTACGACAACATCGCGTTCGGTGTGAAGATGTTCGAAACGCTGCCGCGTTCGGAAATGGACGACCGCGTGGAATGGGCGTTGACCAAGGCCGCGCTGTGGAACGAAGTCAAGGATAAATTGGGCCAGAGCGGCTACGGTTTGTCCGGCGGCCAGCAACAGCGTCTGTGTATCGCGCGCGGTATCGCGATCCGTCCTGAAGTGCTGCTGCTCGACGAGCCGTGTTCCGCGCTCGACCCGATTTCCACGGGCCGCATCGAAGAACTGATCGCCGAATTGAAGAGCGATTACACGGTTGTAATCGTGACGCACAACATGCAACAGGCCGCACGCTGTTCGGACTACACTGCCTATATGTACCTCGGTGAACTGATCGAATTCGGCGACACTGAAAAGATCTTCATCAAGCCGGTCCGCAAGGAAACCGAGGACTACATCACTGGCCGCTTCGGCTAAGCCGCCGCGCAAAACAACGGAGTACGACATGTCCGATAAACATCTGTCCAGCCAGTTCGACGCCGACCTGAACCTCGTTTCCTCGAAGGTGCTCGAAATGGGCGGCCTGGTCGAGTCGCAGATCGTCAACGCAATGATCGCGCTCAACAACTTCGACCTCGATGTGTGCGAGCAGGTGATCGCCGCTGAAGACCGTCTGAACACGATGGAAGTCGAGATCGACGAAGAGTGCAGCAACATCATCGCGCGCCGTCAGCCGGCCGCGCGCGACTTGCGCCTCCTGATCGCGATTTCGAAGACCATCACGAATCTCGAGCGCGCCGGCGACGAAGCCGAAAAAATCGCCAAGCGCACCAAGCGTCTGATGGAAGACGGCGCTTCGCGCAGCATCAATATCGCCGAGATCAAATTGTCGGGCGAAATGGCGGTGTCGATCCTGCGCCGCGCGCTGGACGCCTTTGCGCGTCTGGACACGGTCGCTGCCGCGCAGATCATGCGCGACGACAAGGCGATCGACGAAGAATTCCGCGCTTTCGTTCGCAAGCTGATTTCGTACATGACTGAAGATCCGCGTTCGATTTCGGTGGGTCTCGATTTTCTGTTCATCGCCAAGGCGATCGAACGGATCGGCGACCACGCGAAAAACATCGCTGAATTCATCATCTACATCGTCAAGGGCACCGACGTGCGGCACAAGTCGCGCGACGCGCTCGAACGCGAAGCACTCAGTTAATCAGTTATAAGGATCAGAGGTGCCGATGCCCAGCAGCATTCTCGTCATTGAAGATGAGCCCGCCATTTCCGAACTGATTTCGGTGAATCTTCAACACGCCGGACACTGCCCGATTCGCGCGTACAACGCGGAGCAGGCGCAGAACCTGATCAGCGACGTACTGCCCGACCTCGTGCTGCTCGACTGGATGTTGCCGGGCAAGTCGGGCATCGCGTTCGCTCGCGATCTGCGCAACAACGAGCGCACCAAGCACATTCCAATCATCATGCTGACCGCACGTGGCGATGAGCAGGACAAGGTGCTCGGCCTCGAAATCGGCGCCGACGACTACGTCACCAAACCGTTTTCGCCGAAAGAACTGATGGCGCGCATCAAGGCGGTGTTGCGCCGCCGCGCGCCGCAGTTGACCGAAGACCTGGTGGCGATCAACGGTCTGAAGCTCGATCCGGCAACGCACCGCGTCGCCGCGCACGCCGAAGGCAGCGAGATCAAGCTCGATCTCGGCCCGACCGAGTTCCGTCTGCTGCACTTCTTCATGACGCACCCGGAGCGCGTGCACAGCCGCACGCAACTGCTCGATCAGGTGTGGGGCGACCACGTGTTCGTCGAAGAGCGCACGGTGGATGTGCACATCAAGCGTCTGCGCGCGGCACTCAAGCCGGCCGGGTGCGATGCTATGATTGAGACGGTACGCGGCAGCGGCTACCGGCTCGCGAAGAGCGCCTGACTTTGCGCGGTAGCGCGAGTGGCGATGCTTGAGCCACGCGCGTTATAGATGTCGCATACACCACATAGGCCACATCGGTTACGTTAGGCGCCGCGATTTCAGATCCCGGCGTGGACGGTTTTCTCTTCGATCGCTAGAACATGAACATCATCTGGGCGCGCTCCATCGTGTCGGTCGTGCTGCTGGCTGTTCTGTGCGTGGTGGTCGGCGCACTCGTGAACGTCAAGGCAGGGCTGGTCCTCGCGATCGTCATGCTGCTCGCGCAGAGCTTCTTCAGCACCTTCCACAAGCAGCGTTTGTGGCGCCTGCTCGACGCTCCGGTCTACGGCGAAGTGCCGAGCGCCCCCGGCATCTGGGGCGAAATCTACTACCGTCTGCATAAGCTCGCGAAACGCTGGCATGCGCAGGTGCGTCAGGTCGAACAGCAGCATTCGCGTTTCATCCAGGCGATCCAGGCGTCGCCGAACGGCGTGGCGATGCTCGACGATCACGATCAGATCGAGTGGTGCAATGCGATCTCCGAACTCCACTTCGGACTCGATGCGAAACGTGATCTGCGCCAGCACATCACGCATCTCGTGCGTCAGCCCGATTTCGTGCGCTATCTGAATTCGCAACGCTACGAACAGATGCTGATCATGCGCGGCATGGGCGAGAAGCGCCAGAACGTGCTGTCGGTGCAGGTGTTTCCGTATGGCGAGAATCGCAAGCTGGTGCTGTCGCAAGACATCACCGAGCTGGAGCGTACCGACGCGATGCGGCGTGACTTCGTCGCTAACGTGTCGCATGAATTGAAGACACCGTTGACCGTATTGTCGGGTTTTCTCGAGACGATGCGGGAACTGCCGTTGAGCGAAGCCGAGCGCGGGCGCTACCTCGAACTGATGGAGCAGCAGGCTTCGCGCATGCGCCATATCGTCAACGACTTGCTGGTGCTCGCGAAGCTCGAAGGCGACAACAAGCCGCCGAGCGATCAGATGATCGATATGCGCGCTGTGCTGCGGCATTTGCGCGACGACGCGCAAAGCCTGTCGAGCGACCATCACAAGATCGTGTTCGACGCCGACGAAGGGCTCACCGTCACTGGCGTGGAAACGGAAATTCTCAGCGCGTTGGGCAACCTCGTGACCAATGCGATCCGCTATACGCCGGACGGCGGTGCGATCAGGGTGAGTTGGCAGGCCAACGGCGGCTGTGCGGTTTTTTCGGTCACGGACAGCGGCTTGGGGATTCCAGCCGCGGACATTCCACGTCTGACCGAGCGTTTCTATCGCGTCGACCGCAGCCGCTCGCGCGATACAGGTGGGACAGGGCTCGGTCTCGCCATCGTCAAGCATGTGCTGCAACGGCACGATGCGCAGCTCGACGTGAAGAGCGAAGAGGGACGTGGCAGCACGTTCACCGTGCGTTTCCCGGTGTTTCGCACGGCGCGTCGGCAACCGGCGCCGGTTTGAAAACGTTGGCCTGAAAAAATGCCCGCCTGTAACAAGACAAGGCGGGCTTTTTTCATGTGCAGCGCCGCTTGCTTCGGCGGCGCGCGAACACGATCAGGACATCACGAAACTCACGAACAGAATTTCCCCAGCAGGCTCATCTGGGCATTGCGCGAGGATTTGCCCGGCCGGCGGCGCCGATAGTGGCCGTCGCTTTGCATGAGCCACGCGGACTGGTTGTCGCCGAGAAAGGCCGAGAGGCCTTCGGCAATCACACGCCGCTTCAAGCGACGGTTGTTGACCGGAAACGCCACTTCAACGCGCCGGAAGAAGTTACGGTCCATCCAGTCGGCGCTCGACAGATACACCTGTTCCTTGCCGCCGTCGTAGAAGTAGAAGATGCGGTGATGCTCGAGAAAGCGCCCGACGATCGAACGCACCGTGATGTTCTCCGACAAGCCCGGCACACCCGGTTGCAACGAACACACGCCACGTACTATCAGATCGATCTTCACGCCTGCCTGTGACGCTTCGTACAGCTCGGCAATCACGGTCGGTTCGAGCAGCGCGTTCATCTTCGCGACGATGCGCGCCTTCTTGCCGGCGCGCGCATGCTCGGCTTCCGCACGAATCGATTCAACCAGTTTCGGATGCAGCGTGAACGGCGACTGCCACAACTCGTGCAGCGACAGTTCACCACCGATGCCGGTCAGTTGCTGGAACACGTGGTGCACGTCTTCGCAGATTTTCTGATCCGCGGTCATCAGGGCGAAGTCGGTATAAAGACGCGCGGTCCGCGGGTGATAGTTGCCGGTGCCCAGGTGCACGTAACGCTTGAGTGTGGTCTTGCCGCCCGACGACACACGCCGCACGATCAGCATCATCTTTGCGTGGCACTTGTGGCCCACCACGCCGTACACGACGTGCGCACCCACCGCTTCAAGCTGCGACGCCCAGTTGATGTTGGTTTCTTCGTCGAAGCGCGCGAGCAGTTCGACCACCACCGTCACTTCCTTGCCGTTGCGCGCGGCTTGCATCAGCGCGTCCATCAGCGGCGAGTCGGTGCCGGTGCGATAGATGGTCTGCTTGATGGCCATCACGTTCGGGTCTTTAGCTGCCTGCAGCAGCAACTCGAGCACAGGCTGAAAGCTCTCATAAGGGTGATGCAGCAGCACGTCGCCCTGATCGATCACGTCGAACATGCTGGTGCTGTTGGCGATCTGCGGCGGAATCGCCGGAATATGCGGCACGAATTTCAGGTCGGGCCGGTCCACCATCTCCGGCAATTGCATCAGCCGTACCAGATTGACGGGGCCGTCGGCGAAATAGCAATCCTTGGTGGTCAGGCCGCTTTCGTCGAGCAGGCGCCGCACGACATGCGAGGGCGTCTCCGCCGATACTTCGAGCCGCACTGCATTGCCCAGATGGCGTGCCGGCAGTTCGCCCTGCAGCGCGACACGCAGATTGGTGATTTCGTCTTCGTCGACGAACAGTTCGCTATTGCGTGTGATGCGAAACTGGTTACAGGTGCGCACCACCAGATTCGGGAACAGCTCGCCGACAAAGCGCTGCAGCAACGAACTCAGCAGCACGAAACCATGCGGATAGCCCGACAGCTCCTGCGGCATGCGCACGAGCCGGGGCAAGGCACGCGGCGCCTGCACGATGCCCATCATCGCCTGGCGGCCGAACGCATCTTTACCTTCGAGTTCGACGACGAAGTTCAGGCTCTTGTTGAGCACGCGCGGAAACGGGTGAGCCGGATCGAGGCCGATCGGCGTGAGCACCGGCAGCAGTTCGTCGAAGAAGTAGTTGCGCGCCCATTCGGTCTGCGCTTCGTTCCACGCTTCAGTGCCGTGAAAATAGATGCCTTCTGCTTCGAGCGCGGTGAGCACCGTGTCGTGCAGCATGGTGTACTGGCGATGCACGAGCCTCTGCGCGCGCTCGACCACGAGGTCGTATACGTGCTGCAGCGACATGCCATCAGGTGACATTGCGCCCGGGTTGTCGCGCATCTGTTCCTGCAGTCCGGCCATGCGGACTTCGAAGAATTCGTCGAGGTTGCTACTGGTAATGCAGATGAAGCGCAGGCGTTCGAGCAAAGGGACGGCAGGGTCGGCAGCTTGTGCCAACACACGCTCGTTGAAACCCAGAATGCCCAGCTCGCGATTCAATAAGGGGTAGCGGATGGACATCGGCAGCGAGAATGGAATGTCAGGAGGGGAGACGAAAAGACGCTCGGAAATTCTCACAGTATGATGACGTTGTTATGACATTCTCGAAGTTATAAATTCTACGCCGTATTCATTGCGTGTCGTAATTATGACGCAGTGCATGTGGGACCATAGGGCACCCCCATTACTGCGAGGCGACATCGTGAGGTCCGGTACGCTTAGAATGGCGTCTTTGAACAGCGCGGCCGGCCACAAGGCGCCCAAGGCATCCGGTGGGCATCCGGCACCTTTCGCATCTACCGCCGCCGCGCTCGCGCGCATGGAGTCCGCTTACTCGATGGTCACTACTCCACAACTCCTCGCTGCCGTCGACCTCGGCTCGAACAGCTTCCGGCTGATCGTAGGCCGGGTCGAGGAAACCGATGCGGGCAGCCAGATCTATCAGGTCGATGCGTTGCGCGAACCGGTGCGTCTTGCCGCCGGTCTGTCGCGCGACAAGATGCTCGACCGCGCCTCGCAAGTGCGCGGCTGGGACGCGCTTAAGCGCTTCGGCGAGCGGCTGCGCGACTTTCATCCCGATCACGTTCGCGCCGTCGCCACCAATACGTTGCGCATCGCCAAGAACGCGGGCGAGTTTCTCGGCGAGGCGCAAGCCGCGCTCGGTTTTCCGATCGAAGTGATCGCCGGGCGTGAAGAAGCGCGCCTGATTTATGCAGGCGCTGCACACTCTGTGCCCGCAAGCGCGGGCAAGCGTCTCGTGGTGGATATCGGAGGCGGCTCGACGGAATTCATCATCGGCTCGCACTACACGCCGATCAAGATGGAGAGCCTGTATATCGGCTGCGTGAGTCATAGCCGCGCATTCTTCCCGGCGGGCAATGTCGACGAATACACGATGCGCCAGGCCGAACTTGCCGCGAGCCGTGAAATTCAGATCATTTCTGCCGAATACAAGAAAACCGGCTGGGAACAGGCGATCGGCTCGTCCGGCACCGCGCGGGCGCTCGCCGAACTGGTCGAGGCCAATGGCTTCAACGATCCGGGCGTCACGCACGGCATCTCGCGCGGTGGGCTGGAGCGCCTCAAGCGCGCGCTGATCAAGGCGGAAAACGTCAATCGTCTGAAGCTGGTCGCGTTGAAGGGCGATCGCATTCCGGTGCTGGCCGGCGGCCTGTCGATCATGATCGCGGTGTTCGACGAACTCGGCGTCGATTACGTCGATACGACAGACGGCGCGCTGCGCCTCGGTGTGCTGTACGACCTGCTGGGCCGTTCGCAGCACGAGGACATGCGCACGGTGACGGTGGAAGGCTTCATGCGCCGTTACGGTGTGGACCGCGCGCAGGCCGGGCGTATCGGTGAACTCGCGGTGCGCTTTTACGAGCAGTTTGCCGAACCGGACGAAGAGCGCCGCGCCGAGAATCGCATGTTCCTCGGCTGGGCTGCGGCCTTGCACGAAATCGGGCTGTCGATTTCGCACAGCGCCTATCACAAGCATTCCGCCTATATCGCCAGCAACGCCGACATGCCGGGTTTTTCGCGCACCGATCAGGCGCGGCTCGCCGCGCTGGTGCTCGGCCACGCGGGGAAACTCGGCAAGCTGTCGCAAACGCGCGAAGTGGAATGGCCGCTGCTGTTCTGTCTGCGGCTCGCGGCGCTGCTGTGCCGCCGGCGTGCGGATGTCGGCTTGCCGGGGATCGCGGTTGCGCAGGTCAATGGCGGTTACGAAGTGCGTTTGCCGAATGAGTGGGTGGCTAACAATCCGCTGACGGATTACAGTCTGATCCAGGAAGCCGCAGAGTGGGAGAAGGTTGGCATTCCCTATCGCGTGGTTTACACGGACGATTGAGAATCATGCGCGGTAAATGAAAAAGCCCGGCGGATTAGCTGGGCTTTTTTTATGCGCTTCAGTTTTCAGTCGCTCAGCCGCCGGCTGAATATGCCGGGCGGTTCGCGTGTGCCGCTCAGCGTGGCGATGCGTCGCCGAGGAAGTGCCGCGCGTAACGCGCGTTGATATCCGTCAGGCGCAACAGCGTCAGAAAGTCGGCGGTGTTGAAGTCGGGATCCCAGGCCGGTGCGCCGCAAATCTTCGCACCGAGGCGCAGATAGCCCTTCACCAGCGGCGGCGGTGCGACGTCGGCGCCGGTTTGCAATTCTTCCACCGGCAGCGGCGTGTGCGGGAACGCGCGATATTCCGGCGCCGTCATCGCGTTGTCGCGCAGCGAGCAGTAAAGATTCGCTGCGTAGTGGCCACCGTCGACCATCGCGACGCTCGCGCAACCGAGCATCGTCTCGTAGCCGTTGTGCTTCATGTACGCGGCGAGCCCTGCCCACAACGACATGATCACCGAGCCGCTGCGATAGTCGGGGTGCACGCATGAGCGGCCCACTTCGACCATCTTCGCGCGCAGGTGCGTGAGACGTGACACGTCGAATTCGCTTTCGGCATACAGGCGTCCGATACGGGCGGCCTGATGCGGCGGCAGCGCGCGATAGGTGCCCACCACCTTCAGCGTGTCGAGATCGCGCACCAGCAGGTGATCGCAGTATGAATCGAACGCATCGACGTCGAGGCCGGCCGGACCCGTCAGACGGGCGCCCATTTCATCGGCGAATACACGGTAGCGCAGACGCTGGGCCTCGCGCAGTTGCTCGTCGGTGCGTGCCCACGTCACTTGCAGGCGATGCTGGGCGGTGACTGTCTCTTCGGCGCGCGGCAGGCGGCGCGTTTCGAAGATCGAAGCCAGGGGCAGGGTGGGCGTCGGCAGTTCTCGCATGTGGCGTCCTGGTCGAAAAAAGGGAGATTTCTTTTTTCGCCAATGTAGTAACGCCTGGTGACGCTCGCATGGCAAAGCTGTGACGATTGGATGACTGCCCGTAAGCTGCGTGCGCACGGCTTGTAATGTCGTGGGTAGGGCAGGTCATGTGTTGTTTCTGCGCGACCGGTGGGAGTGGCGCGTGCAGTCGGGCCTCTTTGAGTACCAGGTTGCGGGACCTGAGCAGTTCAGTTCAGCTCAGATCAGATCGGGGCTCATCGCCGCGCGCAGCACGGCCTGGTCGTCGCCGTCGCGCTCACGGCTCTCAATCCACCACAAGCCGGCTTTCTTCAGCGGCCAACTCGCTCCGCTGTTGCCGAGCAAACGCGCCGCAACGTGGCCGAGGGTTGGTTGATGGCCGACGATCACGACAGTGGGTGCGATCCCTTTTGGCCAGCCTGCGGCCTCGAGCACATCGTCTGCACTGGCGTTAGGCGCGAGTTCGCGCACCACGCGATACTGGTCGCTCAAGGCTTCCGCGGTCTGGATGGTGCGCACCGCAGGACTCGCGAGGACCACTGCGTCCTCGGGCAGACGAGTGCGCAGCCACTTGGCGACGTTTTGCGCCTGTTTGCGGCCCCGCGTGGTGAGCGCGCGGGCGAGATCGCTCGCGGCGAAATCTTCGGCTTCGGCGTGACGCCAGAGGATCAGATTCATGCGTGTCTCCTTGACTCTGGTTGCGGCGTAGATAACAGCGCCGGGTTTTCAATCACTGTCGCATGCGAGCTTGTGAGGGCGCAAGGCGGTGGCGCGTTCCGAATGTTCCCATCAGTTCGCATCAGCCCCTGGCGCCCAAAAAGCAAAAACCCGCGAAGCCGAAGGCTACGCGGGTTTCGTATTGCTTTTCGTGGTCGGAGCGAAAGGATTCGAACCTTCGACCCTCTGATCCCAAATCAGATGCGCTACCAGGCTGCGCTACGCTCCGACGAATCCGAGATTCTACGTGGCATTGGGTGCCAGAGTCAATCACGAATTGCGTCGGGATGAAAAAAGGTGCAGTGCGCCGCGCCGTTTGTCCGCTCAATGCCGGCGACGCATCCAGTGCGGCATGTGCTGGTGCGTGATCCAGTGATGCAGCATGCCTTCGCCGTCGTGTTCGCGCCGGTAGGTTCTCGATTCGAAAATCGACAGGGCGAGCAGCACGAGCAGGCCTATTGCAAGTCCGATCAGACCTGCGATCGATTCAGCGTCCATGGCAGTCTCCTATGACACGCAGCCGTGCCTCTATAGTAGGACACGCGTAACAAAATGGCAGGGGGTGGCATGGGGACGCGGCCTGCCGCGACATCGTCGAATGCGAATTGCAGGTAGACTCTCGGCGCTTCGTTGCCGTTATTGTCATTCTGTTTCGAGAGTCTATGAACCGCGTTTTGTTGATTGTCTTGATGCTGGCTGCCGGGCTCGCCGGCTGTGCCAACGATCCTTCCGGCCACCATGGCGGCCCGCCGCCGAAAGATCCCGTCGACTACCACGGCGTGCCTACCGACGACCGTCCGCCCGTCATGGCGCCCGCGCCCTGAGCGTTTGCCGGGAACGAAAGCGAAGCACCGGCGCGGGCACGCCGGCGCTTCTGACCCGCGCAGACTATTCGCGCGGACAGCGCGGGCTGCAGTTATTCTAGGGCGAGGTGCACGCGTGATATGTGTGCGCTTGTTTCAAGCCGTAACCGTGTGCGGCGTTGTCGTTCAGACCGCTGCCACCGCCATGCCTCGCACGACACCTGGCAAAAAGCGCGCGAGCGTGACGCCGCGCGCGGCCATGAAGATCAGCATCGCGGCCCACAAACCGTGATTGCCATACAGCGCCAGCAAGGCCCACGAGGCCGCCACGAACACCGCGAACGAGACCACCATCGACGTCATCAGCTCATGCGTGCGAGTGGCGCCGATAAACACGCCGTCGAGCAGAAAGCCCCACACTGAGATCACCGGTAAGAGCGCGGCCCATGGCAGATAAGTCTCGGCCGTGGCGCGCACGACGGCCTGATTGGTCAGACCTTCGATGATCCATGAGCCCGCGCCCCAGTACACCAGCGAGAAGCCCAGCGCACCGAGCGCGGACCATAGCGCGGTCACCTTGATGGCCTGCGCGAAAGCGTGCCGGTCGCGCGCGCCGATCGCAGCGCCGACCAGCGCTTCGGCCGCGTGAGCGAAGCCGTCGAGTCCATAAGCCATGAAGGTCTGAAAATTGAGCAGCAGCGCGTTGGCGGCAAGCGTGGCGTCACCTTGCTTCGCGCCGAGATGCGCGAACCAGCCGAACGACGACAGCAGACAGAGCGTGCGTACGAAGATATCGCGATTCAGTACCACCAGGCGCTTGAGGGCTGGAGCGTCGAAGAGGGAGGCGCGGTTTAGCGCAGGCAAACCGCGCGGCCGGCCGTGCCACAACAACGCGGCGCCGAGCACGAAGCCGAGCGCGTCGGCGGTGGCCGTGGCCGCGCCGATGCCGGCCACGCCCCAATCGAATACGTACACGTACAACAGCACCGCCGCGATGTTCACACTGTTGATGAACACTTGCGACAGCAGTGCAAGCCGCACCTGCTGCGTACCGAGCAGCCAGCCGAGCACCACGTAGTTGCCGAGCGCGAGCGGCGCGGCCCAGATACGCGAGTGGCAGTAGATCTGCGCGTGGCGCTGCACCGCATCGCTGCCGCCGATCACGCGCAATGCGTAATCGATTAGCGGCACTTGCAACAGAAGCACCGCGGCGCCGATCGCCGCCGCCAGCAACAACGCGCGTACGACGTTGTTGCGCAACTCGGCGTGATCCCCCGCGCCGTGCGCTTGCGCGACGAGGCCCGTGGTGCCCATGCGCAGGAAGCCGAAGCCCCAGAACACGAAGTTGAAGAACAGGCCGCCGAGCGCGACGCCGCCGAGATAGGACGCGCCGTCCAGATGGCCGGCGACGGCAGTGTCGACTGCGCCGAGAATCGGCTGTGTGAGATTGGCGAGGACGATTGGAAACGCCAGCGTCAGCACCCGGCGATGCCAGCGCACCGGGACGGCGGGGGCCGTCGCGCTCGCGCCGTTCCCCAGGGGGACTTCCTTCGGGACGTGCGCGGGGTCGCTCAATTACGTTCCTGCACGCACACCCATGGCGAGACGACCACCGCCCACAGATCGGGATTGCGCGCGGCGAAATCGGCGGCGGTTTCCGCCTGCACGCGTTCGACGAGGCCGGAAGACAGCCATTGCGTGACCTGCGTGGTGTCGTCGCTGGCGATGGCTTCGGCGACGCTTACCAGATCGATGTCGCGTGCGACGCGCAGCAGCATGCCGCGCGCGAAAAAGCGTTCGAGTTCGATCCAGCCGATTTTGGCGGTTTCGGCGAGCAGTTTGGCGTACAGCGGGCTATGAGTGGCGTCGTTGGAAGTCATCGTAAGCGGGTTCTGACGGGGCCGTTACTATAAACCATCGGCGCGGATCGCCAGGGCGGCGCGCGTTCCGGTACGCTTAGGGTCTTTCGGCAAAATTCATTCTGAACCTTCATGTCACTGGATTCAACGGCGCGCGCTGCGGGCGCGCAAGCTCATGTGGTGGCCGACGCCACACTCACGCGCACCGATGTGGAGCGCCTCATTGGCACGAGCATGGCGGGCAATAGAGAGCCGCTCCATTTCACCGATTGCGATTTCGAAGGCGCCGATCTGTCGCGACTCGACTTGCGCGGCGCTGAGTTTCATCGCTGCACGATCTCGAGACGTCATTTTTTGGCGCGGCGCTGTCGCACACGCGCTGGGTTCGTTGCCGCGGCCGCCAGGCGGATTTCGCGTCGGCCGATCTGGTCGATGCGGCGTTCCAATCGAGCGATCTGAACAACACGAGCTGGCGGCGCGCCAAGCTTGCCTCGGCGTCGTTTCATAGCTGCAAGCTGACGGGCGCCAATTTCGAAGCCTGTACGGCACTTGGGTTGAGCTTCGTCGAGACCTTGCTGGTGGGCGCGCATTTGCGCGGCCTGTCGTTTCGCAAAGCCACCCTCCAGCAACTCGATTTCTCCGACGCCGATCTGGCCGGCGTCGATTTCCGCGAGGCGATCTTCGACGGCGGCAGTCTGAAGGATGCCCATCTGAAAGGCGCGCGCTTTGATGGCGCGGACCTGCGCGAGGCGGATCTGAGCGGCGTGCGGCTCGTCGATGCGGCGCTGTTCAAGGGCGCGACGATTTCGCATCAGCAGGCGGCTGTGCTCGTGACTGAACTGGGCCTGCGAGTCATGTGATTGCGCTGCAAGCTGGCCGATTTTAGCCATTCGGCCAGCTTGAACGAATCAAGGCCTGTGCTTATCATCTAATCTATTGATTCATTTACCGCGGTCGATTTTCAATCTCGCAATTTGTCAGCGGATTTGAAGATTTTTAATGTATTCGCTATTCGCGAATTTGTTGTGAAGAAATGCGATTACTTATTCGCGTCGCTCAATAATCGCTAATACCTCGGTATGGTGCGTTGGCGCACTAAAGGTTCGCAATACATAAAGCGTCCGGATCATGCTGGGCAGGGCTGGCGGGAATCGGTCAAAGGGCTTTCGTCAGGCTTTTCGGGTGACGCGTGGGTAGGTGCTTGATTTATAAGGCCCGGCGAACCACGCGCGCGATTTTGACTTGTTGATTTTATGACGTTTCATGCGAGGCAGATAAGGGCGTTTACCCAGCTTATTTCCGACATTTTCTCTTCACGTAATGCGGACTCCGTACGCCGCGTCACATTGCCCACGAAATTAATAGATTGCGCTTGTAAAGGCGGGTTGTTAGATTTCCTTCTGGCGCATGGTGAACCGGTCCTTTGCCGATATGCGCCGAACCCCCGTTAGCCCGGCCTCGTGCCGGGCTTTTTTTTCTGGCCGATCGCGCTCGGCGCGCTGTTCGCGTTTGCCGCACGCATTCGCCGAACGCGTCGATCCGCGCTCTGGCCGCTGGCGCCGCCGCCAGCTCGAGCGGCCCTGCGCCTGCGTTATTGCGTTGCCACGTTGCCTCTACTGCTTGCAGCGAACCACCATCGACCGGTTTTTGACGTTCGCACCGAAAACTCCGCCGATCGAGCCACCCGAGGTCGCGCCGTTGTCGACGTCCTTCGAAACGACGTCGTAGCCGTAGTTGCCGCAGACCTCGCCCGCGCGTTTGTAGCACTCGGCCCAACTGGAACTCGCGTCACTGCCGCTGCAGTTGATCGCAAAGCCCGTATCGCCGCTTGGCAGGTAGGTCATGGTGGTGGTGCTGGAACAGCCGCCGAGGTTGCCGAGCGTCAGCAGGCCGAGGCCGATCGCCGCGGCCGTTGTTAAGGACGCCAGTGCGCTCTTCATTGCAGATTCCTTACAGATAACAGGGGAAGACGCAGCGCGAAGCCGCGTCGTGCATAGGATTGGGCGTTTTATAGCACGCGCGGTTCCCTCGACTGCTGTTGCAGGGCGCGTGCCTGAAGCCGGGCGGCTAGCGCGCCGGCAGTGCCCGCGACGGGTCGATCGAGCGGCCCTGATAGCGCAGTTCGAAGTGCAGCATGACACGGTCGGTGTCGGTGTCGCCCATTTCGGCGATCTTGTCGCCGCGGGCGACCGACTGGCCTTCCTTCACCAGCAGCACGCGGTTGTGCGCGTAGGCAGTCAGATAGTCGGCGTTGTGTTTGAGGATCAGCAGGTTGCCGTAACCGCGCAAGCCGTTACCCGCATAAACCACCGTGCCGGGCGCCGCGGCAACCACCGGGGTGCCCGCCGCCGCCGAAATATCGATGCCCTTCGAATTGGCGCCGTCGAAGGGCCGGATCACCGTGCCGTCAGCGGGCCATACCAGCGAGATCGCCGAAGCCGGCGCGGACGGCGGCGCGCTATCGGCGGGTGCCGGCCGGGGCGCCGCCGAAGCGCTCGCGCTTCCTGCCCCGCTGCTACGCGCTGCACCACCCGCGGCACCGCCTGTAGACGCCACATTGCCCGGTGGCGCGACCCGCAACACCTGTCCGACCTCGATGCTGTCCGGGTTGGTCAGGTTGTTCCAGCGCACGATGTTTTGCACCGGTTGCCGGTTGCTGCGCGCGATCTTCGACAGGGTATCGCCCCGTTCGACGCGGTAAAAGCCAGGCCCCACCGGAGCGGACCCGCAGGCGGCAAGCACCGCCAGCAACGACGCGCAGGCGAGCCGTTTCATGATTCTTGTTGTGTTGAGCATTGGACATCGCAAAGCGCTGCCACGCGCCGATCCCGATCACGCGGCAGGTAGATGCAAAGCGTCCGATTCTAACGGTTTTGCGCTGCAGCATCCGAAAAACGGATGCAGAGGCGGGCGCGCACGGCGGGAACGCGGCGAAAAGCTACGTAACCCGTCACGTCACGATGAGCGGAAAACCTGCCATCAGCGCAGCTTGCTGACGCTGATACGCAGTGCGGCTGTCTCGGTTTGTCCTGGTTCGAGCCAGCGCAGTCCCAGGCCGTTGTGGATCGCATCCGGCAGACCCAGCCACGGCTCGACGCAATAGAAGTCCGAGTCAGCGGCTTCGGTCCATGTCGTGACCGCATACCAGGGCACTGAGTCCGGCCGTTGCAGATCGATCGTGATGACCCGGTTCAGTCCGGGCGCAACGAGGCGCACCGGTTGGTCCGGCGCACCGACGAGACAATGGAAGCGGTCGAGAATGCGCGCCTCGTCGAGCGTGTAGCGCGCCGCGCCCGGTTCTGCTGCGCTGATCGAGCCGTCGCTCTGCTGGTAGCACCGTTCGGTGGGCGGCAGTTCCAACGAGGTCTCGGCGCGTTGCGTATGCGGCAGCGTGAAATAGAAGTGATGGCCGGCGTAGTAGGGCAGCCGCACGTCGCCGGTATTGGCGGTGCTTAGCGTGACTTCCAGCGTATGCGTATCGACGAGTCGGTACGTCGCTTCGAAACGGAAGCCGAACGGGTAGCCGCCGCGTGTCGCGTCGCTGTCGGCGAGGGTCATGCGCAAACCGGCGCCGTGTACGTCAGCGTGGGCTTCGAAGGGCAGGTCGCGTGCGAAACCATGCATCGGCAATTCGCGCACCGTGCCTTGTGCGTCACGCCAGAAGCCGATCTTGCCGTCGACGCGATGCCGGCCCAGAAACGGAAACAGCAGCGGGTTGCCGCCGCGAATCCTGGCCGGCTGGCTCCAGTCGGCGTTCTCGGGCCAATGAATGACCTCTTCGCCGTTGATGATCCACGACAAAAGACGGCCGCCGGCTTGCGGCGAGAAACGGAGCACGGAGGCGTCCTGGGCGATCTCGAGAATGTCCTGTTGCGGGGAGAGGGGCATGGTCGATGGGCTGGTTGAGAAAAGGTTGGGTGCGGTTCAAGTGAGTTGAGCGCGGCTCGAACGCGGGTTGTGAACGTTCGAACGACGCCGCGTAACGGCTCGCGAAGCAACGATTTTGCGCTGCTTTGCGCTACGGGGAAACCCTTCTCGGGAAATTGCGGGTGTCCGGGAAGCACTATCCTTGTCGATAATCCACTGACTGCCCGGCCACTTCAACGACCGGGCGAGATCGGCTCAGGAGGCTTTATGGATCTCGCAATGGCAATGGGTGTGGCGCTGTTCGGCATGTTCGCGGCAAGCACGGTCTACTTTTTCTACAAGCTCGAGCGCTGATCCAGTCATCTGCTTCGCCTTCCGCCGGGCCGTCAATGCGGGCCTGGCACAAGTTTCGACCATCAGTACATTGAATTTCTCATGATCGCAGGGCGGCCACCGGCGGCGCTCTGTTTCTTTTGCTGCGGCGTAACAACGGTTTCCAGTTGTGACGCGGCGCATCAATATTTCCCCGAATGCGGTTCAAACGCTTGGCGCTGACTTTGCAGCCAGGCATAATCGGTGCGCTCTTGACGCGCCGTCGATCTCCTTGTGCGGCGCGCTGTTCCCCGACATTTTCCTTACAAGGACCGCCGCGTGAACCTGTCGTTTCTGATTTTCCTGAGCGTGCTGCAAGGCGTCACCGAACTGTTCCCGGTCAGCAGCCTTGGCCACACCTTGCTCGTACCCGGCCTGTTCGGCATGCATATCGACAAGCACGCGCCGCAGTTGCTGCCGTTCCTCGTTGCGTTGCACCTCGGTACGGCGTTCGCGCTGCTGTGGTACTTCCGCAAGCGCTGGTGCGCGCTGGTGCGTGGCTTCTTCGCTTCGTTCGGCGGCCGTCGCAACGACGACGCGCACATGATGTGGGCGCTCATCATCGGCACGATTCCGGCGGGCCTCGTCGGGCTGATCCTTGAGAAACGTCTCGAACTGATTTTTCACGATCTGCGCATTGTCGCAGTCGCCCTGATCGTGAACGGCGTGCTGCTGTGGTTCGGCGATCGCCTGCAACGTTCGCGCGCGCACCAGGCGCCGGAGAAGCTGACCTTCCGCCAGGCGTTTTTCGTCGGCCTCGCGCAGATCGGCGCGTTGATTCCGGGCTTCTCGCGCAGCGGTCTGACGATGATCGCCGGGAATGCGGCCGGCCTGACGACCGAGAAGGCCGCCGAGTTCTCGTTCCTGCTCGGCACGCCGATCATCTTCGCGGCCGGCGTGCTCGAATTGCCGAAACTGTTCCATGCGCCGGGCCAGCTCGCCGATGCATTGCTCGGCGGCGTGCTGACCGCAATCGCCGCCTATCTCAGCGTGCGTTTCCTGATGCGTTATTTCGAAGGCCGCGGACGTCTGGCTTCGTTCGGCGTGTACTGCGTGATCGCGGGGATCGTGTTCCTCGGCTGGTTCATGCTGCATCCGCAGGTCTGATTGCGTTCGACACGCCCGCTACAGCCGGCTAGGTGCCGGCGTGCGACTGGCGGGTAAGGAGCGATCGGTTATAATCCGGGCCCGGCTCAACGCGTCGGGCCCGTTTGTTTTGCGATGCGGCGTGGTGACTGCCGATCAGCGTTGCCGTGCGCCGGACCGGATTTCCACAGTCTCGGCCCGGTCAGTTAGAATTTCGGTATCCCATGAACCCTGTGGCAGTCATACAGCACAGGTTCCAATGCCCGTTAAGGGTTCTCATTGCGGGCGATGCAGGTTGTACACGTTTCGTGTGTAGCATCGCCTCACGTCATTACGGCAGTAGCTCAGCTGGATAGAGCATCGGCCTTCTAAGCCGAGGGTGGGGGGTTCGAGTCCCTCCTGCCGTACTTCAAAAGCCTGGCGCCGCGCATCGAAGCCTCACCGCTGCGATGCGCGCATGGCCGTTTACCCCGCCGGCTGCACGTCGATGGAATCGACCCGGTTCGGATAGAACGCCAGATGCTGGGCGATCTCTTTCACGGCCGCGTAGGGCGACTCGTAGGTCCAGACCGCATTCACTGCGCGCTCGCCGCCGATCGGAATGCTGTAGTACGCGCAATCGCCTTTATATGGGCAATAGGTTGCGTGATCGGTACGTTCCAACAGCGTCATCTCGACGTCATTGCGTGGGATGTAATACACCGGCGGATACGACGCCTCGCGCAGCACGAGCGCATTGCGCGTATCCGCGATCACGCGCCCGGCTACCGTCACCACCACGTGGGCTTTGTCCGGCTCGATGGTGATCGGATGATCGGGGCCGGGTACCTTGATGGTTTTTTCAGTCATGCTGTCGAGCTCCTGAATAAGTGGGCAAGCCTGCAACACGTTGCTATGGGTTTCGAGCCGCCATCGGCGGGAATGATTGCGTCCTGCGTCGAAGCATACGCCGCTCGTGCAAACGCGTTGTGTCGCTGTTTGCATCGATAACGAGTCGCGTGCGCCGTGGGATGATCCGCGCGACGAAAACAAAAAAGGGCAGCCGAAGCTGCCCCGTCAAAATCCCACCGTCAGGCGGACTGTTGCTAACGGATTACTGCCTGATGTTCAGCGCTGCCGTCAGATCACCCATCGGCTTGCTGCCGTTGCTGACCAGTGCAGCATCACGCGCGGCGATACCTGGCAGCGTCGGCAGCGCGAAGCGATGCGTGATGAAACGCAGAATCGACGTCGTGTCGTACTGCGTGTGATCGACAAAACCCTTCTTCGCGTACGGCGAAATGATCAGCGCCGGAATCCGCGTGCCCGGACCCCAACGGTCGGCCTTCGGCGGCGCGACGTGGTCCCAGAAGCCGCCGTTTTCGTCGTATGTCACGACCACCAGCATGTTGTTCCACTGCGGGCTTTTCTGCAGATGCGAGATCACGTCGGCGATGTGCTGGTCGCCGGAGGCGACGTCGGTGTAACCCGCGTGCTCGTTCAGGTTGCCCTGCGGCTTGTAGAACGACACTTGCGGCAGCGTGCCGCCGTCGATCGCCTTGATGAACTCGGAACCCGCCAGACCGCCGTCGAGCAAATGCTGCGAACGGTTCGCCGAGCCCGGTGCGAGATCGGCGAAGTAGTTGAACGGCTGGTGATGCGGCTGGAAATTCGGCGCCGTCAGATTCGCGCCGTAGATCACGTTCGACGTGCCGCTTTGCACCGCCGACACCGCCGCACCCCACGCGCCGCCGTACCACGCCCACGACACCTTCGCGTTGTTCAGCAGATCGCCGATGTGCTGTTGCGTTTGCGCCGGCAACGTGGTGGCCGCAGTCGGGTCGGCCAGGTTGGCGTCGCCCCCCGAAGCCGCCTTGTTGCCGCTTGGCTGATACGGCGGCTGCATCGTGTTGATCGCGTAGAAGTCAGGCGTCAGATTGCCCGAGAGCACGTATTTCGGCGGCCCGCTCAGCGCCGAAGCCGGCGAGTTGGTCGCAAGCTTCAGCGTCACGCCGTCGCTCTCGACCGACGAGATCGAGGCGGCTGCCGGGCTCTTGTCCGCATTCGGATAGGTCGGCGTGCACGCGCAAACCAGCCACTGGTGATTCAGGAACGAGCCGCCGAACGCGCCCATGAAGAAGTTGTCGGCCAGCGTGTATTGCTGGGCGATTTTCCACAACGGCAGCTTGTCGGCGTTGAGCGTGTAGTGACCCATGACGAGGCCGCCGGAGTCCGCCCACGCGGCGAATTTGTCGTTCTTGCCGCCATTGATCTGCATCTGGTTTTCATAGAAGCGGTGATACAGATCGCGCGTCGTGGCCGTGATCGGCGTGTTGAAACCATTCGGATCGTCGATGGCGAACGGGCTGTTCGGCAGGTTGGCCGTCATCGCTTGCGTCACGACCGGCGTCACGCCGGTTTGCGTCAGGCCGTTCCACACTTGCGGCAGCGTGGCGAGCACCGTGCCGTCGCGGTCGACCTGTGTGGCGCTCGCCGCCGTCACGTTCTGCAGACCGTTGGCGCCGGGGAAGTTGCCGTACAGATTGTCGAAGCTGCGGTTCTCCGCGTAGATCACCACGACCGTCTTGATCGACGTGATGTCCGGTTGCGCGGTGACATTGTCGCCGCCGCACGCATACAGACTCAACGCTGCCGCGATCGCGATAGGCGCCGCGCAGATCAGTTTTTTGTTCATTTGGTATGTGTTCTCTCTCTCGCGTTGGGGACGGGCCGCGTGCATTGTTTACACGGATGGCCGCGAGCGAAAGTTTGAACAAGGAATTTGACAGAAACATGTAACTAATTACGAATGGCTTGGGTTTCGATATTTTCGTCGGCTGTATGTCATTTAAACGACATGTCGATGAAATACGCTCGCGGACTTCAATATCGCAAACTCACATCATTCATATGCGGCTTGGTCTCGCGGGGATTCGTAAAACGACGGTTCGGCCGCGGGCGCGGCGGCGCGTGAGGCCGGCAGGCATTGGCGCGGTGCTGGCGATGGCGCTCGCAGCCATGACCGTGACCCTGGCCGCGTGCGACGCAGGCTCGCAGACAGCGGGGGGCAAGGCCGACGGGAATGGCAACGCGCAAGTGAGCGCCAGGGCGGATACGAACGCCAATACCAATGCCAACGCGGGTGTCGGGCGCCAGACGAGTGCGTCGGCGGCGTCCACCTCTACAGTGGCCTCTACCGTCAAGGTGACGGCACATGAAGCCGGTCAGACCCGCGCGCAAGTCTACGAATCCGTGCGGCAGATGACGGCCCTCGGCAAGCAACTGTTCTTCGACGCGTCGCTATCCGGCTCGGGCAAGCTGGCCTGCGCGTCGTGCCACAGCCCCGATCACGGCTTTTCGCCGGCGAATTCGCTGTCGGTACAACTGGGCGGCAACGACATGCACCGCACCGGCATGCGCGCCGCGCCGACGCTCAAGTACCTGCAATCGGTGCCGGCGTTCGCCGAGCACTATCACGAGTCGGACGACGAAGGCGATGAGAGCGTGGATGCCGGGCCGACCGGCGGCTTGACGTGGGACGGCAGGGTCGACCGCGGCTCGGATCAGGCGCGTATTCCGCTGCTGTCGTCGTTCGAAATGGGCAGCACGCCTGCGAAGGTCACGGCGGCGGTGAAAGCCGCGCCGTATGCGGAGGCTTTTCGCGCGGCATTTGGCGAGCATATTTTCGATAGCGATGCCGCCACTTTCAACGCCGTGCTGCAAGCGCTGGAAACCTTCGAGCAGGCACCCGAGATTTTCTATCCGTACACCAGCAAGTACGACGCGTATCTGGCGGGCAAAGCGCAACTGACCAAGGCCGAACTACATGGTCTGGAAGTCTTCAACGACGAAAAGAAGGGCAATTGCGCGAGCTGCCACATCAGCCAGCGCACCATGGACGGTGCGCCGCCGCAGTTCAGCGACTTCGGTCTGATTGCGATCGGCGTGCCGCGCAACCGCGCGCTGCCGGTGAATCGCGATCCGCATTTCTACGACCTCGGCGCATGCGGGCCGGAGCGTACCGACCTGAAGGGCCGCGCCGAATTTTGCGGCATCTTCCGCACGCCGACGCTGCGCAACGTCGCGTTGAAGAAGAGTTTCTTCCACAACGGCATCTATCATTCGCTGGATCAGACAGTGCGTTTTTATGCGCAACGCGACACGAACCCGGAAAAGTTTTATCCGGTCGTGAAGGGCAAGGTGCAGAAGTTCGACGATCTGCCGCAGCGTTACTGGGCCAATCTGAACACCGAGCCGCCGTTCGATCGCAAGCCGGGTGACAAGCCGGTGCTCGACGAGGCTGAAATCAAAGATGTGGTGGCGTTTTTGAATACGCTCACCGATGGGTATAAGGCAGGAAATAAGGCGGCGAATTGATCGCCGGGCGATGGACGCGCCGCTAGTCGGGGCGGCACGTGCCGCCGCGGACGAGGTCAGTGGCCCGCGCCGGCAATGATGTAGTAGCAGCCGACCAGCAGAAGCGCGAACGATATGAGGACGCATGCAATGCCGGCGCGTGTCAGCAGATTCGGCCAGCGTGCGCGGGGGAGGCTGTCCATTTGCACGATGCGCCGCGCAAGACCGGGATCGCGGCCGATGGCGAACGGCACCAGCGCGACGCAAAAGAGCGCGAGCGCGACGGTGAAGGTTTCGAGAGCAGACGAGATGTCCATAGGGCGGCGGTGGAAGCTTGATCAGCGCTACAGCGCAACAGACCTATCTTAAGAAGACGCTTCATAAGAAGATATGAGACTCGTCCTAAAAAGTCTGAGCGGTCGTCGCGCCCGTTCGTTCCAGCAAGGCGGGAATCGGATGCTGCAGGCTGCCGTGGGCCGTTGCGATGCCGCATCCGGGCGGCCGCTTCGAGGGCGACATGCTATGCTTTTGGGGTCCAGATCACGAGCCGCCGTGAACGCGCTCGAGACCGCCGAACTACTCTTCGAGGAGAACCCTTCATGTCGATGCGAACCCGTGCCCTGTTTCACCTGACCGTCGGTGGCCTGCTGCTTGGCTGCGCCATCGGCGCGCAAGCGGCGAACCTCGGTTTTCTGAACGACACGCCGATCAGCTACATGAAGCAACGCGACGTCGACTCGATCAAGAGCGCCGTGTTCGCTGCCTTGAACGACAAGCAGGACGGCGAAAGCGTGAACTGGGTTAACGAAGACACCGGCAACAGCGTGAAGATCGACGCGACGATCAGCATCGCCAGCACGGCGAAGGATGGCGAGCGCACTTGCCGCGACGTCGGCGTCGCGCTGAATGCGAAAGGGCAGTCGATGAACCTGCGTCCGCAGTTCTGCAAACAGGGCGGCGGCAACTGGCAATTGCAGAAAAAGCACTGAGCGTGCGGGCCGGTATGATGGCGCGCGCCGGCTTGCCGCCGGCGCAGCCCGAAGTTGTGCGTCCTTGCGGCGCGTTGCGTCGATGAGCGCGCGGGTCGTCTCGTGCGGCGTCGTGCTGCTCGACCCGGACGGCCGGGTGCTGCTCGCGCACGCCACCGAAACGTCTCACTGGGACGTTCCGAAAGGGCATGGCGAAGAGGGCGAGGCGCCACACGTCACGGCGTTGCGCGAGATGGTCGAGGAGACCGGTATCGTGATCGAACCCGGTCGCTTGAAGGATCTCGGATTGTTCGTCTACCGGCGCGACAAGGATCTGCATCTGTTCGCGGCGCGCGCGACGGCCGACGAACTCGATCTGTCTTGTTGCACCTGCACGTCGCTGTTTCCGCGCCGCTCCGACGGCACGCTGATCCCCGAAATGGACGCATATCGCTGGACCGCACCGGACGAAGTCGAGCAGTATGCGAGCCGCAGTCTCACACGGCTCTTTCAAACCACGCTTTCGCTCGCGGAACTGCATCGAACGCTATAGCGGCGGATGGGTTGATTGGGCTGCAGCGCTTGGCAATACCCGCCACCTGCATCCGCCACGCGCGCTGCCGGCGCGCTCAGTCGAGCGCGTGGTCGTTGGGATGCGCGAATAGCGTGCGGTTCTGTTCCGACAACGGAAAATTCAGATTGATGCCGTGCGGCGGAATCGGCTGGGTGAACCACTGGTTGTACAGACGTTCGGCGTCGCCGGCAAGCTGGCCGCGTGCGATTACCCCGTTCACGAGCATGCGCAGCGGCTCGTCGCCCTTGCGGAACATGCAGGCGTAGACCTCATAGCCGAGCGGCGTGCCGGTTACCACGAAGTCTTCGGGGTGCGGGTCGGTCGATTTGAAACCGTACACGATCGGCTCGTCCATCACGAAGGCCACGGCCCGGTCATCCTTGACCGCGCTGAATGCTTCCGCATGATCGCGCGCACTCGTGATGCGCATGTTCAGATGCTTCTCGGTGTTCAGGCGGCGCAGCAGGCGCTCGTCGGAGGTGCCGGCGGTCGTCACGACCGTCTTGCTGGCCAGGTCGGGAAAATCCGTAATGCCGCTGCTCTTGCGCGCGATCATGCGCACCGCGTACTGGAAGAAGCTGTTCGAGAACGCGGCCACGTTTTCGCGTTCCACCGTGTGCGTGGTTGAGCCGCATTCCAGATCGATCTGGTTGTTCAGCAACATCGGCGTGCGGTTCGACGAGGTCACGGTGATTTCGTGCACCTTCAGTTGCGGCAGGCCGAGCGTTTTCTTGATTTCGTCGACGATCTGCAGCGCGATGGTCTGCGAGTAGCCGACCGTGCGCGTGCCGTCGAAGTATGAGAAGGGAATCGACGCTTCTCGCACGCCGAGTACGACCACGCCATCGTCGTGGATTTTCTTCAGCGTGCCGGTGAGTTCGTCCGCGTGAGCGGGGCAGGCGAGCGACGCCGCGCCAAACGCACTCAGCGCCACGAGTGCGCAGCGCATGCTATGCGCGACGCGTGCGGCGCGGGTTATGCGCGTAACAGCAACGGCACGCGTATGACCCGCACCTGATGCTGTGTCCCATGCGCTTACCCCGCGACGGGCTGCAACTTTCATCGGGCCTCCCGGACTCGCGCGTGCATGGATGCCGCGCTGTCACTGTCGATGGAACATGATGCAACGAAACGGCGTGCATCCCGCTCGCGAAATGCACGCCGTATTTGACTTCAGAGAAGCTACGTCAGATGCGCTTCGCGCTGTTGTGGCTCCAGCTTACGCCGGCTTGCCCCAACTGTCGCGCAAGCTGACGATGCGATTGAATACGGGTTTGCCCGGTTTCGAATCGACGCGGTCGGCGACGAAATAGCCGTGGCGCTCGAACTGATAGCGCTGTTCCGGCAGCGCGTCGCGCGCACCCGGTTCCAGGTAGGCGTTGACCACGCGCTTCGAATCCGGATTCAGCGCTTCGAGGAAGTCGCGGCCGCCGGCGTCCGGTTGCGGTTCCTTGAACAGACGGTCGTAGATGCGCACTTCGGCCGGGACCGCGCCTGCTGCGCTGACCCAGTGAATGTTGCCCTTGACCTTATAGGTGTTCGCGCCTTCCGTGCCCGATTTGCTGTCCGGGAGGTAGTTGCAGTGGACCGCGACGATGTTGCCGTTCTCGTCCTTGTCCGCACCGATGCATTCGATCACATAGCCGTAACGCAGGCGCACCTTGTTGCCCGGGAACAGGCGGAAGTAGCCCTTCGGCGGCGTTTCGTTGTAGTCCTCGCGTTCGATCCACAGTTCGCGGGAGATCGGGAACTCCCGAACCCCCATTTCCGGATGATGCGGGTGGACCGGCGCATTGCACGGCTCGGTCACGCCTTCGGGGAAATTGTCGATGATCAGCTTGACCGGATCGAGCACGGCAGCAGTGCGTGGCGCCTTGTCGTCCAGATCGTCGCGCAGTGCGCCTTCGAACACGCTCATGTCGATCCACGAATCGACCTTGGTGACGCCGATGCGCTCGCAGAACAACTGGATCGCTTCCGGCGTGAAACCGCGGCGGCGCACACCGACGATAGTCGGCATGCGCGGATCGTCCCAGCCCTCGACATGGCCTTCGGTCACCAGTTGCAGCAGTTTGCGCTTGCTGGTGATCGCGTAGGTCAGGTTCAGGCGCGAAAACTCGATTTGTTGCGGCAGCGGGCGCGTGAAGATTCCAGCTTCGGCCAGCTCGTTCAGAATCCAGTCGTACAGCGGACGGTGGTCTTCGAATTCGAGCGTGCACAGCGAATGCGTGATGTTTTCCAGCGCGTCCGAGATGCAGTGCGTGTAGTCGTACATCGGGTACACGCACCATGTGTCGCCGGTGCGGTAGTGATGCGCGAAGCGGATGCGGTAGATGACCGGGTCGCGCATGTTGAAGTTCGGCGACGACATGTCGATCTTCGCGCGCAGCACATGCTCGCCTTCCTTGAACTCGCCGGCTTTCATGCGGCGGAACAGGTCGAGGTTTTCCTGCACCGAACGCTCGCGGAAGCGCGACGGCGTGCCGACTTCGGAAGCCGAGCCGCGGTTCGCGCGCATTTCTTCGGCCGACTGGCTGTCCACATACGCCTTGCCGCGTTCGATCAGCAGTTCGGCGAATTCGTACAGTTTGTCGTAGTAATCGCTCGCGAAATAGAGCTGTTCCTTGCCGCCTTTTTCCCACTCGAAACCGAGCCAGCGCACCGAGTCGATGATCGAGTCGACGTACTCGACGCTTTCCTTTTCCGGATTCGTATCGTCGAAACGCAGATGGCACACGCCGCCGTAGCTGCGCGCCACGCCGAAGTTCAGGCAGATGCTCTTGGCGTGACCGATGTGCAGGTAGCCGTTCGGCTCGGGCGGAAAGCGCGTTTCGACGCGCTGGCCCCACTTGCCGGTGCGGTTGTCTTCGTCAATAATGTTGCGGATAAAATTGGATGCCGCTGGCGCGTCGTTGCGTTCGGTATTCATGCGAGAAGGTGAAAGTCTGTCGGGGACGCGCAATGCGCCCACTTATCCGTCAATTCTACCTGACGCGTTCGCTCGCGGCAGGCGAGTGCGGCGCGCAGCCAACGTTTGAGCGGTTTCGAGTGGTTTTTGGGGGACGAGATCGTGCAAGCTGCGTTTAATGTGCTGTAACAGGAGGTAAAACGTTTTGTTGGCGCGGTCCATGGCGACTTACGATGCGGGCGGCGCACTCTCCACGCGCCGCGCACGGGCGACATGATGTTCGCCCACGGATTTTTCCCCGGCGCCGCTTTGCGCCCGTGCGGCGCAAGCCAGACAGCCTCGCCGCACACCCGCGCCCCGCTCAAGCCGTTTCGGATTGCGCTGCCTGTGCCCTGCCGTGTAGCGCCCACCAGAGCGCTGCCGGGCACGCAGGCCGCGTCACCCATTGGGCCGCCCTGGCATGGACGCTTTCCGTTCGTGCAACATGGCGTTCCTAGTTCCCGGAGTTCCTCAGATGTCCGTCCCGTCGCATGACGCGCCTCGCGCGCCCTTCGCCTCTTTGTCTTTCGCACGGATCGTGACGGCTGCGGCCGTGTTCGCCGCGCTCGCCGGCAGCTTCGCCGCGCCCGTCCCCGCGCTCGCGAAAACGCCGCTGCCCAAGGCCGTGCTGGACGCGTCGGCGGTGGCCGTGCCGGATCGCTTCAGCGCCGACACCGCGCAGCAGATCTTCGCCGCCGGCGGCAACGCGGTGGACGCCGCGGTGGCGATCGCCTTCACGCTGGCCGTGACCTGTCCGGACGCGGGGAATCTCGGCGGCGGCGGCTTCATGACCGTGTTCATGGACGGCAAGCCGTATTTTCTCGACTATCGCGAGCGCGCGCCGCAACAGGCGACCCGCGACATGTACCTCGACGATAAAGGCAACCTCGTGCCGGGTATGAGCCTCGTCGGCCATCGCGCGGTGGGCGTGCCGGGCACCGTCGAGGGCATGTGGGAAGCGCAGCAGCGTTTCGGCAAGCTGAAATGGAAGCAGGTGCTGGCGCCCGCGATCCGTTACGCCACCGACGGCTTCCAGGTCGACCAGGGGTTGCAGCAGCGCCACGACGCGGCAGCGAAGAGTTTCGCCGGCAAGACCAACTTCGAAGCCTACTTCTCGAACCTGAAGGCGGGCGTCATGTATCGCCAGCCTGAACTCGCGCAAACCCTCTCGCGCATCGCCGGCGACGGCGGGCGTGAGTTTTACGAAGGCCGCACCGCCGATCTGATCGCCCAGCAGATGTATGGCCACGGTCTGGTCACGAAGCAGGACCTGATTCAATACAAGGCTGTCTGGCGCCAGCCGCTCACCGCCAATTGGAACGGCTACCAGGTCGTGACCGCGCCGCCGCCGAGTTCGGGTGGAGTCGGGCTGATCCAGATGCTGAAGATGAAGGCCGATCTGAAGCCGGCGTTCGATGGCCTCGAGCTGAATTCCGAGCCGTATATCCATCTGATCGCGCAGATCGAAGACCGCGTGTTCGCCGATCGCCAGCAATACATTGGCGACCCCGATTCGTACAAGGTGCCGCTCGACAAACTGACCAGCGACGCCTACCTCGCGCAACGCGCCGATGAAGTGAAACCCGACGAAGTGCCGGGCGCGACGCCCGTTAAAGGCGGCCTCGGCGACGTGATGCCGGAGAAAGCGCAAACCACGCATTATTCGGTGGTCGACAAGTGGGGTAACGCCGTGTCGAACACCTACACGCTGAACGGGGATTTCGGTTCCGGCGTGGTGGTGGACGGCGGCGGCTTCCTGCTCAATGACGCGATGGACGACTTCGTCACCAAACCGGCTGCCGCCGGCACGCCCGGCGCGACGGCTGACGACCTGAACACGGTGGCCCCGGGACGCCGGCCGCTTTCGTCGATGACGCCGACCATTCTGTTGAAGGACAACAAGGTGTCGCTGGTGATCGGCACGCCTGGCGGCTCGCGAATACTCACGTCGATCTTCCAGGTCATGACCAACCTGTACGATTTCAACATGGCGCCGACCGATGCTTTGGCCGCGATGCGGTTCCATCATCAGTTGCTGCCGCCGAAGACGATCTATTTCGAGCCGTATCATCCGATCACGGGTGAGTTGGCCGATCAGCTGAAAGCCAGGGGCTACACGCTGGAAGGGCAGTCGTTCAACGGCGACGTGCAGATGATTCGCGTCGAAGGGACGACGCCCGAGCCGGCGGCCGATCCGCGCGGCGTGGGCGTGGGCCGTGTGATGCATTGAAGCATGCGGCTTTGGCCGGGCGAAGTGGGTGATTGCGGAAGCGGGCTGCGGAAGCAAACTGCGGAGACGGACTGCGTGCGGAGACGTACCGCAAAAACGTACCGCAAAAACGCACCGCAAAAACGCACCGCAAAAACGTACCGCAACGACAATTGCAGACGTGGACCGCGGAAACATATCGCGAAAGCGAACTTGAAAAACGAACTGCGACGGGGAACGCAATGAGCGGACAAAAACTAAACGTACTCGTGCTGCCGGGCTACCAGAACTCCGGCGCGGGTCACTGGCAGACGCTTTGGGAAGCGCTCGATCCCGCCTTCGTGCGCGTGCAAATGCCTGACTGGGATCATCCGACGCGCGACGCGTGGTGCCGCACGCTCGACGCCGCAGTGGCCGCAGCCGACTCGCCGGTGGTGTTCGCCGCGCACAGCCTGGGCTGCCTGACGACCGCCTTCTGGGCGTCGCAATACGCGAGCGTTGAGCAGTTGGCGAAAGTGGCCGGTGCATTACTGGTGGCCGTGCCCAACCCCTCCGAGGCGCATTTTCCGCAGGACGCCAGTGGCTTTGCGCCGGTGCCGCTTGTGCGACTGCCGTTCGCGAGCATCGTCGTGTCGAGCAGCGACGATCTATACGGTGGTGTGCCGTTTTCGCAGACTTGTGCGAGCGCGTGGGGCAGCCGCTGGATCGATATCGGGCCGCGCGGCCACATCAATGCCGACAGCGGCCTCGGCGATTGGGAAGAGGGGCGGCGCTGGCTGGCTTCGTTAGACGAGCGGCGGTGATGGCCTGATTTGCTGAGATTAGGGCGGCGAGTGAGCTGGCACCGTTGCCAGCCTCACTGCAAGTCGCCAACGCCCCAGCCGGCCCCAAATCACTCGCCCGCAACGCAGCCGTCCTCAAATCACCGACTGGTCCCGCAACGCCGCGATTCGTGCCTCGTCATAGCCGAGCACATCGCGCAGGATGCTGTCGGTGTGCTCGCCGAGCGTCGGCGGATGGGACAGCGCTTCGGGCGGCGTACCGCTCATATTGATCGGATTGCGCACCAGTTTGACCGTGCCGCCCGACGGATGCGGCAGATCGACCTGCAACCCGCGCGCCACGACCTGCTCGTTCTCGAACACTTCGCCCAGATCGTTGATAGGCCCGCACGGCACACCGGCTGCTTCGAGGCCGGCAATCCACTGTTGTTTGCCCTGCAGACGCACCATGTCGGCAAGAATCGGCACGAGGATATCGCGGTTGCGTACGCGTGCCGGATTGGTGGCGAATCGCTCGTCAATGGCGAGTTCGGTGCGGCCGCCGGCCTCGACGAACTTGCGGAACTGGCCGTCGTTGCCGACCGCGACAATGATCCAGCCGTCGCTGGTCTGGAAGGTCTGGTAGGGCACGATGTTCGGATGCGCATTGCCCCAGCGCACGGGCGGCTGGCCGCTCGCCAGGTAATTCGAATTCATGTTGGCCAGCATGGCCACCTGCACGTCGAGCAGCGCCATGTCGATGTATTGACCTTCGCCCGTGCGGTCGCGATGCGTGAGCGCCGTGAGCACGGCGATGGTCGAATACATGCCGGTCATCAGATCGGCGATCGCGACGCCGGCCTTTTGCGGGCCGCCGCCCGGCTGGCCGTCGCGCTCGCCGGTAATGCTCATGAAGCCGCCGATGCCTTGCACAATGAAATCGTAGCCGGCGCGCTGCGCATACGGGCCGGTTTGCCCGAAGCCGGTCACCGAGCAATAGATCAGATCGGGCTTTACTTCCTTCAGCGACGCGTAATCGAGGCCGTACTTCTTCAACTGCCCGACCTTGTAGTTCTCCAGCACCACGTCGCTTTGCGCGGCCAGTTCGCGGATGATCCGCTGGCCTTCGGGCGAAGCGATGTCGACGGTGACCGAGCGCTTGTTGCGATTGGCCGCAAGGTAATAGGCGGCCTCGCGCGTGTCGGCGCCTTCAGGCGTTTTCAGATACGGCGGCCCCCAGTGGCGCGTGTCGTCGCCGACTTCGGGCCGTTCGATCTTGATCACGTCGGCGCCGAAATCGGCGAGCGTCTGCGCGCACCAAGGCCCGGCGAGTACGCGTGTGAGGTCCAGCACGCGGATATGACTGAGAGCGCCCATATTTTTCATTGTCTCCTTTGTAGCCAAAGCGACGTACATGTCGCCGCGGATGGGGGCAATCTTAAGCGATTCCCGCGCGCCGGCGCAGTCAGCCGAACGGCATAGGACGCGCGGCGCGCCTCGTCATGTCACTCGCTACCCGGCCAAACCTGGCCGAATGGCCATCGGGACCAGGGTGGGACAGGGCCGCCGCCGCGCACGGGCGCCGATCCCGTATAATCAGTCGTTTAAGAAACAAACAGTTGGCGCATCCCCATGATGCCGCCGGTAACAGCCAGGGAACTGGCAAACCCGTCCCCCGCACGCTATGAAAGCCGCCGAAATCCGCGAGAAATTCCTCAAGTTCTTCGAATCGAAGGGCCATACGATCGTTCGCTCGTCGAGCCTTGTGCCCGGCAACGACCCGACACTGCTCTTCACCAATTCGGGAATGGTGCAGTTCAAAGATGTGTTCCTCGGCGCGGAATCGCGTCCGTATTCGCGCGCCACAACCGCGCAGCGCAGCGTGCGCGCCGGCGGCAAGCACAACGATCTGGAAAACGTCGGCTACACCGCGCGTCACCACACGTTCTTCGAAATGCTGGGCAACTTCTCGTTCGGCGACTACTTCAAGCGCGACGCGATCCACTACGCGTGGGAATTGCTGACGGGCGTGTATCAGCTGCCGAAAGACAAGCTGTGGGTCACCGTCTATCACGAAGACGACGAAGCGCACGACATCTGGGCGAAGGAAGTCGGCGTGCCGGTCGAGCGCATCATCCGCATCGGCGACAACAAAGGTGCGCGCTACGCGTCGGACAACTTCTGGCAGATGGCCGACGTCGGGCCGTGCGGCCCGTGCTCGGAAATTTTCTACGACCACGGCCCGGAAGTCTGGGGTGGCCCGCCGGGGTCTCCTGAGGAAGACGGCGACCGCTACATCGAGATCTGGAATCTCGTGTTCATGCAATTCAGCCGCGACGCGCAAGGCAACATGACGCCGCTGCCCAAGCAGTGCGTCGACACCGGCATGGGTCTCGAGCGTATCGCCGCGGTTCTGCAGCACGTGCACAGCAACTACGAGATCGATCTGTTCCAGGCGCTCATCAAGGCTGCAGGCCGCGAAACCGGCGTAACCGATCTGACGAACAACTCGCTGAAGGTGATCGCCGATCACATCCGCGCGTGCTCGTTCCTGATCGTCGACGGTGTGATTCCGGGCAATGAAGGCCGCGGCTACGTGCTGCGCCGTATCGTGCGCCGCGCGATACGCCACGGCTACAAGCTGGGCAAGAAGGGTTCGTTCTTCCACCGCATGGTGCCGGACCTCGTCGCGCAAATGGGCGGCGCCTATCCGGAACTGAAGGACGCGGAGCAACGCGTGACAGATGTGCTGCGTCAGGAAGAAGAGCGCTTCTTCGAGACCATCGAGCACGGCATGTCGATTCTCGAAAGCGCGCTGGCCGATCTGGAAGCGAAGGGTGGCAAGACGCTCGACGGCGAACTCGCGTTCAAGCTGCACGACACCTACGGCTTCCCGCTCGATCTGACGGCAGACGTCTGCCGCGAGCGCGAAGTGACGGTCGACGAAGCCGCTTTCGACGAAGCCATGGCGCGTCAGCGCGAACAGGCTCGCGCGGCGGGCAAGTTCAAGATGGCGCAGGGCCTCGAATACTCGGGCGCGAAGACCACGTTCCACGGCTACGAAGAAATTATCTTTGACGACGCGAAAGTGATCGCGCTGTATGTTGACGGCGCGTCGGTCAAGGAAGTGAGCCACGGCCAGCAGGCGGTCGTCGTGCTCGACCACACGCCGTTCTACGCGGAGTCGGGCGGCCAGGTCGGCGACCAGGGCGTGCTGGCGAACGCGAGCGTGCGCTTTGCGGTGACCGACACGTTGAAGGTGCAGGCGGACGTCGTCGGCCATCACGGCACGCTCGAGCAGGGCACGCTGAAAGTCGGCGACGTCGTGAAGGCGGAAATCGACGCGGTGCGTCGTGCCCGCACCGAGCGCAATCACTCGGCCACCCACCTGATGCACAAGGCGCTGCGCGAAGTGCTCGGCTCGCACGTGCAGCAGAAGGGCTCGCTGGTCGATGCGGACAAGACCCGTTTCGACTTCGCGCACAACGCGCCGATGACTGACGAGCAGATTCGTCAGGTCGAAGCGATCGTCAACGCGGAAGTGCTGGCGAACGCGCCGGGCATTGTGCGCGTGATGCCGTTCGACGAAGCGGTGAAGGGCGGCGCGATGGCGCTGTTCGGCGAAAAATACGGCGAGGAAGTGCGCGTGCTCGACCTCGGCTTCTCGCGTGAATTGTGCGGCGGTACGCACGTGCATCGCACGGGCGACATCGGACTCTTCAAGATCGTGATGGAAGGCGGCGTGGCTGCCGGCATTCGTCGCGTGGAAGCGATCACGGGCGATAACGCCGTGCGCTTCGTGCAGGATCTCGACGCGCGGATCAATGCGGCTGCGGCCGTGTTGAAGGCGCAGCCGTCGGAACTGACGCAGCGGATCATGCAGGTGCAGGATCAGGTGAAGTCGCTGGAGAAGGAACTGGGCGCATTGAAGTCGAAGATGGCTTCCAGCCAGGGCGATGAACTTGCCGGTCAGGCAATCGAAGTGGCCGGCGTGCATGTGCTGGCTGCCACGCTCGAAGGCGCCGATGTGAAAACGCTGCGCGAGACGGTCGACAAGCTGAAGGACAAGCTGAAGAGCGCAGCGATTGTGCTGGCCTCTGTCGAGGGCGGCAAGGTGAGCCTGATCGCCGGTGTGACGGCGGACGCCAGCAAGAAGGTCAAGGCCGGTGAACTGGTTAACTTCGTTGCACAGCAAGTCGGCGGCAAGGGCGGCGGGCGCCCGGATATGGCGCAAGCGGGTGGCACTGAACCGGCGAATCTGCCGGCGGCACTGGCAGGCGTGAAGGGTTGGGTCGAAGCCCAGCTTTGATTCGGGTTTGATTGGGCCATGCGGGGCGCTGGTGGTTTTTGCGTCCCGGGTGGCCCAAGTTGTTTTTGGCCTTGGCGTGTCTTGCCGTGCATCAACCTGGCCGATTGCGGTGGCGGTTAGCGTTCCCCGCCACGCAGGCAAAGCAACAAGCAAAAATTCAAGCAACGCCTACCGGTGCAACGGTAGTCAACTCCACCGCATCCTCTCCCGACACAAGCGCTTGCCGCAGCGCATTGAGCGCGGACGAAAAATGCCCTCGTCGCCAGACGAGAAGCGTCTCGATCACACCAATATCCGGAAGCTCATGAACCGCGATGTTGCTCGTATCGGTTTGCAGATCGAGCACTGATCGCGGCGCCACGGCCACTCCCGCGCCGGCGGCGACACAAGCCACGATCGCATGATACGAGCCGAGCTCCAGAACGCGGGCCGGCCTTACGCCATGCTCCAGATACCACTTCTCGATGTACGCCCGGTAAGCACACCCGCGCTCGAACGCGATCAGCGTCGATAAAGCAATATCCCGTACTTCGCGAATCGGCCGATGGCCTCGCGGCGACAGCATCACCAGTTCTTCGCGGAAAACCGGCACTGTCTCGAACAATTCACCGAGCGTGGCTGGATCTGGTGGCGTCGCCACCAACGCCGCATCCACTTCGAATTCGCGGACCCGCTCGATCAGCTTGCCGGTCGTGCCGGTTTCGAGTTCCAGCGCGACATCCGGCCACCGCTGGTGGTAACTCGCGAGCAATCCAGGTAGACGCGTCGCCGCGACGCTTTCCATCGTGCCCAAACGCAGGCGCCCACTCGGACGATCCTCGCGCACGGCATGGCGCGCCTCGTCGGCGAGTGCGAGCAAACGCTCCGCATAGGGCAGCAGTGTCTCGCCAGCCGGGGTCAAAACAAGGCGCCGGCCGTCACGGATGAACAGGTCGGTGCCCAGTTGCTCCTCAAGCTGCTTGATGCGCGTCGTGACGTTCGATTGCACGCGATTGAGCTTGGCAGCGGCGCGCGTCACGCCGTTTTCCCGCACGACAGCACGAAAAATGGTCAAGGCGGCCAGATCCACGATTCTCTCCTGGAGATGGTTGGTATCGCAATTATTCATTTTTCGTGATCGAAAGGTCAAGCTAATATGGATTGAACAAACCGGCGACTGCCGGCCCGCTTCCACTATCCGTCCACTTATGATTGATCTCGCTTCCAGCGCGCAAGATACCGCTACCGAACGTCACGCTGCCCGCCGCGCGGCGCTTGCCTGCATGATCACCTTGGCCGTGGTGCTCGGTATCGGCCGTTTTGCGTTCACGCCGCTCCTGCCGCTGATGCTTCACGGCGGCGCTCTCGGTCAGCCGCAGATCGATATCCAGCACGGCGGCTGGCTCGCATCGGCCAACTACGCAGGCTATTTCGTCGGCGCGATCACCTGCGCGGCGCTGCGGGTGGCACCGGCGCGTATGGTGCGCGCGGGGCTTGTCGCGACGGTCCTGCTGACGCTGGCGATGGGCGTAACAAGCCAATTCTGGGTGTGGGCCGTCGTGCGCTTCATCGCCGGCGCGGTCAGCGCCTGGACCTTCGTGTTCGCCTCGCAGTGGGGCTTGCGGCGGCTCGCCGAACTCGGCGCGCACGGGTGGGGCGGGGTGATCTATACGGGCCCGGGCATGGGCATTGTCGGAACAGGTTTGCTCGTCAGCGCTGCGGGCGGCTATGGCGCGACGGTCGGTTGGATCGGTTTCGGACTCATCGCGGCGGTGCTTTCGATCGTGGTTTGGCCCGTGTTCGGGGCCGTGACCGGCACCACTTCAAAAGGCGCGACGCTTGCCACGAACGGGTCGATGCCCGTCGCTCATGCCAGTCAACGCTCGGCTGGGCAGCACTCCGCCGGGCAGCACGACACCGGCCAATACGTCGCAATTCAGCGACCCACGAACCATTTCTCCGTCGCGAACCAAATCCCGGCCGCCGGCCAACACGCCCCCACAAACCGTGCCCCGCACCGCGCCGACGCCTTCTGGCTGATTCTGCTCTATGGCGTGCCCGGCTTCGGCTACATCATCACCGCGACGTTCCTGCCGGTGATCGCGCGCCACGCGCTGCCGGGCTCGTCCTGGCCCGATCTGTTCTGGCCTATGTTCGGCGCGGCCTTGATCGTCGGTGCGCTTCTCGCGGCACGCCTGCCGGTGCATTGGGACAATCGCACCCTGCTCGCCGGTTGCTATGTGCTGCAAGCCGCCGGTATTGCGCTCGGCATCGTCTGGCCCACGGCGGGCGGTTTCTCGCTCGGCAGCATCCTGATCGGCCTGCCATTTACGGCCATCACCCTGTTCGCGATGCGAGAGGCGCGGCGCCTGCTTGGCGACGAAGCGGCCGGCCTGATGGGCTATGCGACGGCGGCTTACGGCGTCGGCCAGATCGTCGGCCCGCTGGTGGCCGCGCCGATCGCCGAGCACACGGGGTCTTTCTCGCCGGCCTTGTGGCTGGCGGCGGGGACGCTACTGTTGGGCGCGGCCGGCCTGATCGTCGTGGCACACATGCCGCGAGGCCGTGGCCGCATGCCCGATTGCGGCTGCAACTAACGGTCTTTCCGGGGGCGCATTCCTCGACGTCAACCGATCCCGCAGGCGCAGGCGCAGGTGCAGGTGCAAGTGCAGGCGCAAGTCCAAGTCCAAGCGCCAGCAAGGCAAGTTCGTCCGCCGCCTTGCGCCGAGCGCATGGGCCCGTTGAACCGCCCACGAGGCAAATACCAGGCCAAAAAACAAATAACTCACCGGCGCACTAAAATGACGGCTTTCCCGACATCTCAGCGCGCCCGTCGCCGGGCGCGCCGCCAGCCATGCAACATTTCGCGTCCGACAACTACGCCGGCATCTGTCCCGAAGCGCTCAACGCGCTGATCGCCGCCAACAACAGCGGCCACGAACCCGCTTACGGCGACGACTCCTGGACCAACCAGGTTTGCGACCGCCTGCGGGATCTGTTCCAGACCGACTGCGAAGTGTTTTTCGTGTTCAACGGCACGGCCGCCAATTCGCTGGCGCTGGCGTCGCTGTGCCAGTCGTATCACTCGGTGATCTGCCACGAACTCGCGCACATCGAAACCGATGAATGCGGCGGCCCGGAATTCTTCTCCGGCGGCTCGAAGCTGCTGACCGCGCCGGGCGTCGGCGGCAAGCTCACGCCGGATGCGATCGAAGCGGTCGTCACGCGCCGCGCCGATATTCATTACCCGAAGCCGAAGGTCGTCACGCTGACCCAATCGACGGAAGTGGGCACCGTCTACACCGTCGAGGAAGTGCGCGCGATCGCGGCGATCGCCAAGCGGCGTCATCTGAAAGTGCACATGGACGGCGCGCGCTTTGCGAATGCGGTCGCGGCGCTCGACGTGCATCCGTCCGAGATCACGTGGCGTGCGGGCGTCGACGTGCTGTGCTTCGGCGGGACCAAGAACGGTTTGCCGGTCGGTGAAGCCGTGGTGTTCTTCGATCGCTCGCTCGCCGACGATTTCGCCTACCGTCTGAAGCAGGCCGGCCAACTCGCTTCGAAAATGCGCTTCATCTCCGCGCCGTGGCTCGGACTGCTGGATAACGACGTCTGGCTGCGCAATGGGCGTCATGCGAATGCAATGGCGGCCTTGCTGGAAACGCGGTTGCAGGAAATTCCCGGTGTGAGCATCATGTTTCCGCGAGAATCGAACGCGGTCTTTGCGCAATTGCCGGCGCAGGCCGCCAAGGCAATGCGTGCGCGCGGCTGGAAGTTCTACGAGTTCATCGGCGCGGGTGGTTGCCGGCTGATGTGCGCGTGGGACACGCAGCCGGAAACCGTCGAGCGTTTCGCTGCGGAAGTGCGCGAGCTGTGTCTGGCCTGAAACCGCATCGACTGCGCGCCTGCGACCAGGCTGGGACCGTGAACTTGGACTGGAAGCTGAAACCAGGAACCAGGCGTACAAACAGCACCGCGCACGAGTTGCTGAACCGGCCGCAGCACGACATTCAACACTGAACAACGCCGCACACGAACCATAAGAGACGACCCACTCGCCATGACCGAACACCGATTTTGTCCGCGCTGCGCTACGCCTTTGATCGAGCGCGTCGATGCCGAACACGAAGGCGGCCGGATCCGCCAGATCTGCCCTGATACGGAATGCGGCTACGTTCACTGGAACAATCCGCTGCCGGTGGTAGCCGCGATCGTCGAGTACGACGGCAAGATTCTGCTCGCGCGCAACGCCGCATGGCCGGAAGGCATGTTCGCGCTGATCACCGGTTTTCTGGAAAACGGCGAGACCCCGGAAGAGGGCATTGCCCGCGAAGTATTGGAAGAAACCTCGCTGCACGCGGAGACGGTCGAATTGATCGGCGTGTACGAATTCATCCGCAAAAACGAACTGATCATCGCGTATCACGTGAAGGCGTACGGCACGGTCGCGCTGTCGCCGGAATTGCTCGAATACCGGCTGGTCGAGCCGGCCAAATTGCGTCCATGGCGTGCGGGCACCGGTCAGGCGCTCGGTGAATGGATGCGGCGGCGCGGCTTGCCGTTCGAGTTCGTCGAAAAACCGGGGCAGTAAGCGATGAACAAACCCGCACCGGCCACGCGCAGCGCCTACCCGCATTTTCTACCGATCACCACACGCTGGATGGACAACGACGTCTACGGCCACGTCAACAATGTCGTCTATTACAGCTACTTCGACACGGTGGTGAACGAGTACCTGATTCGCGCCGGCGTGCTCGATTTCGAGCATGGCGCGACGATCGGTCTTGTGGTCGAGACGCATTGCAATTACTTCGCGCCGCTGGTGTTTCCCGAGCGCGTCGAAGCGGGCTTGCGGGTCGTGCGGCTCGGCACCTCGAGCGTGCGCTACGAAGTGGGTCTCTTCAAGGAGGGCGAAGATCAACCCGCCGCCCAAGGGCATTTCGTGCACGTGTATGTGGATCGCGTCACGCGTCGCCCGGTGAGCTTGCCCGCCGACTTGCGCGCGGCGCTCGAACCGCTGACCGTCGCTGTGCAGGCGGAATAGGCGCGTGCAGTCGTTCGTCATCAACCTGCTCAACGGTGTCAGTTACGGCCTGCTGCTGTTTATGCTGTCGGCGGGCCTGACGCTGATTTTCAGCATGCTCGGCGTGCTGAATTTCGCGCACGCGAGCTTCTACATGCTCGGCGCGTACGTCGGTTTTTCGGTGGCGGCGCATGCGGGTTTCTGGAGTGCGCTCGTGATCGCGCCGCTGATCGTCGGCTTGATCGGCGCGGCGTTGGAGCGCTGGCTGCTGCGGCGCGTGCGTGTGCACGGTCATCTCCCCGAGTTGTTGCTGACTTTCGGCGCCGCGTATCTGCTCGGTGAGCTGGTCAAGCTCGGCTGGGGTTTGAGTCCGCTTGGCGCGACTGTTCCGGCCGTGCTCGACGGGCCGTTGTTCACCCTCTACGGCGCGGCCTTTGCACGCTATCGGGCCTTCATGATGGTGGTGTCGCTGGCGATGCTGGCGGTGCTCTACGCGGTGCTGCGCGTGTCGAAGGCGGGGCTGATCGTTCGCGCCGCGCTCACGCATGCGAGCGCTGTCGAGGCGCTCGGCCACAACGTGCCGCGCGTGTTCACCGGTGTGTTCGCGGCAGGCACAGCGCTCGCCGCGTTGGCCGGCGTGATCGGTGCGCCGCTCTTCGTGATCGAACCGTCGATGGCGGAGTCGCTCGGCTCGATCGTCTTCGTGGTGGTCGTGATCGGCGGACTGGGCTCGTTGAGCGGGGCGCTGGCGGCATCGCTGATCGTCGGTTGCGTGCAGACCTTCGCGGTAGCAAGCGACGTGTCACTGGGCGATCTCACGGCCGTATTCGGAGGCGTGCTGCCGGACGCATGGGACACGCTGACGCTCGCGCAACTCGCGCCGCTGATTCCCTATCTGCTGCTTGTCGCCATGCTGGCGCTGCGCCCGCGTGGACTGTTCGGACGGCGTGACGATCATGCGTGAGCCGCCCGAGAAGTTTGCTGCGCCGGCAGTCAAGCCGCGCTCGATGTTGCGCAGGTTCGCGCCATGGCTCGCGCTCGTTCTGTTCCTCGCCGTGCCGCCCTTTGTCTGGCCGCAAAGCTGGCTCCTCGCCTATCTCGCGCAAACCGCGACGATGATCGTATTCGCGCTTTCGTACAACCTGCTGCTCGGCGAAACGGGTTTGCTTTCTTTCGGACATGCCGCTTATTCCGGCCTCGGCGCGCTCATTGCGGCGCAAGTGTTCAATCGCATCGGTGTGCCGTTGGTGCTGCTGCCGTTGATCGGCGGCATCGGCGGCGCGCTGTGCGGAGTCCTGTTCGGTTTCGTGTCGACGCGGCGCGCCGGGACGGCCTTCGCGATGATCACGCTCGGCATCGGCGAGCTCGTCGCCGCGGCCGCGTGGACGCTGCCCGACTGGTTCGGCGGCGAGGCCGGCGTGCCAATCGATCGCGCGAGCGGACCGATGCTCGCAAGCTGGAGTTTCGGCCCGGCGCGCGAGGCGTATGCGCTGATCGCGCTGTGGTGCGTGCTGGCGAGCGTCGCGATGTTCGTGTTGTCGCGCACACCGTTCATGCGGCTAGCCAACGCCGTGCGCGACAACCCAGTGCGCGCCGCGGCGATCGGCTGTTATCCGCGCCGTATCCGCTATGGCGTGGTGGTGATGTCGGCGTTTTTTGCCGGTATTGCAGGCACCTTGGGGCTGATCAATGTCGAACTGGTGTCGACGGAAAGCGTCGGCATGATGCGCTCGGGCGCCGTGCTGATCGCGACGGTGACGGGCGGCACAGGAGCGTTTTTCGGGCCGGTCGCGGGCGCGATCGTCCTGACGTTTTTCAGCGTCGCGGTGGCGAGCGTGACGCGGGCATGGCTGTTCTATCTGGGGCTATTCTTTGTCGTGATCGTGGTGGCGTCGCCGGATGGACTGGCGGGCTTCATGCAGCGGCACACGGCACGTGTTGCCGCTTACGGTTGGCGCGTATGCGGCAAGGCGTATCTATGGGGCGCGGCTTCAGCGGCGCTATGGACGCTGGCCGTAGTGCTCGCGGTGCAGTGGGCGTATGCCGTGCAATTTGACGCGGCCGATGGCGCGGCGTTCAGCGTCATCGGTGTGCCGCTGGAACCGGCCTCGCCGCATTTCTGGCTCGGCGTCGTGGTGTTCATGCTGGCCGCGCCAGGCGCACTCGCCGCGCACTATGCACATCGTGCGCAAGCACGTCTTGCCGTGCGCGCCAGCGCCACGCAGATCGCCGGAGACGCGCGATGATCCCGGCCCTCGCGGTCTACGGCGTCGAAAAACGCATCGGCGCCACGCGGATTCTGCGCGGCGTCGATCTTGCGATCGAGCCCGGCGAGCGCCATGCATTGATCGGGCCGAACGGCGCAGGCAAGTCGACGCTCTTCAATCTGATCGCCGGCGGCGCGCGCCCGAACGCCGGGCGCATCGATCTGTTCGGCGCGGAGATCACGCGCCTCGCGCCGGCCGCCATCACGCGCCGGGGCCTCGCGCGCAGCTTCCAGACCACTAGCGTGTTCGCACGCCTCAGCGTATTCGACAATTTGCGCTGCGCGGCCATGCTGGCCGAGCGCGACCGCACGCGCTGGTGGCAGCGTTTCAGCGGCTCACCCACGGTCGATGCGCGTGCCGAGCAGGTGCTCGAAGCCGTGGGGCTGAGTGCGCGCAGACATATCCAGGCCGGCACGCTTAGCTATGCCGAGCAGCGCGCGCTCGACCTCGGCCTTGCGCTTGCAGGCGGCGCGCACACCTTGCTGCTCGACGAGCCAACTGCGGGCATGAACCGCGCAGAAGCGGCGCGCGCCATCGAACTGATTCGCGCGGCCACCGCCGGCCGTACGTTGCTGATGATCGAGCACGACATGGACGCCGTGTTTGCGATTGCCGACCGCGTTTCGGTGCTGGTGCAAGGCCGGATCATCGCGACCGGCACGCCGGCGGCGATTCGCGCGGATGCGGCCGTGCGCGCCGCTTATCTTGGCGACGGCGTCCGCCCATGACTGCCTTGCTCGACATTCGACAACTGAACGCCTGGTACGGCGCGAGCCAGACCCTGCACGGTGTCAACTTGCAGATCGACGCCGGCGAAGTCGTCGCACTGGTCGGGCGCAACGGCTCCGGACGCTCGACGCTCGCGCGCGCGATCATGGGCCTCGTGCGCAGCGAGGGCGAGTTGCGTTTTGCCGGCCACGCGCTCGGCGGACTACGCACCTTCGAGATCGCCCGCCTGGGGCTCGGTTACGTGCCAGAGCATCGCGACGTGTTTCCGACGCTGAGCGTCCATGAGAATCTGCAACTCGGTGTGGCGCCGCACGCTCGCGGCCGTGCACCGCGTTTCACCTTTGACGACGCCTACGAACTGTTCCCCGTCCTGCGCGAACGAAAGCGCACGCGCGCCGGCGTGTTATCGGGCGGCGAACAACAGATGCTGACGCTCGCCCGGGCATTGCTTGGCGACCCCGACCTGCTGGTCATCGACGAACCGGGCGAAGGGCTGGCCAGCGTGGTGATGGGGCAGGTCGCGCAATGTCTGCGGATGTTGCGTGATCGTGGTGTGGCGATGCTGCTGATCGAGCAGCGGCTTGTCATTGCGCAAGACATCGCCAGCAGGGTTGCGGTGATGGGGCACGGCGAAATTGTCTTCGATGACGCGCTCGCGTCGTTTGTGAAGCGGCCGGACGTTATGCAGGAATGGTTGGGTGTGGGTTAGCCGCGATGCGTAGCGGAGCTGCGCATAACCGCTGGTTCACCCGGCGTCGCCGCAGCTCACTGAAGGACAGCGCTCGATAGGGCGCCCGAGCCCGGTTTCGCGAAGCCGAACCTGAGCGTCCTTGGCTGGCGTCTCGCTGCGGTTTTATTGCAGCGCCGCATTCGAATTTGCGACCTTTTTGCTGTTCTGACATGCGCGTCACGCACTGCGCGATGCACGCGCCCCTCGTTCCACGCCCAAATCGCGCTCTGGATGCCGTTTGAATCCCGTTTGCGTACAGCGCGCTCAAGCCTGATGCGTGGGGCTTTCCAGTGACTTGTTGTGGCGATTCAAACGCTTGATCGTTTGGTGAGCGTCCTCCAGAAATCTTGTCGGCAGCGCGCTGACAAATCAAGACAATCAGGTCAAAGGCGCGCAACGGCGGCACGGTGTTTAAAGCCGACGTATGTGCGACCGACCATGCCGTGCCGGGCGCGCAAAAGACGCGCCGCGGCCTCAGGAGGAGACATCATGAAACAGACAGGCGCATTGGGCGAAACATCGGCTGACGGCGTGCAGGCGGAGCCCGCGCTGCGGCCGCTTCAAAGAATGTTGTCGCGTCGATTGGCGCGAACGCCGCTCGGAGAAACGTGGCGCACGCGAGCCGGCGCAGGCGCCGCGCTGGTGACGGCTGCACTGCTGATGTCCGCGTGCGCCGACGCGAGCTCCACGACCGGCGATGCCGCATCCGCGCCGTCGGCACAAACGAGCGCGGCAGCGAACGCTGTGAGCAACAACGACAGTCTGCTGACGGCAAAATCTCAACCGGATGCCGCGGGACCCACCGCTAACGCCACGAACGGCGTCGCTACCGCATCGAACAGCGCCGCCGTTGCGAGCGTTGATCAGCCTGCCTCCGCATCGCGCCCCTCGCTCGAACTCGCCAAGGCCAAGCAGCTTGCTGCCGAACAGCGCGTCGCCGCACGCGTGCCGGCCGCGAGCGGCATGACCGAGAAGCGCAGCCGTCCGCTGACGCTGCGCGATTCCGGCATCGACGGATCGTTGATGTTCGCACGCGACGTCGACTTTCGCGTGACCGGCGACATCGGTTTCATGATTCACGACATGGCCGCGACGCTGACGCCGGCGCGCGCTGGACAGCCGATCGTGTTCGACGATCCGGCCAGCGTGACGATCAACGTCCACCGTGGCGACGTCACGCTCGACAGCGCCAAGCTCACTGCGATTTTCAATCGCTACCTGTTCCAGTACCAGGGCTCGCCGCTGCGCAATATGCGAGTGGTGCCACAAGACGGCGGCACCTTGCGAATTACGGGCGAAATGCATCGCGACACGTGGGTGCCGATCGTGCTGTTCGGGTCGCTGTCGATGCGCAACGCCGACAACCTCGTGTTCCATGCCGACCACGTCGAAGTGGCCGGCGTCGGTGCCGACAAGCTGATGCAGGCTGCGCACGTGAAGATGGCCGACCTGTTGAAGGTGGACACGCCGATCGCGCGTCTCGACGGTGACGACGTCGTGATGCAGGTGGCCAAACTCACGCCACCGCCCGCGTTGCGCATGACGATCACGCAGATCAATACCAGTGCGGCAGGTGTCCGCTTCATGCTCGACGACCACACGGTGCAGAAGATCGACTGGCCCACGACGATGCCACCGCGCGGCATGCTGGTGCAGGGCGGCGACGTGAAATTCATGCGTTCGATGCCTATGAACATCGACATGGCGCTAACGCCACTTGATACGAATGCGCCGTTCGTACTCGACCTGTATCACTACCGCGACCAGATGGCGGCCGGCTACTTCACCTTCGACGAGGCAGGCGCACTGGACGTGCATTTGCCGTCATATCCCACGCTAGCCAGCGCGTCGAAAGATGCGCCGACGCAAGTGGGCAGCGCGAGCGCGCGCTTTAACGACAGCTTCATTCGCGCGCAGCAGGCGTCGCTCGCGCAGGCGCGCCTGGTCTGGCAACAGGTGCCGCAGACTTTGCGGACGGCATCGGTTGCACGCGCGATCCCGGTCGGCACGCGGGCGGCATTTGTCGGTCAGAGCATGGCGACGCCCGGCTCTGCGATTAGCGACGAGCGGCACTCGTCCGGACCTGCACCCTTGATTCACGTCGAGAATGTCGACTTCTACGTATCGGGTCGAATCGGCTTTCATGTGCGTTCGCTGGATGCGCAGATGGTGCCGAAGAAGCCGGGTCAACCGGTCGACCTCGACGATCCGGACCAGTACGACATTCGGATCATTGGCGGCGAAGTGGTCGAGCCGTGGCCTGCCATGGCGGCGTTGTTCAACGATTATCTGCTCGACTATGAGCCGCGTTCGCTGAACGATTTGCAGTTGAAGCCGGTGGATGGCAAGTTGGAAGTATCGGGCGGGATCAAGTTGTGGAATCACTTTCCTGGCGTGTGGCTGCCGACGACGATGAGCGGCACGATCGTGGCTAAGGATGAGCGGCATCTTGTCTATGAGCCGACCTCGGTGAAGGTGCTGGGGGTGCCGCAGGCGGGGTTGTTGCGGGCGCTGGATATTCCGTTGGCGTCGTTGACGCCGTTTACACGCAAGGGTGTTGCGTTGAAGGGTAGCGAACTGGTGTTCGATCAGTACACCGTGTTTCCGCCGCCGGTTTTGCAGGGGCGGCTGGCTAGTGCGACGGTGACTGATGAGGGGTTGGTGTTGAAGTTCAAGCGGGATGCTTCTATTGCCGCTGCGAGGCCGCCTGTTGGGGCGGCGAAGAGTTTTGTCTGGATCGAGTCGGGTGATGTGAAGATGTTTAATTCGTTGGTCACGAATGCGAGGACTTTTATTCGGGATAGTTCTAATCCTGGGGTCATGAAGTTTGATCTTTATGGATATCGAAGGGATGTTTCCAAGGGGATTGTGAGGATGGGGGAGGATGGGGGATTGGACGTGGATCTGGCTGCTAGGAAATAGTTAGGGTTTTTGCCTTCGCGGCGCTTATTGTCCGTGTTCTTAGGGCTTTGGCCTTTCCTTGAATTGTTAGTGGTCTATTAGCGTTGCCCCTGTGCGGGGCGGCACCTACTTCTCTTTGCCGGCTGT
>NZ_JBNPVS010000010.1:0-238985 GCF_050434225.1 Paraburkholderia sp. GAS32 | reverse complement strand
CGATCTGAGTCATGGGCTGTGTCCACTGTTAATCAGTGGACACAGCTTGCCTTGCTCTCAATTCGGGCGCTATGTGCTGATAAATTCGCGCTTACGGTTGAGGGCGAGACTGTCCCCCGGACAGTGGGCCATCTACGATACGGCGAGACCGTATCTGATGAGCGCGCCACATTCCATTCACGTGGCCATCGCAACCATTCCGAAGGAACTCGTTCGCCTCACGCTCGCCGAGCGTTGTGCGCTCGTGCAGCCCCTGACTTCCCTTAGCGGCGCAGGCCGTCAACTTCGACAGTACATCGTTGATCGCCTGGACGAACTCGAAATCTCGGCGGGATGTGACGCGGTCGAAACCGCCCCGTCAATTGAATGGGAACTGGCAAGCCAGATCAAGTTTGCCCTGCAGGACCAGATTGCCGAAACGAGAAGGAACCTGCACCCGAGGATGCTACGGGCTCGCATCGTGGAATACATCGAACAGAACCTGTCCGATCCGGAACTCACCGTTGACCGGATCGCACACGACCTGCACTGTTCGAAACGTTATCTGCACACGGTATTCGATACCGCGGACAACACGCTCGGGCGCTACATTCTGCAACTGCGACTCACGAACGTCTGTCGTGCCTTCAGCAATCCATCGCTGCAACAGTGCTCGATCACCGAGCTTGCGATGAAGTGGGGCTTCGTCAGCCCCGGCCATTTCAGCCGAACCTTCAAGGAAACGTTCGGCATCACGCCCCGCGACTACAGGGCGAGCGTGGCTCAGTCGATACCCGCCTGCTGACACAGGATATGTGCCGCCATCCCGCCGTCGCACGGGATGTTCACCCCGCGTATCCAGCGACTCCCCTCGCCGCAAAGAAACACCACGAGAGGAGCAATATCCTCCGCTTGTCCCGCGCGCTCCAGGAGCCGCATATCCTCCTCGGCACGCTCGCCGAGTGTCTGCAGGAAATCCTGGTGAATCGGCGTTTCCACCGGCCCGGGGCTGACGGCATTCATGCGGATCCCACGCGCGCGCCACTGCCAGCGCCTCTGCAGCGTCCACGTGATCAAGGCTTCCTTCGACAGGAAATATGCGCGCGCATCGTCGACCCCGTGCTGCGTGCAGAACGTCGCGACATCGTCGAGGCTGTCGACGTCGAGCAAGGCGCGCACCTGGTCGACCTGCTCGGCCCAGCCGAAACCGGCCAGTGAGCCCAGATTGACGATCGACGCGCCGTCGTTGAGCTTCGGCAGCAGCGACAGCGTCAAACGACGCAGGCCGACGAAATTCACCTGCAACACCAGCGCGCCGCCCCTGGTCGGCGGCAGACCCGCGATATTGCACAGTGCGTCCACGCCGCCCTGAATTTCTCCCGCGACCGCATCGATCGAATCCGCGCGCGAGAGATCGGCGCGGATGAACTGATCACACAAACCTGCCGTCGGTTCGTTGCGATCGACCGCGATCACTTTCGCACCCAACGACTTCGCTTCTGCGGCGCACGCTGCGCCAATTCCCGAAGCTGCCCCAGTTATCACTATGGTTTTACCTTGCAACGACATGCTCGTCATCTCCTTGAGTTGTCTCCCTGGCACCAACTCTGCGGCACCGGATGGCCCAACTCTATTCGCAGAACAACGCTTACGTCTTGCCTGAAAGTGCAGTGTTGGCCCGGCAGCAAATCTCCCTGGCGAAATTGCACTGTCAGGCAAGAGATCTCGCTGCCGTTCCCGTACATTCGGCGCCACAGTGTATTTCCAATGGAGACATTTAACTTGAGATCTGTCCAGTTGCTCATTGGGGGACGTGCGCAGCCGGCCGCGTCCGGCGCCACATTCGCGCGCATCAACCCGCAATCGAATCAGGCCGTCACGGAAGCATCCGCAGCCAGCGCAGAAGGCGCCCGGCTTGCCGCGGATGCGGCAGAAGCCGCCTTTGCCCAATGGTCCCAGACCGGCCCGTCCGAGCGTCGCGCCAGGCTCTTGCGTGCCGCAGACCTGATGGAACAGCAGAAAGGCCAATTCGTCGAGATCATGCAGGCGGAAACCGGCGCGACGCGCGTCTGGGCCGAGCACAACGTGTTCGCCGCGGCCGCGATCCTGCGTGAAGCCGCGAGCATGACTACCCAGATCAGCGGCGAAGTCATTCTCTCCGATGAAGGCCGCCTGTCGTTCGCGGTGCGCCAGCCCGCCGGCGTGGTGCTCGGCATCGCGCCGTGGAACGCACCGATCGTGCTCGGCACGCGAGCCATCGCGATGCCGCTCGCCTGCGGCAACACGGTGGTACTGTAGGCCTCAGAACTGTGCCCGGCAACCCACGCGAAAATCGCCGAGGTGCTGGTCGAGGCCGGCCTCGGCAATGGCGTGGTCAACCTGATCACCCATGCACCCGCCGCAGCACGTGAAGTGGTCGGCGCGCTGATCGAGCATCCGGCCGTGCGGCGCATCAACTTCACGGGTTCCACCCGCGTCGGCCAGTTGATCGCCGAGCAGGCCGCGCGTGTGCTCAAGCCGGTCCTGCTCGAACTGGGCGGGAAGTCCCCGCTGATCGTGCTCGACGATGCCGACCTGGAACGCGCCGTTCAAGCCGCGGCATTCGGTGCGTTCTTCAATCAAGGGCAGATCTGCATGTCGACCGAGCGGATTGTCGTTACGCCCGGCATCGCCGCCGCGTTTGTGCGACGCCTTGGCGACAAGGCCAATAGCATCGCCGTCGGTGATCCGCGCGTGAGCGACGCGCCGCTCGGCGCACTGGCCAGCGCCGCGGCCGGCGCGCGCATCAACGAACTGATCGACGATGCACTGAGCAAGGGTGCCGCCCTGGTGGCGGGCGGCAAGGCCGAAGGCGTGTTTATGCCGGCAACGGTGCTCGACGGCGTCACCGCGGACATGCATATCTACCGTGAAGAGACCTTCGGCCCGATCGTCTGCGTGCTGCACGCCGACCACGACGACCACGCGGTGACGCTAGCCAACGACACGGAATTCGGCCTGTCCGCCGCCGTCTTCAGCCAGAACATCGAGCGCGCGTTCTCAGTCACGAAGCGCATCCGCTCGGGTATCTGCCACATCAACGGCGCGACCGTCAGCGACGAACCGCAGATGCCGTTTGGCGGCACCGGCCGCAGTGGTTACGGCCGCTTTGGCGGCAAGGCCGGGATCGCGGAGTTCACCGAGCTGCGCTGGATAACGGTGGCATCCGATGCACCGCACTTCCCGATCTGATCAGCGAATCGCCAGCGGGCGAGCGCCATCAAGCGTTCGCCCGATACAAAAATCAAGCAAGGAGATAAACATGAGTATTCACGCAACCGACGCACGGGCGCACGCGCTGCAGGCGGGATGGACCCGCTTCGATCACGGCGCCTTCGAATGCACGGTCGTCACCGATGGTCTCCTGCATCTCGGGCCGCCACGCACCACGTTTCCGGAGGCCGACGTCGAGGAACTCGACGATCTGCTGATCCGTGCCTTCCTGCCCACCGAATCGATTGCGCTCGATCAGAACGTCCTGCTCGTCAACACCGGCGAACAACTGATCCTGTTCGACACCGGCGTCGGCATCAATGCCGATCTCGGCGTCAAGACCTTCGGGCCGCTGACCGGCCAGGTGATCGCCAACATGCGCGCCGCCGGCATCGAACCCGAGGCAATCGACATAGTGGCGCTCACCCATACGCACCCGGACCATTGCTGGGGACTCGTCGATGACGACGACCGCAAGCTGTTTCCGAACGCGCGCATCGTGGTGAGCCGTGCCGACGTCGACTACTGGACCAATCTCGACAATATCCGACCGTCGATGTCCGACCACATGAAGGATCACTTCTACGGCGCGCACAAGAACCTCGCGCCCTACCGCGATGTAATCAGCTTCATTGAGGATGGCCAGGAAATCGTGCCGGGCATCCGCGCGCATGCCACGCCGGGCCACAGCCCCGGCCATACGATCTATGAAATTTCCAGCGAAGGCCACACGCTCGTTTGCTGGGGCGATCTGTGCCATCACCAGGTGCTGCTGCTGCAACGCCCCGACTGGGCATTCCTGTTCGACTACGACAGTTCAGCCGCCGCGGCGACCCGCGTGAAGGTCCTCGACTGGATCGAGAAGAGTGAATACCAGGTGCTGTCGTATCACTTTCCTTTCCCGGGACGCGGCCATCTGCGGCGCAACGGCGGTGGCTACGACTGGTTGCCCTCGCCAATCCAGCTCGAACGCGCCTGAGCGCACCCTCATCCACATTACGGTCATCGCATCATGAACACACCCTACCGTTGCACCTGCGGCCTGATCGACGTACACGCCCACTGCCTGCCGCCCGCCTACCGCAAGGCGCTCGACGCAGCCGGCCTCGCCACGCTCGACGGCGGTTATCCGGTTCCCGAATGGACGCCGGAAAAAGCCACCGCAGTGATGGCGGAAAACGGCATCGATACCATGATGCTGTCGGTGTCCTCGCCGAGCGTCAGTTTCCTGCCCACGCGGGAAGCGCGCGTGCGTCTCGCGCGCACCATCAACGAAGATATCGCGCAGTTGCGGCGCGATCATCCCGGCAGCTTTGGCGGCTTCATGACCTTGCCGCTGCCGTACGTCGCCGAATCGCTGGCCGAGATCGACTACGCCTTCGACGAGCTCGATCTCGACGGCATCGTCATCGAAACCAATAGCGACGGCAAATATCTCGGCGACCCGTCGCTCGCGCCGATCTTCGACCGGCTCAACGAACGAAAGGCCACCATCTTCCTGCATCCGACCGCGCCGGCCTGCTTCTCGGCGGTCGGCCTCGGACGACCTGCGCCGCTCTTCGAATTCCCGTGCGACACGGCACGTACGGTGATCGACCTGGTGTTCTCGAACACCTTCAAGCGCTGCCCCGACATCAAGCTGATCCTGCCGCACGCGGGCGGCGTCCTGCCTGCGATCGCACACCGGATCGCACTGCTGTCACCCATGCCCGTGATGAAACCGCAGCCCAAGGCATCGGAAGAAGTGATTGCCGAATTCAAGGGTCTGTATTACGACCTCGCGATGTCCGCGAATCAGCCGGGTTTCGACGTGCTGCGCACGCTCGCGCCGATCTCGCAGATCCTCGTCGGCACGGATTTCCCGTTCCAGCCGGCCGCCAACGTGGCACGGAATATTGACAACTTCCGCCGCCTCGAAGGCATCGATGCAGACGAGCACGAGGCGATCGCGCGCAATAACGCACTGCGCCTGTTTCCGCATTTCGCCGCGCGCCCGGCGAGCTGACGCGTTGCGTTCTTAAGCCATATCCGTCGTTCGTTGAAGTTGACGTATCCGCGGCGCCTGGATCGCTCCTGGCGTAGCGGAGGGTTTGTCGCGCCCGCGGCAGCCCGACACCGTACGAATGACGTCCCTCGGCGCGCCATTCGCACAACAGAAAAAAGCGGCACCGATAGCCGACCCAGACACATAGGAGACAAACATGAATACCGTACTGGTAGACGATCTCATTGACGAGCGGCCCTTCGGCCTGTTCCAGGCTGGCATCTTCGCCATCTGCTTCCTGATCGCCCTGATGGACGGCGCCAACGTCCAGGTCATGGGTCTGAGCGCGCCCCTCATGGCCGTCGATCTGAAACTCACGCCGGCCCAGCTCGGCCCGCTCTTCGCCGGCTCCGAATTCGGCTTCATGATGGGCGCGCTGCTGCTCGGTCCGCTCGCAGATCGGATCGGCCGCAAGACCGTACTGGTTGCGTGTGCCTGGCTGTTCGGGCTGGCCTCGCTCGGCACCGTTGCCGCACCCGGCTTCGCGGCGCTGCTCACATTGCGCGTCGTGACCGGCATCGGACTCGGTGGCGCGGCGCCATGCCTCGTGAGCCTCGCAACCGAATACGTGTCGCAGCGCTACCGCGGACGGGTAGCTTCGCTGCTCTGGGCCGCGATGCCGGCCGGCGGCGTCATTGCCGGCTTCGCGGCAAGCGTCGTGATTCCTCAGTACGGCTGGAAGTCGATGTTCTACCTGAGCGGCATCGTGCCCATCGTCGCCGCGATCCTGGTGCTGCTCTTCGTTCCCGAATCGGTGCGGCTGCTGATCCTGTCCAACGCGCCGCAGCAGCGCATCGAGCGCATCATCAGGCGGCTCGCTCCGTCGCGTTCGTTCGGAGACGCGGTGCGTTACGCCACGCACGAGCATCAGGAAAAGGGGCTGCCGGTCAAACATCTCTTCATGGACGGCCGCGCGCCGTTCACCGCATTGCTCTGGCTCGCCTTCTTCCTCAACTTCCTCGCCTTGATCGCGACCCTGGCCTGGACCAGCACGCTGCTGCGCAGCGCTGCCATGCCGGTGGCAGACGCAGCGACGGTGATTGGCTGGAACAACGTGGGCGGAACCATAGGCGTTGCGATAGCCGGCGCTGTGATGGAACGGCTCGGCACCTATCGCTTCCTTGCACTGATCTACACCGTCGGCGCGATCGCGCTGGCCTTGACCGGCATCTGCGCGCCGCACACTGCTTCGGTCGCGCTGTGCTCGGGTCTGACCGGCCTGTTCGTGGGCGGCGCCACCTCGGGTCTGATCGCGATCGCGACGATCGCCTATCCGACCGCGATCCGCTCGACCGGTGTGGGCTGGGGACTCGCGGCCGGACGTTTCGGTGGCGCATCCGGTCCGGTCGTGGTCGGAGCTCTCGTCGCCGCCGGGTTCCCGGTCGCCCAGACCTTCATCGTGATCGCGGCTCCTGTGCTCGGTGCAGCACTGGTGATGCTGATGATGGGACGCCTCAACACCGTGCATGCAACGGATCGCGCCGAATTTGCCGCGCATTGAATCAAGGCCAGGGGACGAAGCCCCTGGCCAGCACCGATCAAACAAAAACAAGCGATATCCAGGAGACAAACATGTTCAAGCGAACGCTACTCATCTGCACCGCGCTGCTCGCATGCGACCAGGCATCGGCACAGGGCAGCATGACCATCTTCGGCATGATGGATGCCGGCATCACGTACGTGAACAATTCAGGCGGAAAGAACAAGTTCTTCTTCGACGACGGCAACTATTATCCCAACATGCTGGGCTTCCTCGGGCAGGAAGATCTTGGTGGTGGAACCAAAGCCGTGTTCGAACTCGTGAACCAGTTTTCACTCGCCAACGGCTCGACCATTCCTGACGCAGACGGGCTCTTCAACAGGACAGCCTACGTTGGCCTCGACAGCGGCACGCTCGGACGATTGACGTTCGGTACCCAGTATGACTTCATGAAGGACCAATTGCTCGAGTACGACGCGTCGCTCTATACAGGCGGTTTCTACAATTTTCGCGACGGCCCGTTTCAGGCGCTGAAGATCCCCAGCAACGCGACCGGATCATGGGATTTCGATCGCGTCGGCGGATCGTCGCGCGTGTCCAACTCCGTCAGGTACCGGTCTATCGACTATGGCGGATTTTCATTTGGCCTGATGTACGGCTTCGGCAACGTAGCCGGCGCCGTATCGACCGATAACACGGTCAGTGCAGCGCTGGAGTATAAGCGTGGCGGGTTCGGCATCGCCGCGGCCTACACCGACGTCAAATACCCGCAAATGGATAACGGCCATGAGGGGATTCGCAACTGGGGAGTCGGCACCAAGTACGACATCGGCAAAGTCCTCGCCAATGTCCTCTACACCAATACCCGAAACACCCTCACGGGTGCGGAGATCAATGCGATACAGCTCGGGGCAGACTGGCGTATCACCCCGGAATGGTCACTCGGTGGGGATTACCAATACATGAAGGGAAACGCCGAACTCTCCAGCAACAAGGCCCATGAAGTCACAGCATCGGTGATGTACTGGCTGTCGAAGCGGACAACCCTTTACGCGGAGGGCATCTACCAGCGCGCGATCGGCGGCAACGGTCCGGCAACGGCGTGGATCAACGGATTGCTCGCACCCTCCAGCACCGGTTCACAGATCCTGGCGCGAATCGGAATGGCGACCACTTTCTAGCCACCCGGGGCCATGCGCCCCGCCAGGCGCTAGAGCCAGCCCGCAGTCCGCGGGCCGCTGCGCACCGACACACGACCATCACGCATGACCCCATGAACAGAACGACCGTCGCCGATCCAGACCTTACCCAGGCGTGCCTGAACGGGCAGCACACCCTCACGGGCAGCGGGGGGCGAGGTCTGCGCACCCTCCTCGCCGCCTCGGGGCCTGCCGTCATCGCCTCCGTGGCCTACCTGGACCCAGGCAACATCATCACCAACCTGCAGGCAGGCGCACGATACGGCGACACCCTCCTGTGGGTCGTCCTCCTTGCCAGTATCGTTGCAATGCTGTTCCAGTCCATGTCAGCCAGGCTCGGAATCGCCACAGGACGCAATCTTGCCGAGATCTGTCGCGATGCGCTGCCGCGCCGCTACGCCATTGCCCTGTGGTTGTTCTGCGAAGCGGCCGCCATGGCCACGGATCTCGCCGAGGTACTCGGTGGCGCCATCGGCATATCTCTGCTTCTGCACATAACGCTGTTCGACGGGATGGTGATCACGATCATCGCGACCTATGCCCTCCTGCAACTCGAAAAGCGCGGATTCCGCCCGCTAGAACTCGTGATCGCCGGTTTCGTTGGCGTCATAGGGATGGCATACCTGGCCGAACTGACGATCATGCCGGTGAACTGGTCGTCCGTCTGGCGGCACTCCTTGCCTTCGCGCTTCGCCGATCACGGCGCGCTCAACCCTGCGGTCGGCATCGTCGGGGCCAGACAACGGCCCGTGCCACAGGGCTCCCTTGAATACAGGATCCAGGTTAAGTGCAATGCTGTCGCCGAACGATTCAACCTGCCACCGGCCACGATAGTCGTTATAGCTCACATGTACCAGTTGCACGGGCGAATTGGCCACCTTGACCCAGTAAGGACCGGCAAGGCCCGGTAGTGTGTCACGCCAGGCTTGTGCTCCCGCACCTCGTTGGGGTGCGGCCGCAAAGACTGTGTTCATATCCGTCATTTCCACCTCATTTCATTCATCGGGGCGATTGCGCCCTATCTCACCCAGCAAGACATCCCGGCACGCCAGCAACCTCTCCACGATTCGTGGTCGTCCGGCTGCCGCGACACGGACTGCCGGAGCCGGAACGGATACCGCAAAGCGCCCGAGGATGGTATCAACGCCGACAGCAAGGGACACAACACCGGGCGTCGTTTCGTTGTCGTCGACCGCATAGCCGATGCGCCTCACACGCTTCAGTTCCTTCAGTAGTTCGCCGCTGTCCGTCCCCTTGGCGTCTGGCAGTTGAAGCAGCATCAACGCCTCCTCGTCCGCACCGAGCGCCAGTAACGCCCTCCCGCCCGCCGTGGTCGCGAGCGGCAGGTTCGCCCCGACACGCGGCACCACACGCAGTTCCTGCTCGGCTACCACCACGTGAATGAACGCCAGCTCGCGGCCGCTGATCCGGCCGAGCGCCACCGTTTCGCCAATATCGTCGCTCAGCGACTGCAGGTGCGGGGCCGCCACGGCTACCACGTCGGTATGCAGTTTGCCGACCAGCCGCAGGAACGCCGGCCCGAGCCGCACGCCATCAGCGCGCCCGGTACGAACGAGCTCCTCGTCAGCCAGCGCCTTCACGATGCGCTGGATCGTGGAACGGGGTAGATCAACCGCCTTCGCGATCGGCCCGACGCTCAGCCTGCCGGTCTTCGAAGGCGGACGACTGCGTGCCCAACTGAAGCTGCGTGAGGCACAGCAGCAGGAGGCCGCGCTCGCGTATCAGCGTACGGTGCTTGGCGCCTGGAACGAGATCGACAACACGCTCTCCGCGCTCTCGACGGAGCAGCAGCGGCGCACGAGTCTCGCGGCGAACGTTGCGCAAAGCGACCATGCCTTGCAGCTCTCGACGTCGCGCTACCAGGCCGGCGCCGACACCCGGCTCGATGCGCTCGCAGCGCAGCGAACCCTGCTCGCGGCAAAGCTCGAATGGATACGCAGCGATGCGGACGTATCGCTGAACGCAATACGTCTGTACAAGGCGCTTGGCGGTGGTTGGGAAGGTGCGGGCGACACCCCGCTCGCCGCGCGCTGACGAATCACGCTGTTGCGTCACATCACCGATGCAACAGCTCGCCTTTCCTTGATCGACCGAGGGCTATCGCACGATTGCTGCTCTAATTTTCCCGACCAGAACAGGGATGGGTCTGCCATGGGAGACGGACTTACCAGGAAATCCGCGATGGGCTAGCTGATGGGCTGAAAAAGAAAAAGCCCCGTAAGTCGTTGAACTTACGGGGCCTTGTCACCGCTTTTGGCGGAGACGGAGGGATTCGAACCCTCGATCCAGGTTTTGGCCCAGATGCTCCCTTAGCAGGGGAGTGCCTTCGACCTCTCGGCCACGTCTCCCAAACTTTCGGTCGCGCAGGGAGTCAGCGCAACGAAGCCAAGATAATAGCGGGCCGAACCGCGAAGGTCAATGTCTGCCGCACATTTTTTGTGCCAGCTTTGTCACTGACGACGCAATTAATTGACATTAACTTGCGTCACATTAGCCGGGCGTACCGCACACATTCAGAGATGAGGTGCTCTTGTACACCCCACCCCGCACAGCAAATTACGCTTGATCCAGTTCGAACGCCTTATGCAGCGCGCGCACGGCGAGCTCCATGTACTTCTCGTCGATCAGCACCGAAATCTTGATTTCGGAGGTCGAGATCATCTGGATGTTGATGCCCTCTTCCGACAACGTGCGGAACATCGTGCTCGCGATACCCACGTGCGAACGCATGCCGACGCCGACCACCGATACCTTCGACACCTTCGGATCGCCCAGCACCTGCTCAGCCTGCACATGGCCCTTCACCTGGCCGGTGAGGATGTCCATGGCGCGCTGATAATCGCCGCGGCCGACCGTGAACGTAAAGGCCGTTTTGCCTTCGACGCTCTGGTTCTGGATGATCATGTCGACGTCGATATTCGCGTCCGCCACCGGGCCGAGAATCTGATACGCGATGCCCGGCTTGTCGGGCACACCCATCACGGCGATACGAGCTTCGTCGCGCTGAAACGCGATGCCTGAGATGACTGCTTTTTCCATGGTCTCGTCTTCTTCAAATGTAATCAGGGTGCCCGACTTCATTTCAGTGTCGAGCGGGATCAGCGGATCGGTCAGGCTCGACAGCACACGCGTCTTCACCTGATATTTGCCGGCGAATTCCACCGAGCGGATCTGCAGCACCTTGGAACCCAGGCTTGCCATTTCCAGCATTTCTTCAAACGTCACGCGATCGAGGCGGCGTGCTTCTTCCACCACGCGCGGGTCGGTCGTGTAGACGCCGTCGACGTCCGTGTAAATCAGGCACTCGTCGGCCTTCAATGCGGCAGCGACTGCAACAGCCGACGTATCCGAACCGCCGCGGCCGAGCGTGGTGATGTGGCCGTCAGGGTCGATACCCTGGAAGCCGGTGATCACCACTACTTTGCCCGCTTCGAGATCGCGCAGCACGCGCTCGCCGTCGATTTCGCTGATGCGCGCTTTCGTGAACGCGCTATCCGTTTTGACCGGCACTTGCCAGCCGGCATAGCTGACCGCGTCGACGCCGGCTTCCTGCAGCGCGATGGCCAGCAGTCCCGAGCTGACCTGCTCGCCGGTAGCCGCAATCATGTCGAGTTCGCGCGGGCTCGGCTGGCTCGTGATTTCTTTCGCGAGACCGAGCAAGCGGTTGGTTTCGCCGGACATTGCCGACGGCACGACGACCATCTTGTGGCCGGCCTTATGCCATTTCGCGACGCGCTTGGCGACGTTCTTGATGCGCTCGACCGAGCCCATCGAGGTGCCGCCGTATTTATGTACGATGAGTGCCATTGTCGTTCTGAACTGGAGGAGAAAACGCGCTGGCGCGCTGGAGACGACCGCACAAAAGCACAGGAGCGCAACGTCTTGTGAACGACGGCAAAGTGTGTGGCGGCGTAGATGCAGCGCGCGTGTAACACGCGCGGATTTGCCCGGGAATGATCGCTAGTGGCTTACCGGAAACGACGGATCACGCACGGAAACCGCAAAAGCGACGGCGAAATCGGGTCGGGCAAACAAGTTAAATTACCCGATCGAGCGCAAAAAGACAAGCCGAAATGGCCGTCGAATGATCCATATTACCGGCTGAAAAGGCGTATCCGGCGCGGTTTTGCGCCCTATTCCGGAGATTCACCGGATAGATAACCCGCCTGTCCGACTGGTCGGTCAGGCGATCAGCAGGTCGTCGCGCCAGATGATCCTGACACGCGGCTCGGCCGCATCGACCTGCTCGGGCAACGCTGTGCGGTTCAGGCCGAGCAAGGGCACGAACAGCAGGTCGCCGCCTACGTAAAGCAGCGGCACGTCACGCTTCCATGCCGGAATGCCGCGCTCCTGGAACAGGTTCTTCAGCGTGCGGCTCGGGCTGCCTGGTGCAGCGCTCGTACGCATCCGTTCGCCGCCACTGCGCGAACGCGCGCTTAGCAATGCCCGGCGCAGAACGCTGACGGGAAGCGTATCGTGATCGTCTGACGCTCCATCGACAATGCCGGAGGCATCGCCATCGGCAGCGGAATCGACATCAGAAGCGGCGGCGACAGCGACTGCGACAAACACAAAGGTGCCCCGCCATTGCGGCAAACGCCAGATCGCTTCACCCTGCCATGCGAGTTCGCTCACTGCGCGCTCAGCGAGCGCGGTTTCATCGGCGGGCTCACTGCTATCGCCCGCTTCCCAGTAGATCAAGCCGCGATAACTGCGCAACGCTTGCCCTGCATGATCGATACGCAGGCTATGGCCCTCGCCGGCTTCCCCGACTTCGCGCAACTGCCGCAAAACGTCGGTCAGACGCGCGGTCGATGCAGCAGCCAGACCCAGTGTGCGCATCCAGTAGCGCAGCAGGTTGAGCGCGCGATCGTCGTCGAGGGCGAGCAGCACATCATGCGATAGCGCGCGGCCATCATCGCGCACGGCTTCGTCCAGATCGATGCGCGCGAGATCGTCGAGCAGACGCTGCGCCGATGCCGCATGCGCGGCGGTGCGCGCGAGTGCGTCGCGAAAACCAGGAAAGTGGACGGCCAGCGCCGGTGTCACCTCGTGACGCAATGCGTTGCGCGCGTAACGGGTGTCCGCGTTCGATTCGTCGTCGATCCAGCGCAGATTCCGGGCGCTCGCATACTGCTCGAGTTGCGCTCGCAGCAGATGCAGCAAAGGCCTCACGCGCACCGAGGAGGCGCCTGCCGGCAAGTACTCGGGCGCCATCGCCGCAAGTCCCGCGAGGCCCGCGCCGCGCAGCAATTGCAATAGCACCGTCTCCGCCTGGTCATCCGCATGTTGCGCGAGCCATAGCGTGGGAACGGCGCGTGCTGCGCACATTGCGTCCAGCGCACGGTAACGCGCATCGCGCGCCGCGGCCTCGACACTCACACCCGCGTCACGCGGCACCTCGACACGCTGTGCCGCGAATTCAACGCCACGTTCCTGCGCAAATGCTTCGCAATGCGCGAGCCACTCGTCGGCATGCGCGCTGAGTCCATGATGCACATGCAGCGCGACACAACGCGACGCCCCCGCGACACGCACCACCGCATCCAGCAGCACACTCGAATCGACGCCACCGCTGAACGCCACCGCAATGCGCGCATTCGCAGGCAACGCGGACAGCGCAACGCCGACCGCCTCGAGAACGAGGCGGTCGGCGGGCGATTCGGCGGTGGGAGTCACGTCGCTAGCGCGTTACGCGCTGAAGGACGAAAGAGAACGCGCGCGGGCTTACGCACCCGGCGTCGTTTCCTTGAACTTGCCGTACGACATCAACCGTTCGAAACGGCGTTGACGCAGGTCGTTGATGCTCATGCCCTGGAACTGGCGCAGCGAGTCGGCGAGTGCACGGCGCAGCATCGCGGCCATGCCCTTCGGATCGCGATGCGCGCCACCGAGCGGCTCGTTGACGATCTTGTCGATCAGGCCGAGCGCCTTGAGACGATGCGCGGTCAGGCCGAGCGCTTCCGCGGCTTCCGGCGCTTTCGCTGCGCTCTTCCACAGGATCGACGCGCACCCTTCCGGCGAAATCACCGAATAGGTCGAGAACTGCAGCATCAGCACGCTGTCGCCGACGGCAATCGCAAGCGCGCCGCCCGAACCGCCTTCACCGATGATCGTGGCGATCAGCGGCGTCTTGAGTTCAGCCATCACGTACAGATTGCGACCGATCGCTTCCGACTGGCCGCGCTCTTCCGCGCCGATGCCCGGATAGGCGCCCGGCGTGTCGATGAACGTGAAGATCGGCAAGCCGAACTTCTCGGCGAGACGCATCAGGCGTTCGGCCTTGCGATAGCCTTCCGGACGCGGCATGCCGAAGTTGCGCAGCGCGCGCTCCTTCGTATCACGACCCTTCTGATGGCCGATCACCATGCACGCCTGGCCGTTGAAACGCGCGAGGCCGCCGACGATCGACAGGTCGTCCGCATAGTTGCGGTCGCCGTGCAGCTCGTGGAAATCGGTGAACAGCTCGTTCACGTAATCGAACGTGTACGGGCGTTGGGGGTGACGGGCGATTTGCGAAACCTGCCACGGGGTGAGGTTCGCGTACAGATCTTTGGTGAGCTGTTGACTCTTCTTGGACAGCCGCTCGATCTCTTCCGAAATATCGACGGCCGAATCGTCCTGCACGAAGCGCAATTCTTCGATCTTCGCTTCGAGTTCAGCGATCGGCTGTTCGAAATCCAGAAAGGTGGTCTTCATTGGTTGTAATCCTTGGACTTACCGGCAGCGCGTATTCTAACCGCGCTCGCCGATGTCAAAACCATTTCTCAACTATCGATTTTTAACAATTGATAGCTTTTCAAACGGCATCGCTTCTTTTGCTTTAGTAGTCGACCGGCAACGGATCGAGACTACGCCACATATACCAGGTGGCGACAGTGCGCCACGGCTCCCAGTTTGCCGCGACCTCACGCGCTTCACTGCGCGTAACCGGTTCGCCGCTGAAGTAATTGACGCTGATCGCGCGGATCAGGCCGAGATCGTCAAGCGGCAGCACGTCCGGGCGCGACAGATTGAAGATCAGGAACATTTCCGCGGTCCAGCGGCCAATGCCGCGGATCTGCGTGAGTTCGGCGATCACCGCCTCGTCGTCCATCGAGGTCCACTTGCCGACGTGCAACGCGCCCGACACGAAGTGCTGCGCGAGATCGAGCACGTATTCGGCCTTGCGCCTGGACAACCCGCACGCGGTCAGCTTGTCCTGACCGAGCTTGATGAACTGCTGCGGCACGAGCTTCGGACACGCCGCCTCGACTTTCGCCCAGACCGCCTGCGCGGACGCTACCGAAATCTGCTGCCCGACCACCGAACGCGCGAGCGTGACGAACGGATCGCCACGGCTTAGCAGATGCACCGGGCCGAACTTCGGGATCAGTTTCTTCAGGATACGGTCGCGCTTGACGAGGTCCGCGCACGCCTTGTCCCAATACGCCGGACGGGTGACTTCAGGCGTGAGGCCGCCGATCTGCACCGGCACCGCGAGTTCAGCAACATCCGCGGCTTCCCCGCCCGCACTCGATGACGCACGCGTCTTGCGTACGACTTCGCCTTCGTGAGTATCCCGCGCGAGTTCTCGCACGTCGCCTGCGAGTTCGGCAGGCAACGCGCCATTGCTTTTTGCACGCGAGGTTTTGGCACGCGTCGAAACAGGCGCGTGCGCCGACGAGCCGTTCAGCGCGCGCTTGACGGTGGTCTTCTTCGCCGCCCCGGTCGTTGCCGTTGCTGCTGCACCCGCCGCGGCACGCACGCCTGCCTTCGCCGCCGCCCCGGCGGCTTTCGATGATGCATTCTTTACCGCGCTGCCGCCCGCGCGAGCCGACGTTCGTGTCGACTTTACCGCGGTTGCCGCGTTTGTTTGAGACGTGGCTCGTTTAGCCGGCGTCTTCGTGGCCGTTGCCATCCTGCCTCCTGCCTGGCGAGTCGATCAGAGGGAAGTACGAGGTGCGCTCACACGCGCCGCCACTCGGTCAACCCGCCGGGTTTGTCTTCAAGTGCAACGCCGGCCTCGAGCAATTCTGCCCGGATCCGGTCTGCTGCTGCATAGTCTTTCGCCTGCTTGGCGGCCACGCGCGCGGCGATCTTCGCTTCGATCGCGGCGGCGTCGAGCGCGCCTTCCGCGGCGGCGCCCGCAGCCCGCTGCAGGTATGCACGCGGCTCCCGGCCGAGCAAGCCGATCACAGCGCTCAGCGAGCGCAATTGACGGGCCAGCGCGGGATCGCGCGTGCGGTTCACTTCAGTTGCCAACTCGAACAACACCGACACTGCAACCGGCGTGTTGAAGTCGTCGTTCATTGCTGCCTGGAAACGCTGCGCATGCGCTTCGTTCCAGTCGAGTTCCGCACCGTCCGGCGTGACGTCTTTCAGCGCGGTGTACAAACGCGTCAGCGCACTGCGGGCGTCGTCGATATGCACGTCGCTGTAATTCAACGGCGAGCGATAGTGTGCGCGCGCGATGAAAAAACGCACGACCTCGGCATCGTACTGCGCCAATACTTCGCGAATCGTAAAGAAGTTGTTCAACGACTTCGACATCTTCTCATTGTCGATCTGTACGTAGCCGTTGTGCATCCAGTAATTGACGAAGGTTTGTCCGGTCGCAGCTTCGCTTTGCGCAATCTCGTTCTCGTGGTGCGGAAACTGCAGGTCCTGACCGCCGCCGTGAATGTCGAAATGCTCGCCGAGCAACGTGCAGCCCATTGCCGAGCATTCGATATGCCAGCCGGGGCGGCCGCGCCCGTACTTCGACTCCCAGCCAGTGTCGGCCGGTTCGTCCGGCTTCGCCTGTTTCCACAGCACGAAGTCGAGCGGGTCCTGCTTCGACTCGTTCGCGGCGACGCGTTCGCCGGCGCGCAGATCTTCGAGCGACTTGCCCGACAGCTTGCCGTAGCCCGCGAACTTGCGCACCGCATAGTTCACGTCGCCGTCGGCCGCCTGATAGGCGTAACCGTTCACCTCGAGCTTCTCGATCATGCCGAGCATCTGCGGGATGAAATCGGTGGCGCGTGGTTCCAGATCGGGCCGCTCGATACCGAGCGCATCCGCATCTTCATGCAAGGCTTTGATGAAGCGATCGGTCAACGATTTGATCGTTTCGCCGTTCTCCACTGCGCGCCGGATGATCTTGTCGTCGATATCCGTGATGTTGCGCACGTAGGTGACGTCGTAGCCGAGCGTGCGCAACCACCGCTGCACGATGTCGAACACGACCATCACCCGTGCATGACCGACGTGACAATAGTCGTACACGGTCATCCCGCAGACGTACATCCGCACGACGCCATCCTGCAGCGGCACGAAAGTTTGCTTGTCACGCGCGAGCGTGTTGTAGATGCGCAGTGATTCCATAGAGAACGGTGCGTGGGCCGAAAGAAATCCGCAATGTGTTTCGTGCTGTTTCGTGCATGAGGCGCCCCGCGAGAAGACGGCGGGTGCGTTCTGTGTACTGCAACACGCACAGCAGCAAACCGGTGCACCTGGTGCGGCGGTCAGGCTGCGTTCAAGGCGGAGACGACCACGAGTGGCGAAAAGACAGTTTGCGGTTCGACGGAACGCGCAGACCTTTTGTTAGAATGGGTCGGAGTATAACATCCAGACCCGAGCCTATGAAACCTTCCAGCGGCCGCGCGCGCAGCGCTGCGACCCTCGCCGCGACGGCATTCTGCGCCGTCGCCCTCACGGTCTTGCCGGGTGCTGCCGCGTACGCGCAGAAAGGCGCCGCGACCATGCCGCAGGGCCCCGCCGTGCGTGACAACACGCCGGAAATCGACGCGTCGATTGCGCAGAAGAACTGGGAAGCCTCGCTCACCCAGCTCGACGCGCGCATCGCCTCGAATCCGCACGACGCGCAAGCCAGGTTCAAGCGCGCCACCGTGCTCGCCCACCTGAATCGCGACGACGAAGCCATCACCGCGTTCACCGAACTCACGCAGCTGTATCCGGAACTGCCCGAACCGTATAACAACCTGGCCGCGCTCTATGCGAAGCACGGCCGTTATGCCGAGGCACGCGCCGCGCTCGAAACCGCGACCAAGGTGAATCCTGGCTACGGTCTCGCGTACGAGAATCTCGGCGATCTGTATCTGCGCATGGCGAACGAAGCCTACCGTCGCGCCCAGGGCCTCGGCAAAGCAAGCGCCACGACCACGCAGCGCCTCGCCGACATCCAGAAGATCGTTTCGCCGCCCAAGGGCAGCGCGCCGGCGAAAAAAGCCGCGGCGCCTGCCGAGGCCAGCGCCGCGCGCCCCACCGCGGACATGACACAAACACCGAGCTTCCAGTACGGCGGCGCAAATGGCTCGCTCGCCATGCCGCCCTACATGGCGCCGTCGCAGTAACACCGTCACCGTTTTCGGCAACACGTTTTTTCCAACCCTGAGGATCTTCATGAAATGGTTGATGTTGGCGCTCGGCAGCGCCGCCCTGATCGCAAACGCCCCCGCCTTTGCCCAGTCCGGTTCGCAGGCCGCGCACCCGTCCGTCCTCTTCAAGACCACGGAAGGCGACATCCGCGTCGAGTTGTATCCTGAGAAGGCGCCGAAAACGGTCGCCAACTTCCTCGACTACGTGAAGTCCGGCCAGTACAGCGGCACGATTTTCCATCGCGTGATTCGCGGCTTCATGATTCAGGGCGGCGGTTATACGCAGAGCTTCGCTGAGAAGCCCACGCGCGCGCCGATTCCGCTCGAAAGCCGCAACGGTCTGAAGAACGCCGCCGGCACGCTCGCCATGGCGCGCACCAGCGATCCGAATTCGGCCACGGCGCAGTTCTTCATCAACACGGTGGATAACGCCGGCCTCGACTATCCGAATCCGGACGGCAACGGCTACGCGGTGTTCGGCAAGGTCACGAGCGGCATGGACGTCGTGAAGAAGATCGAAGGCACGGCCACCACCACACGCGGCCCGATGAGCGACGTGCCGCAAAAACCGATCGTGATCGAATCGGCCACGGTGGTCGGCAAGTAAGCAATAGAGCAGGAAGCAGCACCAGGCACGCTGCACAGGAAATCAACCCAATCTACGCCCCCGGCGCGGCCCGTCGTCATCTCACTTCATGACGAACGGCCGCGCCTTTTACCCACCCCGTTCATCAAAGGATTCCATCATGGTTGAACTGCATACAAACCACGGCGTCATCAAACTCGAACTGGACGCTGAAAAGGCGCCGAAGTCGGTTGAGAACTTCCTCAACTACGTGAAGGCCGGTCACTACGACAACACGGTGTTCCACCGCGTGATCGACGGCTTCATGATTCAGGGCGGCGGTTTCGAACCCGGCATGAAGCAGAAGCCGACGGCTGAGCCGATCACCAACGAAGCGAACAACGGCCTGAAGAATGTCAACGGCTCGATCGCGATGGCTCGCACGAACGACCCGCACTCGGCAACCGCGCAATTCTTCATCAACGTGAACGACAACGACTTCCTGAACCACTCGTCGCCGACGCCGCAGGGCTGGGGCTATGCGGTGTTCGGCAAGGTGGTCGACGGCATGGACATCGTCGAGAAGATCAAGAAGGTCAAGACGGGTTCGAAGGGCTTCCATCAGGACGTGCCGGCCGACGACGTCGTGATCGAAAAAGCAGTGATCGTCGACTAAGCGTCCGATAAGGGCCAACGCGTTTGAACTGACATCAGGCACCTTCAATGCTGCAAGAAACACCGCTGCGAAGCGTCGCCGCGGGCGTGCCTGGCGAGGGCAAACGCCCGCACGCCGCACGCCCGTTTTTTCTCCTCTCCGATATTCATCTGAGCGAGGCGATTCCGCACACGGTCGCCGCGTTCGAACACTTCGTCCGCGTCACGGCCGAGCAGGCGGATTCGGTTTTCATTCTCGGCGATCTGTTCGAGTACTGGATCGGCGACGACATGCTCGTCGAGCCGTTCGTCGCGCGGATGGCGGCGTTGCTGCATACGCTGTCGGAACGCGGTATCGCGCTCTACATCATGCACGGCAATCGCGATTTTCTGCTCGGCAAGCGCTTCATGAAAGCGGCCGGCGCGATCTGGTTGCCCGATCCGTTCGTGATCACCGCGTTCGGCACGCGGATCGTGCTCGCGCACGGTGACGGCCTCTGCACCGCGGATCGCGGCTATCAATTTTTCCGGCGCTTTGCGCGCATCCGTTTCGCGCAGATGCTGTTTCTCGCGTGGCCGTTTCGCTGGCGTCAGGCGCTTGCGGAAAACATGCGCTCGAAAAGCGAGCAAGGCCGTTCGCGTCCGGTTTCGCCAAAGTATGACGTGACGCCGAAAGCCGTCGCTGCGTTATTCAAGTCGTCGAAAACGGCCACGATCATTCATGGGCATACGCATCGTCCGGCGCGGCATCGCGAGCCGGGCGGCACGCGCTGGGTGTTGCCGGATTGGGATCTCGATCACGGCGAGCGCCGTGGCGGTTATCTGCGGATCGATGCGGAAGGGATTCGGGCGTTGCCGCTGAACTGACTAGCGCTCCGCCACCGCGCCTTCCACCTTTCCTGCAATCGCGGCCGACAGGCGCCGCAGATCGAGCAGCGCCGCGTCGGCGCCTTGCAAGCCTTCCAGACTGGTTCCCAGCCGCTCCAGCGCGTCGACGATTTCGTCGATACGCTTCGATTGCGTGGCAGCGTGGTCGATCAGACCGTGAATCGCCAGCGATACCGGATCGTCCGCATTCGGCGTGATGCCGTAGGCGCAGAATGCGCTCTTTTCCGACACTGCCTTCGACTCACGCGCTGCGCCATTTGCCGATGCGCTCGCCGTGGCTACCACGGCGGCGGCTGCCGGGACAATGATCCGCGCCGGATTACCCACCGCCGTGCCACGCGCCGGCACAGGCTTCGTGACCACTGCATTCGAGCCGATCTTCGCGTCCGCGCCGATCGTAAAACCGCCGAGCACCTTCGCCCCCGCGCCGACGATCACGCCGCGTTCAAGCGTGGGATGCCGTTTCGCCCCCCGCGTGAGCGACGTGCCGCCAAGCGTCACGCCCTGATAGATCGTGCAGTCGTCGCCGACTTGCGCCGTCTCGCCAATCACGACGCCCATGCCGTGATCGATGAACACACGGCGGCCCAGCGTAGCGCCCGGATGGATTTCGATGCCGGTCATGAAACGCGCCATCTGCGAGATGAAACGCGCGAGCCAGCGGCGTTTAGCCTGCCAGCATGCGTGCGCGAGCCGGTGCAGCACGAGCGCGTGCAGACCCGGATAACACGTGATGACTTCCCAGGCGCTGCGGGCGGCGGGATCGCGCTCGCGGATCGTGGCGATGTCTTCGCGGAGTCTCGTGAACATGGCAGGGACTAGGTTGTGGGGAAAAAGACCGCCTGCGTGAAACACCACGCACGGCGGATGCTTGCCGCATAGCAGATCGGCAGCTTTGCTTAGAACGGTTCGAGCGATTGTAGGGCGATTGCGCGAAACCTGCCGGAAGCCCACGCTGCCGGCAAGGTCGTAGATTGATGGGCACGCAGCCCTTAGGACGCGTCGTCGCCCGGCGGTTTGGTCTTCAGCAGAATATGCTTGGCGATGCCGCGCACGATATTCACTTCCTCGCGCTCCAGACCGGAACGCGCGAACAGGCGCCGCAAGCGGGACATCAATTTCTTCGGATTGGCCGGATCGAGAAACTCGAGCGCGACCAGCGCGCTTTCCAGATGAGCGTACATGCTTTCGATTTCGTCGCTTGCCGCCCGCGTGCCGACCGGCTCGCCCTGCCCGGCGACCGCTTGAGCCACCGCGGATGCTGCAGCCGTTGCCTCGCCCGCGGACAGATACGCCGTGCGCAATTCATACGCCAACACCTGCACGGCCTGCGCAAGATTGAGCGAACTGTAGGCGGGATTGGCCGGAATATGCGCGAGCGCGCTGCAGCGCTCGACATCCTCGTTCGACAGGCCCGTGCGCTCGTTGCCGAACACCAGCGCGATCTCGCCATGTATTGCCTGCTCGCGCGCGGCGCCCGCCGCGGCACGCGGCGTCCATTGCGGCGGCCCGTATTCGCGCAGCCGGGCGGTCAGTGCAATCGACCAATGCACGCCGCTCAACGCATCGGCAAGCGTCGGTACGACGTGCGCGGACGCCAGCACGTCGTCAGCGCCGCTCGCCATGGCGATGGCTTCCGGATCGCTTTGCACGTGCGGCACACGTGGCGACACCAGCACGAGGCGCGAGAAACCCATGGTTTTCAGCGCGCGCGCCGCGGCGCCGACGTTGCCGGGATGGCTGGGCTCGACGAGCACAAAGCGCGTCGACGTAAAACCGCCGCGCAGGTCCGCCACGGCGGGATCGGAAGAATGGTGGGTGTGGTCCACGATGAAACTCGGCAAGCTAAAGAACGCGTATGGTAGCGCCAACAGTGCATCGGCTCCGAAATGCGCGTGTCCGCCGCGCTAAAGCCGCGCCGTTGGACCGTCGCACGCCATGCCTGGCAGCAAGCGCTGCCGCGGCGCCCGGACTCAGGTAAAATACCAATATTCGCGCCCGGTTTTCTCCTGTGAAAGGTCCGGCGCCTCGTTCTTATCCAATTCGTCTCCGTCGGCGGAATGCGCACCCGGTCCTTTGCCGGACGTGCGTTCCGTGCTGTTTCCGCGCCCTTTGATGGCGCTCAATTAGCGCTCATCCCGCGCTCATTTACCGGTAAGCAGCCGTGCTGCCCCGGCACAAGGATCCAGTCTCATGCATCCCATGCTCAATATTGCTGTGAAGGCCGCGCGCCGCGCAGCCCAGATCATCAACCGCGCGTCGCTCGACCTCGATCTGCTCCAGGTCAGCAAGAAACAGCACAACGATTTCGTCACGGAGGTCGACAAAGCGTCTGAAGCAGCGATCATCGATACGCTCAAGACAGCCTACCCCGATCACGCCATCCTCGCCGAAGAATCCGGCAAGTCGGACAACGACTCCGAATATCAGTGGATCATCGATCCGCTCGACGGCACCACCAATTTCATCCACGGCTTCCCGTACTACTGCGTGTCGATCGCACTTGCGCACAAGGGCATCGTGACGCAGTCGGTGGTCTACGATCCGACCCGCAACGACCTGTTCACCGCCTCGCGCGGCCGCGGCGCGTTCCTGAACGACCGCCGCATCCGCGTCGCCAAGCGCGACCGCCTGGCTGACGGCCTGATCGGCACCGGCTTCCCGTTCCGTGAAAAGGATGGCCTCGAAGCGTATGGCCGCCAGTTCGCTGAAATGACCGAAGCCTGCGCCGGCCTGCGCCGTCCGGGCGCTGCCGCGCTCGATCTGGCCAACGTCGCCGCGGGCCGTATGGACGGCTTCTTCGAGCAAGGCCTGAATCCGTGGGACGTCGCCGCAGGCAGCCTGCTGATCACGGAAGCCGGCGGTCTGGTCGGCAATTACACGGGCGACTCGGACTTCCTGCACGTCGGCGAAATCGTCGCGGGCAATCCGAAGGTCTACGCGCAGATGATCCCGATCCTGTCGCGCTACAGCCGCACGCGCCAGCAATCGGCTTAAGGTTCAGGTCTCAGGTCTGGACTGGCCGGCTCGGTGCCGGCATCGGTAATACAGCATCGGTAATACGTAAAGCGGCTTCGGCCGCTTTTTCGTTGGCCCGCCTGCACCCGGCGGGCGTTCGTGCTACAAAGCGGAAGGCCGCGCCGGCACGCACGATCGCCGGCTGCGTTTTGCGCGCTTCTTGCAGCGCCCTGCTTCGCGTCAGATTTCCGCGCAGCTTCCGATCCGCTTCATGAAAAAAGGCTTCTACACAATCATCGCGGCGCAGTTCATTTCGTCGCTCGCGGACAATGCCCTGCTGATCGCCGCCATCGCCCTGCTATCGGTGATCCGTTCGGCCGCCTGGGTCACGCCGCTGCTGCAGATGTTCTTCACTATCTCCTACGTGTTGCTCGCCCCCTTCGTCGGCGCGTTCGCCGACGCGTTGCAAAAGCGGCACGTCATGTTCGTCTCCAACGCGCTCAAGGCGAGCGGTTGCCTGATGATGATCGCCGGCGTCCATCCGATGATTGCGTACGGTGTGGTCGGCTTTGGCGCGGCCGCGTATTCGCCGGCCAAGTACGGCATTCTCACCGAGCTCCTGCCCGCGGACAAACTCGTCAAGGCGAACGCGTGGCTCGAATCGGCCACCGTCCTGTCGACCATTGTCGGCACGATGGTCGGCGGCGCATTGATCAGCACCCTCGCCGACCGGTTCGTCGCGCATGCGCATCTGCCGCTGATCCGCTCTTCCGCCGATCTGGCGATGTTCGCGGTGATGGTCACGTATGCCATCGCGGCGGCGGTCAACATCTTCATTCCCGACACCGGCGCGCGTTATCCGAACCGTTTGAACGAGCCGAAGAAACTGGTCGGCGACTTCTATCATTGCTTCAACGTGTTGTGGGCCGACAAGCTCGCGCAGATCGCGCTGTGGGTCACGACGCTGATGTGGGGTGGCGCGGTCACGCTGCAATTGCTGGTGCTCAAATGGGCGAACGTGAACCTCGGCCTGTCGCTGTCGAAGGCGGCGGTGATGCAAGGCGTGACGGGGCTCGGCATCGCCGTCGGCGCGGCGGCCGCGGCGGCGCTGATTCCATTGCGCAATTCGCTGCGCGTGCTGCCGATCGGCATCCTCACCGGCGCGGTCGCGATCGCTGTGGCGTTCTACAACCGGGACCTGTTTCCGGCGGGCGCCGGCATCCGTATCGGCTCATACGTGCTGCCGATCTACATCCTGCTCGCCTATCCGCTGATGATCCTGCTCGGCGCGCTCTCCGGCTTTTTTATCGTGCCGATGAACGCGATCCTCCAGCATCGTGGCGCGACCTTGCTCTCCGCGGGGCATTCAATCGCGGTGCAGAATTTCAACCAGAATCTGGCCGTGCTGCTGATGCTCGGGGCCTACGCGATACTGCTCACCGCGAAGATGCCCGCGCAGTGGATCATTGTGGTGTTCGGCAGCTTCATCACGTTCATGATGTGGCTCGCAAAGCGGCGCAGCGCTGTGAATGAGCGCACGGTGGATATGCGGGCGCTCGTTGAAGAATGATGGCATGGCGAGAATCAGAATCGCCCGGGTGGCGTGAGAATCCGCATTGCGACACGTAAGCTGCTTTGTGGATTGGCCATCCGGCCAGGGTCCGCTCGCCGCGCTGGCGGGTTAAACTCACGCCCTGAACAGCTAACGCAAAAAGACACCGAGGATGGGCATTCAAACCGCAGCGGCCAATGACGTCGCACAACACACGCCAATGATGCAGCAGTATCTCCGCATCAAGGCTGATCATCCGGGCACGCTGGTGTTCTACCGGATGGGCGACTTCTACGAGCTCTTTTTCGAAGACGCGGAAAAGGCCGCGCGTCTGCTCGATTTAACACTTACGCAGCGCGGCGCGTCGGCGGGCAATCCGATCAAGATGGCAGGCGTGCCGCATCACGCGGTCGAACAGTATCTGGCCAAGCTGGTGAAGCTCGGCGAATCCGTCGCGATTTGCGAACAGATCGGCGACCCGGCCACGTCGAAAGGGCCCGTCGAGCGCAAAGTGATGCGCGTGGTCACGCCGGGCACCTTGACTGATGCAGCCCTCCTGTCCGACAAGAGCGACGTCTACCTGATGGCGCTGTGTGTCGCGCATAACCGTCGCGGCGTCGCAACGAGCGTCGGGCTCGCGTGGTTGAATCTGGCGAGCGGCGCACTGCGCCTCGCCGAAGTGGCGCCCGACCAGGTGGCCGCCGCGCTCGAACGGATTCGTCCCGCGGAAATTCTGGTGGCCGACGCGCCCGCCGACTCCGCGAGCTGGACGCCGCCGGTCAACGCCGGCGCCCTCACCCGCGTGCCGGTGTGGCACTTCGATATCGCCTCGGGCACGCAGCGTCTGTGCGATCAACTGGAAGTGGCCGGCCTCGACGGCTTCGGCGCGCACTCGCTGACAGCGGCATGCGGCGCGGCCGGCGCGCTGCTGCTGTATGCCGCGGCCACGCAAGGCCAGCAATTGCGTCACGTGCGCAGCCTGAAGGTCGAGTACGAGTCTGAATATATCGGGCTCGACCCCGCCACGCGCCGCAATCTTGAACTCACGGAAACGCTGCGCGGCACCGAATCGCCCACGCTGTGTTCACTGCTCGACACCTGCTGCACGACGATGGGCAGCCGCCTGTTGCGTCACTGGCTGCATCATCCCCCGCGCGAAGCCGCTGTGGCGCAAGCACGTCAGCAGGCCATCGGCGCATTGCTCTACGCACCGCCGGGCGCAGGCGTCGACACGCTGCGCGGCGCGTTGCGGCAAATCTCCGACATCGAGCGGATCACCGGGCGTCTCGCGCTCCTGTCGGCGCGGCCCCGCGATCTGTCGAGCCTGCGCGATACGTTCATCGCCTTGCCGGAGTTGCGCACGCAACTCGCGGCCGTTTCGTCCAATGCGGATTCGCTGGCGCGTATCGACGCGTCGCTGGAACCGCCGCAAGCCTGCGTCGAACTGCTCAAGCGCGCGGTCGCGCAGGAGCCAGCCGCGATGGTGCGCGACGGCGGCGTGATCGCCCGCGGCTACGATGCGGAACTCGACGAGTTGCGAGATATTTCGGAGAACTGCGGGCAGTTCCTGATCGACCTCGAAACGCGCGAACGCGCACGCACCGGCATCGGCAATCTGCGCGTCGAGTACAACAAGGTGCATGGCTTCTATATCGAAGTCACGCGCGGCCAGACTGACAAGGTGCCGGACGACTACCGCCGCCGTCAGACGCTGAAAAACGCCGAGCGTTACATCACGCCAGAGCTGAAGACGTTCGAAGATAAAGCGCTGTCCGCGCAGGAACGCGCGCTGGCCCGCGAACGCGCGCTTTACGACGCGTTGCTGCAAGCGCTGCTGCCTTTTATCCCGGACTGCCAGCGCGTCGCGGCGGCACTCGCCGAACTCGATCTGCTGGCTGCTTTCGCCGAACGCGCCCGCGCACTCGATTGGGTCGCGCCGACGTTTTCACCGGATACCGGCATCGAAATCGAACAGGGCCGGCATCCGGTTGTCGAGGCGCAGGTCGAGCAATTCATCGCTAACGACTGCACGCTCACACCCGAGCGCAAACTGTTGCTGATCACCGGCCCGAACATGGGCGGTAAATCGACCTTCATGCGGCAGACCGCGCTGATCGCATTGCTGGCCTACGTTGGCAGCTATGTGCCCGCACGCCGCGCGGCATTCGGTCCGATCGATCGCATCTTCACGCGAATCGGGGCCGCGGACGATCTGGCCGGCGGCCGCTCGACCTTCATGGTGGAGATGACGGAAGCCGCGGCGATCCTGAACGACGCAACGCCGCAAAGTCTCGTGCTGATGGACGAGATCGGGCGCGGCACGTCGACGTTCGACGGCCTCGCGCTGGCGTGGGCCATCGCGAGGCACCTGCTCTCGCACAACGGCTGTCATACGCTATTCGCCACCCACTACTTCGAATTGACGCAGTTGCCCGCCGAGTTTCCACACGCGGCCAATGTGCACCTGTCGGCAGTCGAGCATGGGCACGGCATCGTGTTCCTGCATGCGGTCAGCGAAGGGCCGGCGAATCAGAGCTATGGTTTGCAGGTCGCGCAACTGGCCGGTGTGCCGAACGCGGTGATTCGCGCGGCCCGCAAGCATCTTGCGCATCTCGAACAGCAATCGGCGGCGCAACCCGCTCCGCAACTCGATCTGTTCGCCGCGCCCATGCCCATGCTGCTTGAAGACGCCGACGACGAACCCGGTCGCAAGCAAGCAGCAGCGGCGGCGTCGCCGGCCATGCAGGCACTTGTCGAACGTCTGCGCGCAATCGATCCGAACGATCTGCGGCCACGCGAAGCGCTCGATCTGCTGTACGAACTGCACGACCTGGCCGCCGCGCCGGATGCAGATCATTGACGCACACAGGCCCTCGCAGCGCCCGCGCAAACTTTGCGCGGCGCTGACCAACGCCCTCACGGTCACGGGCGGCCTCGTGTCGCTAGCGTCGCTTATGGTGCTCGTGGTGACTGCCCCGCTCGCGCACGCCGAAGCACCGCGCTTTGCCTTCGCGGTCATCGCCAGCACGATGCAAAGCCCCGCCGACGAAGCGCCCACGCAACGTCTGATCGATGCAATCGGCCGTGACCGCGACGTATCGTTCGTCGTCTACGACGGCAATCTGAAGGGCGCGAAAGAAGCCTGCCGCGATGCGCTATACGAACGGCGCCACGCGCTGCTCGAAACGTCGCGGTCCGCCCTCTTCTTCATTCCAGGCCAGCACGACTGGGCCGACTGCGGCACGGCTGAGGCCGGCGGCTTCGACCCGGTCGAGCGGCTCGATCAGCTCCGCCAAACCCTGTTCATCGACTCCACGTCGATGGGTCAGAACCCGATCGCATTGACGCGCGAGAGCGAAGTGTCGCGCTTTCGCCCGTTCCGGGAGAACGTGCGCTGGCAAGTCGGCGATACCGTGTTTGTCGGTCTGAACGCGCCGAGCCCGAACAATCATTATCTGACTGCGGGCGGCCGCAATGGCGAGTTCGAAGATCGCGTGATTGCCAATGCATTCTGGCTCGAACATGCCGGCGAATACGCGAAACGCCGCGACGCGCGCGCGATTGTCGTGTTCATTCAGGGCGACCCCGATCCGGAGCGCTACGAACGGCCCGACCGTTTCGCGTGGCTGCGCTTTGCGCGTAACACGCGCCGCGACGGTTTTCTGGAATTCAAACGCAGCCTCGTCAAACTCGCGCAGATTTTCCGCGGACCGGTGCTGGTGATTCATTGCGACGACGAACGCGCGAGCGCCGGCTTCGTGATCGATCAGCCGCTACGCAATGACAAGGGAATGCTGGTGACGAACCTCACACGTGTCGAGCTTGCGCCGCATGATCGTCTTAACCAGTGGATTCAGATTGAAGCGGATCTCGGCAAGAAACCGCCGTTCCGCGTGAGCGTGCGCGACGTGCCGAGGCAAATGCCAATGCCGACAGCGGCACCGGTGCCGGTGCCGCAGCGCGAAGAGCCAGCCGCTTCGATGCCGGCCGTACCGGCCTTAGGCCCCGCTTCCGAGTTGCCGCCGCTGTTGCAGACACCCGGGCAGCAGCAACCCGACCAACAGCAACACAGACCGACGGATGACGGCAACGGCGAGTATGGGCCTGCCATGTCCGGCCCGCCCGCCTCGACCGTTTTGCCACATGCACCGGGTGCGCCATCAGGCGCTCCCGGCACGCCCGCAAGCTCAGTGCAGCGTGGGCCCTGATTTGTCGTCTTCGGCTTCGTCGTCATCGTCATCGAGGACTTCGAGGCCGTCGGCGCCATGTGCGTGTTCGTGCTGGATTTCGTCTTCCGTAGCCGGACGCACGTCCTTGACGGTCAGCGCGAAACGCAGCGCCATGCCGGCGAGCGGATGGTTGCCGTCGAGCACGACTTTGTCTTCCGCCACGTCGGTCACCACGTAGACGAGCGAATCGAGGTCATCATCGCCTTCCTCCGGCGTGCCTTCGAATTGCATGCCGACTTCGAGCGGTTCCGGGAAGCGATCGCGCGGCTCGATCTTCACGAGATCGGGATCGTACTCGCCGAACGCGTCTTGCGGCTCGAGCTGGATCTGAGTCTCGAAGCCGGCCTCGTGGCCGTCGAGCTCTTCCTCGATCTTGGGGAACGTGCCATCATAGCCGCCGTGCAGATAGACCATCGGCTCGTCGCTTTCTTCAATCAGATTGCCCTGCGCATCCGATAGCTTGTAAGCGACCGACACGACGGTGTTCTTTGCGATTTTCATTCGATTCTCCAGAATACAACTCACATTATACGATGCCCAAGCGGCCCACTGACCACCCGGCCGACGCAGCGTCGGCACGGAATTCCTCACCGGCTTCAACGCCGGCTCGCCCTATTCTCCCGCCCTCGCCCGACACGCCCACGCCCTTGCTCGGCAATCTGACACCGTCCCAATTCATGCGCCGGTACTGGCAAAAGAAGCCACTGCTGATCCGCCAGGCGATCCCGAACGTAGAGGCGCCGCTGTCGCGCGAGGAGTTTTTCGAGCTGGCCGATCAGGACGAAGTCGAAGCGCGTCTGATCACGCACTTTCGCAACAAATGGCAACTGGAGCACGGCCCGTTCGCGCCGGATGAACTGCCGTCGGTCAAGCAGCGCGCCTGGACGCTGCTCGTGCAAGGCGTGGACCTTTACGACGATCGCACGCGTGCCTTGCTCGACCGCTTCCGCTTCGTGCCGGACGCGCGTCTGGACGACCTGATGATTTCGTATGCGAGCGATGGCGGTGGCGTCGGCCCCCACTTCGATTCCTACGATGTGTTTCTTTTGCAAGTAAAGGGCAAGCGGCGGTGGCGAATCAGTGCGCAGAAAGATCTGACACTCCAACCGGGTTTGCCGTTGAAAGTTTTACAGCATTTCGAGGCGGAAGAGGAATGGCTGCTGGAGCCAGGTGACATGCTGTACCTGCCGCCGCATATCGCGCATGACGGTGTCGCCGAAGGCGAATGCATGACCTGCTCAATCGGTTTTCGCGCCCCCTCAGCGGGCGAGTTGACCGCGCAGTTCCTCTATCATCTGGCCGAACGCGGCGACTCTGCCGCGCGGCCCGATGCGCTTTATCGCGATCCTCAACAACCCGCTGTCGACCGTCCGGCAGAGCTGCCCGCCGCATTGATTGAGCGGGTTGGTTCGATCCTTGCTGGCGTCAAGTGGAGTGAGCAGGACATTGCGTCGTTCCTTGGCACGTACCTCAGCGAACCGAAGCCGAGCGTCGTGTTTGATCCGCCGCAACGACCGCTCAATGAAGCCCGTTTCATCAGTCAGGCATCCAAGTCTGGCATTCGACTGGACCGCAAGACTAATTTGTTGTACAACCGCCGTTTTTTCTTCGTAAATGGAGAGGAAACGCCGTTTAATGGGGCCAAAAAGTGGTTGTTTGACCTCGCTGACCATCGGTGTTTGAGTGCGAAACGCTTTGTAACACTCTCAGACGATTCGTCGGTGACAGCACTGCTTCACGAGTGGTATTGTGCGGGCTGGATACAAGTGGGCGAGCTTGCGTAACTCTGCCCGCCTGTTATACCGTACTGTGAAATTTTGTATGAGAAAGACAACGTATTGACCCCGGATTTATGGATTGTCAGTACGAAAGTGCATATAATTTCCGCCCAAGCCGTAGGGAAGATTCTAGCTCGTCAAAAGAGCGTCTCCACCAGCGGCCCAGGTCGGTGTTGGAGCACATTACCGGTATTATTTTGCGCTGTTGCTTACCTTTAACCATAAAAGGACGTGATCATGAAGAAATCCCTCCTCGTAGCATCCCTGTTGGCAGCTGTGGCACTGGCTGCATGCAACAAGAGCAACGATCAAGCCGCTGCACCGGCTGCTAGCGACGCTGCTGCCGCTTCGGCACCGGCTGCTGCAGCTTCGGATTCGGCTGCTGCTGCTTCGGGTGCGGCTGCTGCTGCGAGCGATGCTGCTGCTTCGGCTACGGCCGCTGCTTCGGACGCAGGCGCTGCTGCTTCGGCTGCTGCTCCGGCTTCGGGCGCAAGCCAGTAAGCTGTCGCATAGGGTTCGCCTCTGGGCGAAAACTGCTCCAGGAAATCACCTCGATTTCCTGGACAGTAAAGCAAAACGCCACGGATTCAAATCCGTGGCGTTTTGTCATTTAAGCGCCGGTTTTTACAACGGCATTCACTTAATCGCCTGCTATTCAGCCGGCGTTGCGTTCTCTTCGAAGAATTCGCGCACGACTTCGATCTCACGTGTGCGTTTGAACGGCGGCAGGCTCTGCCATATACGGCGCCCATACGGTTTGTCGACGAGGCGCGTGTCGCAGATCATCAGCACGCCGCGATCGGTCTCGGCGCGAATCAGACGGCCTGCGCCCTGCTTGAGGGTAATCACAGCCTGCGGCAACTGATGGACGGCGAACGGGCTCAAACCCTTCTTCGTCAGCGCATCGAGACGCGCCGACAGCACTGGGTCATCAGGCGGCGCAAACGGCAGCTTGTCGATCACGACCAGCGAGAGCGCATCGCCACGCACATCCACGCCCTCCCAGAAGCTCTGGCTGCCCACCAGAATCGCATTGCCGTACGTACGGAAGCGATCGAGCAACTCGGTGCGGCTCGCGTCACCCTGCACGAGCAATGGATAGTCCCAGCCGCGTGCCTCAATGGTGTCGCGCAGTTTGGCCGAGATGCGGTCCACCGCGCGCAACGTCGTGCACAACATGAATACGCCGCCGCCCGATGCTTCGATCGCGGGCAATGCAGCGTCGAACACGGCGTCGGTGAACATCGGCGACGAAGGCTGCGGCAAATTGCGCGGCACGTACAGAAGCCCTTGCGTCGGATAGTCGAAGGGGCTCGGCAGCGTCATCGAGCGTTTTGCGTTCAGACCCATCTGCGCCGCGTAGTGCGTGAAGTCGCCGCGCACCGACAACGTCGCCGAAGTGAAGATCCACGCGCGCGGCACACCGGCGCGCTGCTTCGCGAAGATTGGCGCGACCGACAGCGGCGTTTCGTGCAACTGCACCGTATGCGCGAACACTTCGATCCAGCGCACCTTTTCGTTCGGATCGGCACGTTCGGCCTTGGCGTCCGCCGCGGCGGCGTCAGCGGCTGCGCGTTCGGTCTCAGTGGGCGGCGTGGTCCAGCCCGCGAGCACGCCTTGCAACTCACGTGCGCGGCGCAAACACGCCCCGATCGATTCGGCTCGCTCGGCCTGACTGGACAACGCGGACGTCAGTGCGTCGAGCTCGGCTTCCAGCGTTTCGAGCGCGGGGAATAGAGGATGATCGTCGGGCAACTGACCGATCGACAAGCGCACCGAGTCTTCCTTGAAAGCGAGCCGCACGTCACGCGCCGCGCGTTCGAGTGTCGAGCCGAGCTTCACCCAGTCGACCGATTCACGCGCATGACCCAGGCCCTCCGCCACGGAATCGCGCGCGAGCTCGAGAAATTGCGTGGTGGAAAGCGTCTCGCCGAAAAACAGCGTCGCGGTTTCCGGCAGTTGATGCGCTTCGTCGAAGATGACGGTATTCGCCGTAGGCAGCAATTCAGCCATGCCGGTATCGCGCAACATGATGTCGGCGAAAAACAGATGGTGATTGACCACCACGATGTCGGCCTGCTGCGCCTCGCGGCGCGCCTGCATCACGAAGCACTCCTTGTAATGCGGGCACTCCTGGCCAAGACAGTTCTCACGCGTGGACGTGACCATCGACCACACTGCCGCCGTTTCCGGCACGCTCGCGAGTTCGGCCTTGTCGCCGGTGCGCGTGATCTTGGCAAAGCGAATGATGTCCTGCAGATACGAGGTTTCCTGGCGCGACGGCAGACGGCCGTTGTCCGCTGTGCGCTGCAGGTAGTAATGGCACAGGTAGTTCGCGCGGCCCTTGAGCATCGCCACCGATACCGGCACAGCGAGCGCGTCGCGCACGGTCGGAATGTCGCGCTGAAAGAGCTGATCCTGCAAATGCTTGGTGCCGGTGGAGACGATCACCTTGCCGCCCCACAACATGGCCGGCACGAGATACGCATAGGTCTTGCCGGTGCCGGTGCCCGCTTCCACGATCAGCGTGTTTTCGCTGCCGTCGAGACCGTTCGATTCGTCGTTTTCGGGGGCAACAGTTGCAGCCTCCGCGCCTGGCGATTGCAGACGCCGCGCCGGACGCTTTTGCGCCTCGAACATTGCGGGCTCGGGCATCGCGCGGCCCGACGCTTCCATGGCCGCCGCGACGGCGCGCGACATCTCGATCTGCGACGCGCGCGAACGATAGCCGTCAATCTGACGGGCGAGCAGGCCGTTGTCGGCGAAGATATCGTCCAGTTCGGCGACGCGGCGTGGATTCAACGACGCGGAGAGCGCGGACGCGGAAGGACGCGGCGCCGGTGTGCCGGCCACCGGAGCGCCGGCCGGAGCGTCCTCGCCCGCCGTGGCGCGTGGTGAAGTTTCAAGCGGTGAATTCAAGGCAAGCGTTTCCTGCAAAGTCCGGCGCGCGCGGCGCGACCCGGCACCTGCCAGGGCGCGAACTCAGGCGCGTGCGTCCGGTTCGAGCTGCAATTGCAGCAAGATGATGGTGTCCTTGACTTTGAGTTTGCGCTTTTTCAGGCGCTGCAACTCGAAGTCGTCGATGCCGGGCTCTTCCGACATTCGGTCGATCAAGCGATCGAGCCCACTATGCTCCGATTCCAGTTGCAGAATACGGTCGCGCAATGTGTCCGCGGTGATGACGTGATGTTGATCGCGCATGCTCGCCTCCGCTCGTAAGCGGCACGGGCTGCGTGTGCAGCCCGATGCCTGAGGTTGCTGTCCGGCTTAAAACGCGTTACGGCGACTACTGCCTGGCTACTACCCTACCAGAACCCGCTACAGCACACCTACTGTTGTTCCTGTTGCTGCTTTCGCTGTTCTTCAAGTTGCTGTTGCTCTTTCAACTGGTCCTGACGTTTCTGCTCGGCTTTCTCGGCCGCCTGCTTCTGACGAGCCTCGACGTCGGCCTTGTGTTGCGCCGCGTCGGCCTGCTTCTTCTCGAAGGTCTGCTGCTTCTCCACCCGCTCCTGCGCCTTTTGCGCGCCCTGCTGACGCGCCTGGTCGAGCTTGCGCTGGAAGTCGCCCTGCTTCTGATCGTATGCCTGGCTGTTGGCTGCGGCTTGCGACGGACTGATGCCGCGCTGCGCCTGATCCAGCGCGTGCTGTTGTTGCTTCTGCTGATAGGCTTGCGCGTTGGCGCTGCGTTGCGGCGCCTCGGCCGCGCGCTGCGCCTGGTCGAGCTGGTGTTGGCGCTGCTTGTCTTCGTAGGCTTGAGCGTTACGCGCGTCGTCAGCGGCACGCTGCGGCGCGCTGGCTTCGTCCTGGGCGCGTTTGAGCGCTGCCTGCTCGTCACGCTGGCGGGCGCGCTGGACACGCTGTTCGCCGTCTAGCGCGAGCTGTTCCTTGCGAATATCGGCCTGCACCGAACGCATGCTGTCGCGCGCCTTGTTCAGACAGTGGTTGACAAAGAACTTACTGTAGCAATCGTGTTCGGCGACCGCGTAACGGTAGTTGTTTTCCTCAGTGCGCTGATCGAGAACTTTCTGCCGCGCTTCGAATGCGCTGTCAGACGATGCCGCGTTATCGGCATTGTCCGCGCCCGTGGCGTTCAGGGTGCTCGTTGTGCCCGAAGCGGCTGCCGGCGCCAGACTGCTGGCGGCCACAAGCGGCGCTGCGGATTGCGCTACGGCCGGCGCGGACACCGCCAGCGAAGCTGCCATGACGCACGACGCGCACGAAGCGAAAAACATCCCATTGGACGGAAGCGCAGACCTGAACAGCGACCGCAACGCCGACATGAGCGATGTAAGCGGCGAGCGCGACAAACGCGGCGTCAGAAAAAGCGGTAATTGTGACAAGCGAGAGACCAAGCGGGAGTCCAGGCGGTTGAGGGACAAGGAGGTTGGCAACGTCGTAATTGGTCAACGGAACATGCCCGAAATTCTATCACCCTGCGGTTGAGCCCTTTTGCATTTATGGCAAAATGCCCCGCTCCAGCAACCTGGTCGCAGCGCGCACGCCCAGCGTGCACCGGCGTGCCCGACGTGGGCCCGGCGCGCGTCTGGCATGTACTTGGCATGTGCCGCTACCGCGCGACCTTTGATTGAGCAGCAGGAACACCAAGACCTTATGACGGAAACCGTAGCACTCAAGATCGTACAGCGCATCGCCGCCGAACTGTCCGTCCAGCCGCGCCAGGTCGCGGCCGCGGTGCAACTTCTCGACGAAGGAGCGACTGTTCCGTTCATCGCCCGCTACCGGAAGGAAGTGACCGACAATCTCGACGACACGCAACTGCGTAATCTCGAGGAGCGCCTGCTGTACCTGCGCGAGCTGGAAGACCGGCGCGCCACGATCATTGCGAGCATCGACGAACAGGGCAAGCTCACCGACGAACTGCGCGCCGCGATAGAAGGCGCCGACAGCAAGCAGGTGCTGGAAGACCTGTATCTCCCCTACAAGCCGAAGCGCCGCACGCGCGCGCAGATCGCCCGCGAAGCCGGTCTGCAGCCGCTCGCCGACGCGCTGCTGGCCAATCCCCTGCTCGACCCGCAAACCGAAGCCGCCACCTACGTGGACGCCGAGAAAGGCGTCGCCGACATCAAGGCCGCGCTCGACGGCGCGCGCGACATTCTCTCCGAACAGTTCGGCGAAACCGCGGATCTGCTCGGCAAGCTGCGCGATTACCTGTTCAACCAGGGCGTGGTGTCGTCGAAAGTGGTCGAGGGCAAGGAAAACGCGGAAGAAGAAAAATTCCGCGATTACTACGATTATGCGGAAACCATCCGGACCGTGCCGTCGCATCGCGCGCTGGCTTTGTTCCGCGGCCGCAATGCAGGCGTGCTGATGGTCAAACTGGGTCTCGGCGAAGAACTCGACGCGCAGGTGCCGCACCCGGGCGAAGCGTTGATCGCCCGCCACTTCGGCATCGCCAATCAGAACCGCCCGGGCGACAAGTGGCTCGCCGACGTGTGCCGCTGGTGCTGGCGCGTGAAGGTGCAGCCGCATATCGAAAACGAACTGCTGACCAATCTGCGCGACGAAGCCGAACATGAAGCGATTCGCGTGTTCGCGCGCAACCTGAAGGACTTGCTGCTGGCAGCACCCGCAGGACCGAAGGCCGTGATCGGGCTCGATCCGGGCATGCGCACCGGCGTGAAAGTCGCGGTGGTCGATCGGACCGGCAAGGTGCTCGCCACCGACGTGATTTATCCCCACGAGCCGCGTCGCGACTGGGATGGCTCGATTGCGAAACTGGCGCGCATCTGTGCACAGACGCAGGCTGAGTTGATCAGTATCGGCAACGGCACGGCGTCGCGGGAAACGGACAAGCTTGCGAGCGAACTGATCGCGCGTCATCCGGAGTTCAAGCTGCAGAAGATCGTCGTCTCGGAAGCCGGCGCGTCGGTGTATTCGGCCTCCGAACTCGCGGCGAAGGAATTTCCGGACATGGACGTGTCGCTGCGCGGCGCCGTGTCGATTGCGCGCCGTCTGCAGGATCCGCTCGCGGAATTGGTGAAGATCGAGCCGAAGGCAATCGGCGTCGGCCAGTACCAGCATGACGTGAATCAGCGCGAACTGGCCCGCTCGCTCGACGCGGTGGTCGAGGATTGCGTGAACGCGGTCGGCGTGGATGCCAATACGGCGTCGGTCGCGTTGCTCGCGCGCGTGTCGGGTTTGAACGCGACGCTGGCTCGCAACATCGTCGACTATCGCGATGCAAACGGCCCGTTCCCGTCGCGCGAACATCTGCGCAAGGTGCCGCGTCTGGGCGACAAAACCTTCGAACAGGCCGCCGGTTTCCTGCGCATCAACAACGGCGAGAACCCACTCGACCGCTCGTCGGTTCACCCGGAAGCGTATCCCGTCGTGGAACGCATGCTCGCGAAGATCAGCAAGCACGTCGGCGAAGTGCTCGGCAATCGCGACGCGCTGCGTGGCCTCTCGCCGGCCGAATTCGTCGACGAGCGTTTCGGCCTGCCGACCGTGCGCGACATTCTGCTGGAACTCGAAAAGCCGGGCCGCGACCCGCGCCCCGAGTTCAAGACCGCGACCTTCCGCGAAGGCGTCGAGAAGGTCAGCGATCTGACGCCGGGCATGGTGCTCGAAGGCGTCGTGACGAACGTGGCGGCCTTCGGTGCGTTCGTCGACATCGGCGTGCATCAGGACGGTCTGGTGCACGTGTCGGCCATGTCGACGAAGTTCATCAAAGACCCGCACGAAGTAGTCAAGGCCGGCCAGATCGTCAAGGTGAAGGTGCTGGAAGTCGACGTGAAGCGCCAGCGTATCGCGCTGACCATGCGTCTGGACGACGAGTTCGGCGCGGCGGCCGCGCAGCGCAGCGGTGGGGGCGCCCAACAGGATCGTGGCGGTTCCGGCCGCTCGGGTGGCGGCGGTGGCCGCGGCGCGCAGCAACAGCGCTCGCGTGAGCCGGAAGCAGGCGGCGCAATGGCCGCGGCATTCGCCAAGCTCAAGCAGAAGTAAGCGGGTTCGTCAGCGCGTGATTCACTCACGCACTGACGTCCACGAGACGAAGCGGCAAAAAAAAGCCCACGCAATTGCGTGGGCTTTTTTTATCTCCTATCGCTTGCCGCGCCTTCGCATGCAAGGCGCGTCCGAACCTCGATCCATCGCGTCAGATCTCGATCTTTGTCCCCAACTCCACCACCCGGTTGGCGGGAATGCTGAAGAAGTCGGTCGGCTTGGCGGCGTTCTGGTGCATCCATGCGAACACACGTTCGCGCCACACCGACATGCCCGGCAACTGCGTTGGCACAACCGTTTCGCGAGCCAGGAAGAAGGACGTGTCCATCATCTCGAAGGTCATGTCGTGCGTGCGACCGACCTCGAGCAGCACCGCCTTCACGTCAGGCGTTTCGTTGAAACCGTACGCCGCCTTGACGAGGTACAGGCCACCATTGAGATCCCTGACCGTCACGCGATCCGCGTCATTTACATACGGAATATCGAGCGTCACGAAGGTCAGGAAAATGGTGCGCTCGTGCAGCACCTTGTTGTGCTTAAGGTTGTGCAGCAAGCTCACCGGCACGAGCGAATCGCTGCCCGTCAGATAGATCGCCGTACCCGACACGCGATGCGGCGGATGCGCGAGCAAGCCCTGCAGGAACGGCATGAGCGGAATGCCGTCAGCGGCCGTGCGCTCCTTGACGATCATCCTGCCCTTGAACCACGTCATCAGCAGGAAGAACAGCAACGCGCCGATGCCGAGCGGCAACCAGCCGCCCTCTTCGACCTTCAGCAGATTGGCGCCGAAAAAGCCTAAGTCGACCACCATGAATACGCCGATGATCATCGCCACGAGAAGCTTGTTCCACTTCCACACCTTGACCATCACGACGCAGGCAAGGACCGTAGTGATCACCATGGTGGCCGTCACCGCGATACCGTAGGCGGCGGCGAGATTATCCGAACTCTTGAACGCGATCACGATGCACAGAATGATGAACAGCAGCATCCAGTTCACCACCGGCACATAGATCTGACCGATCGCCAGGTCCGACGTGTGCAGGATCTTCATGCGCGGCACGTAGCCGAGCTGGATCGCCTGGCTCGTCAGCGAATAGGCACCGGAAATCACTGCCTGTGACGCAATCACGGTCGCCACCGTCGACAGCACCACGAGCGGCAGCAACGCCCAATCCGGCGCGAGCAGGAAGAACGGGTTTTCGATCGCCTTCGGGTCATGCATCAGCAGCGCGCCCTGGCCGAAGTAGTTGAGCACCAGCGAGGGCATCACGAGGCAGTACCACGCCATCCGGATCGGTTTGGCGCCGAAGTGACCCATGTCGGCGTAAAGCGCTTCGGCGCCGGTCAGCACCAGCACGACCGAGCCGAGCACCACGTAGGCCTGCAACACATGCGCTGCCATAAAGGTGTAGGCGTAATACGGGTTCAGTGCGCTGATCACGTTCGGCGACTGAATGATGTGCCACAGACCCAGCGCGGCGAGCACCAGGAACCACAGCACCATGATCGGACCGAACAGGCGGCCGACGGTGGCCGTGCCGTGCCGCTGAATCCAGAACAGCAGCACGAGAATCACCATGGTGAGCGGCAATACCAGATGAGACATATTGGGCGCCGCGATCTCCAGACCCTCGACCGCCGAGATCACCGAAATAGCGGGCGTAATCACCGCGTCACCATAGAACATGCAGGCGCCGAAGATGCCGAGCATCATCAGCAAGCCGGCCGCTTTCGCCTTCTGGTCGACAGAGCGCAGCGCCAGCGCCATCAGCGCGAGAACACCGCCTTCGCCGTTGTTGTCGGCGCGCATTACGAACAATACGTACTTGATGCTGACCACGATCACGATCGCCCAGAACAGCAGCGAGATCACGCCCAAAATCGATTGATCGGTCAGCGGAATGCCATGTGACGGGCTGAAAGCTTCTTTCAGAGAGTACAGCGGGCTCGTGCCGATATCGCCGAACACCACTCCGATCGCGGCAATCGCGAGGGAAGGCAGAGGCTGTTTGTGCACGTGATTGTTATCTGTCATAGACGCGAGGAAATCCGTTCCCTGAGCGGAAAAAACGACCGCTATTCTAAACTGCCCGCCTAGCGCCGCCCGGCTTGTTGTGGATACACCACGTGGATGGTCCGCGCAGTGTAGCACTGCGATTTGGGCGCGTCTGCTGCGTCAGGCGTTTCGCCGGCACAGCATGGGCGTTTTGCAAGGCGCCGTTCGCAGAGCACATACGGCGGACATATAACGCGCCATAAAAAAACGGAGCCCAATCGGGCTCCGTTTTGCAGGCACTGCACGGGATACGACGCGATACACAAGACGTCGTAGCGTGCATCACGTGCCCGACGACTCCTGGTCCTGCTGCATGCCGCGCTTGATCCACGCGCCGAGGTTATGCGGACGAACCGTGTCCCACTCCTCGAACGGCTGGTGAATCCACGGATTGGTAGGCAAATACTGCACATGGTAATCAGGCTTCACTTTCGAGCAGCCCTTGTACCAGAGTACCGCCGAGCGCACCGCGGTGATCGCCGGATAGCGTTCTTTCAGATGCTGCTGCACGCGTGCCAGCGTCACGCCCGAATCGACCAGATCGTCGACCAGCAGCACGTTGCCGTGCAACTCGCCGCGCGTCATCGTGATGTATTGCGCGATGTCGAGCTCGCCCTGCTCCGTGCCTGCCGCCTCACGATACGAACTTGTGGCGAGAATCGCCAGCGGCAGATCGTAAATACGCGAGAGCTGGTCGCCGACGCGCAAACCACCGCGCGCGAGGCACAGAATCTTGTCGAACTTCCAGCCCGATTCGTGCACCTGCAACGCCAGCAGTTCAATCAGCCGGTGATATTCGTCCCAGCCGACCCACAGGTTCTTGTCGTCGTTGCGCGGATCTTTCATCGCAATCATGGGTACACCTTGCACCATGGCTTAAACCTTGAACGGATGACGAAGCAGAATCGTTTCGTCGCGATCCGGACCGGTCGACACCATGTCGATCGGAATGCCCGCGACTTCCTGCACACGCGTCAGATACGCACGCGCGGTGGCCGGCAACTTGTCCCATTCCGTGATGCCGACGGTGCTTTCCTTCCAGCCCGCGAAGGTTTCGTACACCGGCACGCAACGCGCGACTTCCGACGCGCCACGCGGCAGCAGGTCGACGTTCTTGCCGTCGACCGTGTAGCCGACGCACAGCTTCACTTCGTCGAGGCCGTCGAGCACGTCGAGCTTGGTCATGCACAGACCCGACACGCCGTTGATCTGGATCGAGCGGCGCAGCGCGGCGGCGTCAAGCCAGCCGGTGCGGCGCGGACGGCCGGTGACCGAGCCGAATTCCTTGCCGACCTTGGCGAGTTCCAGGCCGATCGGTTCCTGACGCGCGGCGTTATCCGCGTCGTACAGTTCGCTCGGGAAAGGGCCCGAACCGACACGCGTGCAATACGCCTTGGTGATACCGAGAATGTAGTTCAGCTTTTGCGGACCGACGCCGGCACCCGCGGTAGCCGCACCGGCCACGCAGTTGCTCGACGTGACGTACGGATAGGTACCGTGGTCGATGTCGAGCAGCGTGCCTTGCGCACCTTCGAACAGCAGGTTGTTGCCTGCGGCATTTTCGTCGTACAGACGACGCGACACGTCGGTCACCATCGGCTTCAGACGGTCGGCATAGCTCAGCATCGTGTCGAGCGTTTGCTGGAAGTCGACCGCGGCGACGCCCAGGTATTGCGTCAGCACGAAGTTGTGATAATCGAGATTTTCACGCAGACGTTCGGCGAAGCTCTCCGGCTCGAACAGGTCCTGCACGCGCAAACCGCGGCGCGCCACCTTGTCTTCGTAGGCCGGGCCGATGCCGCGGCCGGTGGTGCCGATCTTGCTCGCGCCGCGGCGCGCTTCGCGGCCCTGGTCGATGGCAATGTGGTACGGCAGGATCAGGGTGGTGGCTTCGGAAATGAAGAGGCGATTCTGAACATCGACCCCGGCGGCTTCGAGCTCGCCAATTTCCTTGAACAGCGCTTCCGGCGACAACACGACGCCATTGCCGATGTAGCACGCGACGCCGGGATGCATGATGCCCGACGGAATCAGACGCAAGATGGTTTTCTTGCCGCCGATGATAAGCGTGTGACCGGCATTGTGACCGCCCTGGAAGCGAACGACGCCTTGAGCGTGGTCCGTCAGCCAGTCGACGATCTTGCCCTTGCCTTCATCACCCCACTGGGTCCCCACGACGACGACGTTGCGCCCGGGGTTCACATTCACTGCGCTGGCAGACATGTTGTTTCGTAAGCTGGTTAAAAACGTATTCTACCTATGTTCGCGGAACCTTCCGAATTTTTCCGTTTCCGCTCAACGGTATGCACGTTATGGTGGGTATAGGGAAAATAGCGCGGCGAGTGGCCGCGCCGGGTCCGGCGACGCTTTGGACGCCTTCTGAAATGCCCTTGGGATGCCCCTCGGGCGGTCTATCGATTCGTGCTCAGGAACGGGGTTCGACGACCCACGCGCCGTTGCGCTCGACCAACACGCGGTCGCAGGCAAATTCGTCCAGATCGTGCTCGTGACCAGGAAGCGCCTGGATCACCACTTCACCGGCATCGCGCAATGCGGCGACGCTCACGCGCAGCGCGTCGTCATGTTGCCACGGCGCGAGAATCGCGCTGCTGCGGGCCTCAACGGGCGAAATGCGAGCGACTTCGCGCAGATCGAGCGAGAAGCCGGTTGCCGCGCGCGCACGGCCGTAGGCCTGGCCGACGTGGTCATAACGGCCGCCGCGCGCAACCGCGTTCGGTACGCCGTCCACATACGCCGAGAACATCACACCGCTGTGGTACGCATAGCCGCGCAAATCGGCCAGGTCGATCATCACTTCGGCGCCGTCCACCTGGCTCGCGAGGAATGCGAGGTCGTCGAGCGCGCGGGCGATAGCCGGTGCGTTCGGCAAGCGTGCACGGGCTTCGTCGAGCACCGAGGCGTCGCCGTAGAGCGTGGGGAGCGAGCGCAAGGCGTCGCGCGTAACCGGGGTGAGATTGGCGGTCAGCTCGACGAGGCGCGGCACATCCTTGCCGGCCAACGCGTCGTAGAGCGATTGACCCAGCTCCGCAGCAGCAGGCTCCGCTTCGATCAGCGCGGCGAGCACGCCGGCATGACACAAATCGAGCCGCACTTTCGCGAGGCCGGCCAGACGCAGCGCGTCGAGCATCAACTGCTGGATTTCCAGATCCGCTTCGAGACCGGCGTGACCGTAGATTTCCGCGCCGATCTGGATCTGCTCACGTGTGGCGTGCAGGCCGCGCGGACGCGTATGCGCCACATTGCCGGCATAGCAAAGACGCGTCACGCCCTGACGATTCAGCAGGTGCGCGTCGATACGCGCGACCTGCGGCGTGATGTCGGCGCGCAGACCGAGCGTGCGCCCGGACATCTGATCGACGAGCTTGAATGTGCGCAGATTCAGATCGTGCCCGCCGCCGGTAAGCAGCGACTCGAGGTACTCGAGCAGCGGCGGCATCACCATCTCGTAGCCATACGAGCGGAAACGGTCCAGCAAATGGCGCCGCAACTCTTCGATCTTGCGGGCTTCCGACGGCAGCACGTCGGCGATATTCTCGGGAAGTAACCAGGTCGACATCGATACAGTCCTACGACGTTGAACACGGCGGCTGGGTGCGCCGGTAAGTGTGTGTGAATGGCGGGCGACGGCTCTATTCTGGCGGCTGTCGCGGGTATAGGAACGGCCCTTAGCGGCCCTTCGTAACCCTTCGTGGCCCCTTTTGCCAGCTTCCTGGCCCGCGCCGCTGAACGCTCGCTGTTGCCCCGCCACTGATGCCGCGCATATGGCGGACCAACGCAACGGCGCGCAGCGGCGGCGCCATGCAGCGCCTTCAGGTCACGATAAACAGCAGGATCAACCCGAGCACCATCACGACCAGCCCGCCGACGCGAATCTGATGCGGGGGCCGTTCCGCTATTTTACGGAACGTGTCGCGCCAGGCGCTCGGAAAAACGAAGGGAAACATCCCTTCGATAATCAGCATCAATGCGATCGCGAGCAGTAACGAGCCGGCTATGTCCATGCGAATGAAGGGGCCGCGATGCGGATGCCGCGGCGTTCCGGTTATCAGTGTTTGCGCGGTGCCGCGGGAGCGTCCGGGGCGGCGCCGCCGGTCGGGCTACGCATGAAGCGGAAGAACTCGCTGCTCGGGTCGACCACGATCACGTCGCCTGGTTTGAAGGTGTTCTTGTACGCCTGCATGCTTTGATAAAACTGGTAGAACTGCGGGTCGCTGCCATATGCCTCGGCCGCGATTTCCGCTGCCTTGGCATCGCCCTCGCCCTTGATGGTTTGCGCCTGACGATAGCCGTCCGCGAGAATCGCCTGTTGCTGGCTGACGGCATCCGCCTTGATCTGGTCGGCCTCGGCCGTGCCCTTCGCACGTTCGTCGGTCGCGGCCTGCTGGCGTGCGGCGATCATCCGCTTGTAGACGGAGTCGGCCATCGCGGCCGGGAAATCGACGCGCGTCAGTTGCACGTCGAGCACCGAAACGCCCAGCGATGCCGCGGCTTTGCTCATCGTGCCGCGCGCTTCATCAGCGACGGCTTGTTGCTTTGCCAGCGCATCGTTCAGCGTGACCTTGCTGAACGCGTCGCCGAGCGCGCTACGCGACAGCAGCGCCAGGCGGTCCGCCAGACTTTGCACGTCGCCCCGCGTTTCGGCGAGCAGCTTCAGCGGATCGGTTACACGGTATTTGATGACCGGGTTGGCCAGCAGGTCGGTTTTGTCCGACGTGACATAACGGTCTTCATCTGGCGCGTCGAGCGACTGGATCCGGTTATCGACAAGCGTGACCGTTTGCAACGGCGGCGGCAGCTTCACGTGCAGGCCAGGGCCGAGCAATTCGGGCGCGGTGTCGCCATGCGAGGACAGCACAGCCATATGCCGCTGGTCGACCACGAATACCATCGACGATGCGGCAAACAGCACGATGACGACGGCAACGACGAGCGCAATGATCTTGTTCATGATGTGCGCTCCTTATTGAACGTCGTCTTCGCGCATACGGCTGCGGAAGGAGTCGCGTGAACGCAGTGCATCGCTGCTGGCGGCGGCCTGGCTGGCAGGCGTCGCAACCGCGGCGGGAGCGGAAGCAGCGGCCGGTGCGGTGGTGCTGCTCGCGGCTTGCGGCACGGCAGCGCCCGACGTAACGGCAGCGCCGGAAGCGGCCGCAGCAGCGTCGGCAACGTGCTGCCGGGTCTGCTCGACCAGCTTGTCGAGCGGCAGATACAACACGTTGTTGCCGCTCTTGCTGTCCACAAACACCTTGGTCGTATTCGAATAGATCTGCTGCATGGTTTCCAGGTACATGCGCTCGCGAATCACAGCGGGCGCTTTCGAGTACTGCGCGTAGACCTGCTTGAAGCGCTCGGCATCGCCTTGCGCTTGGGTCACCGTCTTGTCGCTATACGTTTTCGCTTCGTCGACCTGATGCGCCACATCTGCTTGCGCGCGCGGCAGCAGCTCGGCGGCATAGGCCTGCGCGTCGCGTTTGGCGCGTTCGTTGTCCTGACGCACTTTGGCGGCATCGTCGAAAGCGGCCTGCACCTGGTCGGGCACCTGCACACCCTGGATCGTCACACCGGTCACGGCGAGGCCGGACTGGTATTCATCCAGGGATTGCTGAATCGACGCCATCAGTTGCTGGCGAATTGTTTCGCGATCCTGATAGAGGATGTCACTGGTGCTGCGCGCACCGACGATGCTGCGCACCGCCGCCTGTGCGGCCTGCATCACGCTCTGATCGGGATCGATGCTGCGGAAGAGATAGTCGGTCGGCTTGCTCACCTGGTACTGCACGGCAAAGCGCACGTCGACGATATCGGCGTCGTGCGTGAGCATCGACGCGTCCTTCACGTTGGCGAGGTGCACCACGTTGTTACGGCCGATCTCCACCTGGCGAATCTGGCCGATGTTGACGAGCTCGTGCGCTTCGAACGGATACGGCAGGCGCCAATGCACACCCTGCCCCGCGGTGTAGCGATACTTGCCGAACTGCATCACGACGCCGGCCTGGCCATCCTGCACGACAAACACGCCGCTGCCGAGATAGATCGCGATCAATACGCCGATCACGATGCCCACACCAATGCGCGCGCCGCGACCGTTGTCCGGACGGCCACCGCCTGTGCCGCCACCCTTGCGGCCGAACACCCGGCTCAAACGGCGGTTGAAATCGCGCCACATCTCGTCGAGATCGGGCGGGCCTTCACCGTCCTTGGCCGGCGGCCGCTTGGGTTCGTTGGGTCGTTGGCGTTCGCCATTGCCGTCGCCCCGGCCCCAGCGCGGATCGTTCAGTGAAAGCATGGCGCGCATGCGCAGCCAGATACTCCGCTCGTTGTAATCGTTCACCTGTGTTCGTTCACCAGAGTAGACAGCGGGTCAGTGCAATTGGAGCGGGTCAGTGCCCGAGTTCTGAGACCTTGCGGTCCTCGCGTGGTGCTGCCGACCGGTCTTCTTCCGAAAGATCGACCAGCGGATCGGAGAGAGGTTCGGCAGTAGCGATTTCAGCGATGGCAGCGCGCAATGTATCCAGCCCTTGCCCCGTGCGCGCGCTCAAAAAGACGCGCGAAATATTACCATACTCATCCCGCTCGACCGCGTCGCCACGGGCCGCCAACTCCGGCACGGCGTCGATCTTGTTGAACACCAGCACCTGGCGGATCGTGTCCGCACCAATTGCGTGCAACACCTCGTTCACCTGATCGATCTGATCGAGCCGTACGGCGCTCGACGCGTCGACCACATGCAGCAGCAGGTCGGCGTGGATGGTTTCCTCGAGCGTGGCGCGGAAAGCCGCCACCAGTTGGTGAGGCAATTCACGGATGAAACCTACCGTGTCGGATACCACCACCTGGCCGGCTTCGTCGCCGAGATAGACACGGCGGGACGTGGTATCCAGCGTGGCGAACAGCTGGTCGGCGGCGTACGCCTGAGCCTTCGTCAGCGCATTGAAGAGCGTGGATTTGCCCGCGTTCGTGTAGCCGACGAGCGACACGGACATCGTCTGATTGCGGCTGCGCGCGCGGCGCTGCGTGCCGTGCTGACGGCGCAGTTTTTCGAGGCGGGTCTTGAGCGCCTTGATGCGCTCGCCGATCAAACGGCGGTCGGTTTCGAGCTGCGTTTCGCCAGGGCCGCGCAAACCGATACCGCCCTTCTGGCGTTCAAGGTGGGTCCATGCGCGGATTAGCCGCGTCGATAGATACTGCAACTGCGCGAGCTCCACCTGCAGCTTGCCTTCATGGCTGCGGGCGCGTTGCGCAAAAATATCGAGAATGAGGCTTGTGCGATCAATCACGCGGCGGTTAAGCGCCTGCTCCAGATTGCGCTGCTGCGCAGGCGCCAGAGCGTGATTGAAAATGACGAGTTCGATGTCGTTCGCCTCACAGGCAAGACGCAATTCTTCGGCCTTGCCACTGCCGACAAACATCTTGGCATCGGGACTGGACCGGCGCCCCGTGAGGGTGACTAAGGGATTCGCGCCCGCGCTTTGCGCGAGCAGGCTGAGTTCTTCCAGACTGGCTTCGAAATCGATCTTACCGAAGTCGATGCCGACAAGCGCTGCATTGATCAAATTGGAGGGTATCAAAATAAGGCGGCCGGGAGTAATCGCCAACGGGCGACGCTACGCCGGCCGCGGACGGGGATTAGGACTGTTCGGAATCCGGGTGGAAATTCACCGGACGGGCAGGCACGACAGTAGAAATTGCGTGCTTGTAGACCATCTGGGTGACCGTATTCCGGAGCAACACGACGTACTGGTCGAACGATTCGATGTTCCCTTGAAGCTTGATGCCGTTGACCAAGTAGATCGACACCGGCACGTGCTCTTTACGCAGTGCGTTCAAAAACGGGTCTTGTAACAATTGCCCTTTGTTGCTCATAGCAAACTCCGTATTTTTTTGCAGGTTGACTGAATTGACGACGAAGAAAAAGAGATCCGCCGTCAACCGCTACACTATAGCCGATTTTCATTTTTGCGCGAGCGGGCCGGCCTCGCGGCCAAACCCAACACACACGCGGGTTTCAGCCTGGATTTAGCCTTTATCCGCGTAAGGGTTCGTCGACGATCTGAACTCTATGCGCAATGGAGTCCCAGTCAGCTTGAAAGTTTCCCTGAAGCGGTTTTCTAGGTAGCGTTTGTACGTTTCGGTGATCGCATCGAGCGCATTGCCGTGAATCACGATGATCGGCGGATTCTGTCCGCCCTGGTGCGCGTAACGCAGTTTCGGGCGCACCGGACCGCGTCGGCGCGGCTGCTGGAATTCCACTGCCTCGATCAGCGCGCGCGTCAACTTCGGCGTCGGCAGCTTGGCCATGGCGGCGGCGTAGGCGTCGTCGACCGAGCGCATCAGCGGGCCGATTCCGGTTTTTTCCGCGGCGGAAATGAAGTGGAATTTGGCGAAGTCGAGAAATTTTAGTTTGCGCTCGATGTCGGCCTTAGTGCGCTCGCGCACATGCGAATCGAGCCCGTCCCATTTGTTCACGCCCACCACCAGCGCGCGGCCCTGCTCCACCACGAAACCGGCAATGTGCGCGTCCTGTTCGGAAATATCCTGCTGTGCGTCAAGCAGCAGGATCACGACATTCGCGTCCGAAATCGATTGCAGCGTTTTCACCACCGAGAACTTCTCGATCGCTTCGAACACCTTGCCGCGGCGACGCAAACCAGCCGTGTCGATCAGCGTGTATGGCTTGCCTTGACGCTCAAAGTCGACGTAGATCGAATCGCGCGTCGTGCCCGGCATGTCGAACGCGATCACGCGCTCTTCGCCCACCAGCGCATTGATCAAGGTCGACTTGCCGACGTTCGGCCGGCCGACGATCGCGATCTTCACGCCGTGCGCCTGTTTTTCCTCGTCGCTTTCTTCCGGCTGTCCGGCGTACGCGACACCCAGCGCGTCATTGATCATTTCGGTGACACCGTCACCGTGTGCCGACGAAATCGCGCGCGGGTCGCCGAGACCGAGTTCGTAGAAGTCGGCGGCCACCGTGCTGTACTTCATCCCCTCCGCCTTGTTGACGACGAGGAAGATCGGCCGGCCGGTCTTGCGCAGGTAGTCGGCAATCGTCTTGTCCTGCGGCGCGAGACCGTTGCGGCCGTCGACGATGAACACGACAACGTCCGATTCCTCGACCGCCTGGCGGGTTTGACGCGCCATCTCGTGCAGGATGCCGTCTTTCGCGACCGGCTCGAAGCCGCCGGTATCGACGACCAGATACGGCCGGTCGCCGGCGCGCCCCTCGCCGTAATGGCGATCGCGGGTGAGACCGGGCAGGTCGGCAACCAGCGCATCACGCGTGCGCGTGAGACGGTTGAATAGCGTGGATTTCCCCACATTGGGGCGCCCAACCAGGGCAATAACGGGTTTCATCAGATGTTGTTCACGGTGAAACGCGGGATCGAAATCGACGGCCCGCGTAGCGACGCCATGCGGCCGCTACACGGCAGCCTTTGACGAAAATTATCACGAATTCGGCCAGCCCCGGATGTGCTGTCAATATGCGCACCCGGGCGGACGGGGGTTTGGCTGTATGGGGCGGCGCCAGTGGGCCGCCAGCTTCAGTCTTTCTTGCTCAACGGCTCACACGCCGGTTCGATACGATTCTCTGCGGTATCGACCAGGATGCCGTCGAAGGTGGCGCCGCAAGCAGCCACCGATGGCCACATGGGCCGTTTCTGATCCGACTTGCCGGACCAGCCAGTCCGGCGGAATATTTCTGGTTGCCCAGCTATACAACAAAAACGCGTGCGGCCGGCGAAGCCGGCCTGCACGCTTGACGACGCTGGACTGTCAATAGCCTGCGCGATCAGCGCGGGCGGTAGCCGTACAGGTCGCCGTCGTGCGTCAGCACGACCAGCGTTTCGCCGGCCAGCACCGGCGCTGCGGTAATCGGGCTGCCATCGGTTTTCACACGAGCCACGAGCGTACCGTCGTCGCGCGACAGGAAGTGCACGTAGCCCTGATAGTCGCCCAGCACGGCGGCATGACCGAGGATGAACGGGACGCCCAGCTCGCGATTCTTCAGCTTGTCGTTCTTCCACAGCGGCGCGCCGTTACTGACATCGAACGCCGACACCACTGACCAGTCGTCGGCCGCCACCACAGCGCGGTCATCCTGCGCGAGACCGCTCGTGCTCGAAAACGCCTTTTCCCACACCGCGCGACCCGAGTTCGCATCGAAGCAGCCAATCTGACCCTGGAACGTCACCGCACAGGTTTCCGAACCAAGCAGCGTGGGCGGGCCTGTCACGTCATTGATACGCTCCACTTCCGTCACGCCCTTCGGATACGACACCGGGGTCTGCCAGTAGTTGTCGCCGGTCTGCAGGTTGATCGCGGCGAACGCGCCGCCCGGGAAGCCGGCCAGCACCGCCGCGTCGCCCGCGAACGTCATGCCCGAGGAAACGCGCAGGTTGAGCGGCACCGCGCGGTTGCGATAATTCCACTTCTGCTCGCCAGTTTGCGCATTGAACGCGACGATCTGACCATCGACCGTGCGCACCACCACGAGGCCGTTGCCGACCAGCGGCGGCGAGATGATTTCGCCAGGCGCCTTGGCGGTCCACAATTGTTTGCCGTCCGCGCCGAGCACGTAGACATCGCCCTTCAGGCCGCCGACCGCCGTGAGCGTGCCGTCGCTGCCGACACCGGCCGACAGATCGTCATGCAGCTTGACGCGCCAGATGTCCTTGCCGGTTTGCGCGTCGATCTTTGCAACCGAACCGTTCGCGCCCGCCGCGTACACCGCGTTGCCGACCGCGACCGGCGAGAACAGGTAACGGCCCGCCTTGCCGACGCTCGTCTTCCACGCCTGCTGCACATCGAGCACGGGTTTGAACTCGGTGAGCGGCGTGGGCTCGCGGCGCTCGTCTTTCGTGGATGAGCAAGCCGCCATGGTGAGCACGGTCATCGCACAGGCAACGGGCACAGCGTAACGTTTCAGCAGATTCATCGGTGGACGAAGCATTCAGGAAATGAGTTAAAGGAGACCGGTTGGTCGTGTCATGCGGCGCGCTGCATGCGGCGATTAGCCGCCCAGCGCGTCCAGCTTGAACTGAATCAACTGGCGAGCCGAGCTATCGTTTTTCGACAGCGAGTCGAGGGCGAGCTTGTAGGCCGCGCGCGCATCGTCACGCTTGCCTTGAGCGGCGAGCAGATCACCACGGCCGTCCGCCACAATGCCCTTGAACGCATCGGACTGCGGTTCGGCGAGCAGCGCGAGACCCTGGTCGTAAGCCTTGTCGTCGAGCAGCAGCGAAGCCAGACGGAGCTTGGCGATCTGCTTGAACTCGTCGTCTTTTGCGTGATCGATGGTCCATTGCAACTGGGTCTTCGCGGCGGCTTCGTCACCCGCGGCGTACAGCGCCTTGGCGGCGCCCAGCGCGGTCATCTGCGCATACGCGGTGCGACTGAACTTGTCTTCCATATCGGTGGCAACGCGTGTGATCTTCGCCTTGTCGCCCGATGCCACGGCTTGCTGCACCTGGTCATACAGCACCGCGGCTTCCGCGGCCTGGCGCCGTTGCCAGAAATTCCAGCCGTTCCAGCCCGCTGCGGCAACCAACGCCACCAGCACGATCCACGTGGTTGCATTGCCCCACTGCGTCCACCATGCCTTCAGACTTTCAATCGATTCTTGTTCGTCGTGGTAACTCATCGCCCGGCGATTTCCTCTTTCTTGATACGTGTGCGTGTCGAGCCAAGGGGCTCGACGACATCGCGATCAGTCGTCGCCGTCTTCGGCGGTTGCAACCATCGCATTGATTAGAAATTCGGTCAAGTCTTCGGCGGGCACGTTATGTTGCTCGTTTTTACCGCCGTTAGAACTTGTATCACGGAGCGGTTTGACGCCGACCGTGCCGTTCGCAATCTCGTCTTCGCCGAGGACCACCGCGAATGCCGCGCCGCTCGCGTCGGCACGCTTCATTTGCGACTTGAAGCTCGCCGTCTGACCGTCCGCGCTGCAATGCAGGATCACGTCGAGACCGGTATCCCGCAAACGCTCGGCGATGATAAAGGCCTGCTCGCGCGCCGCGTCGCCCTGATGGACCACGTACACGTCGCAGCCCTCGTCTTCCGGCACGAGCTGCTCTTCTTTCAGCAACTCGAGGATACGCTCGACGCCCATGGCCCAGCCGCATGCGCCCGTCGGCTTACCGCCAAGCTGTTCGATCAGCGGATCGTAACGGCCGCCGGCCGCGACCGTGCCTTGCGCGCCAAGCTTGTCGGTCACCCACTCGAACACGGTCAGATTGTAATAATCGAGGCCGCGCACGAGACGCGGATTGATCGTGAACGGAATGTTGTTCGCCTTCAGAATGCGCTGCAGGCCTTCGAAGTGCGCGCGCGATTCTTCGCCGAGAAAATCGATCAGCTTGGGCGCGTTCTGCGCGACTTCCTGCATGGCCGGATTTTTCGTATCGAGCACGCGCAGCGGATTCGTGTACAGGCGGCGCTTCGCCTCTTCGTCGAGCACGTCCATGTGCTTTTCGAGGTAGGCGATCAACTCGACGCGATGTGCCGCGCGCTCTTCCACGAGACCCAGCGAATTGAGTTCGAGCTTGATGCCCATCAAGCCGAGGTCGTCCCACAGACGCTGGCACATCATGATGATTTCAGCGTCGGCATCCGGACCTGCAAAGCCCAGCGCTTCCACACCGACCTGATGGAACTGCCGATAACGGCCGCGCTGCGGACGCTCGTGACGGAACATCGGACCGATGTACCACAGGCGCTTCGGACCGTCGTACAGCATGTTGTGCTCGATCGTCGCGCGCACGACAGCCGCCGTGTTTTCCGGGCGCATCGTCAGATTTTCGCCGTTCAATGCGTCGGTAAAGCTGTACATCTCTTTCTCGACGATATCGGTCACCTCACCGATACCGCGCTTGAACAACTGCGTGTGCTCGATGATCGGCGTACGAATATTCTGGTATCCGTACGAGCGCAGCATCGACTTGACGGTCGCTTCAAAAAACTCCCACAGCCCGGCGTCCTGCGGAAGGATGTCATTCATGCCCTTCACACCGGACAATTTTTCGAGCTTTTTCTTCTGTTCAGTCATCTGTCTTCGATCGGCGGTATTTAGTTGAGTGCTTCGGCGCGACCATAGCGGCGCTCGACGTAGTCACTCACGATTTGCTGGAATTCTTGCGCGATGTTGTCGCCGCGCAGCGTCTTGACCTTCTCGCCGTCGATGAACACCGGCGCGGCCGGATTTTCGCCCGAACCCGGCAAGCTGATGCCGATATTCGCCTGTTTCGATTCGCCCGGACCGTTGACGATGCAGCCCATCACCGCGACGTGCATCTTCTCGACGCCAGGATATTGATCGCGCCACACCGGCATCTGCGTGCGCAGATAGGTCTGGATTTGCGACGCCAGTTCCTGGAACAGCGTGCTGGTGGTACGGCCGCAACCCGGGCACGCGATCACCATTGGCGTGAACGAACGCAGGCCCATGGTCTGCAGAATTTCCTGGCCGACGATCACTTCACCCGTGCGCGGGCCACCCGGTTCCGGTGTGAGCGAGATTCGGATCGTGTCGCCGATGCCTTGCTGCAGCAACACCGACAGCGCAGCGGTCGACGCCACAATACCCTTCGACCCCATGCCCGCTTCGGTCAGACCCAGATGCAGCGCGAAGTCGCAACGGCGCGCGAGTTCACGATACACCGCGATCAGATCCTGCACGCCACTGACTTTGCACGACAAAATGATCTTGTTGCGCGGCAGGCCGATTTCGACCGCGCGCTCCGCCGAGCCAATGGCCGACTGGATCAGCGCTTCGTACATCACGCTCTGCGCTTCCCACGGTGTGGAACGCGCGGCGTTTTCGTCCATCATCTTCGCGAGCAGGTCCTGGTCGAGGCTGCCCCAGTTGACGCCGATCCGCACCGGTTTGTCGTACTTCACCGCCGCTTCGATCATTTGCGCGAACTGCGTGTCGCGCTTCGCGCCGTGGCCGACATTGCCCGGGTTGATCCGGTACTTCGACAACGACTCCGCGCACGCGGGGTAATCGCGCAGCAGCAAATGGCCGTTGTAATGAAAATCGCCGACCAGCGGCACCGACACGCCCATGCGGTCGAGCTGCTCGCGAACCGCCGGCACGGCCGCCGCCGCTTCCGGCGTGTTGACCGTGATACGCACCAGCTCCGAGCCGGCTTGCGCCAGTTCCTTGATCTGGATCGCCGTGCCGATCGCATCCGCGGTGTCGGTGTTGGTCATCGACTGGACGCGCACGGGCGCATCGCCGCCGATAGTGACGAGTTGGCCGCCCCAACGGACATCGACCGCGTGCGACTTGCGCCGCGCAGCGTGGCCGCCGAACACCGGCTCGTTTGAAACGATCTTGCTACTGGATTGGGATTGAGCTTCGGATTGCATCGAAAAACCCATTTACGCCGCATGCGCCACACAAAAGACGTAGCGCCTGAATTGAAAAAGCGCCGCGAACCGGTTGGCCGCGACGCATACCGTATCTATCAAGGCAACGCGAAGCGCGCCACATTACCCTTGGCTGCCGAATATTTCGACGGATCGACTGGCTGACCATCGAGCGTAAGCGACTCGAGACCCGCCTTGTTGCCGACCGTGACCTTGAAAGGGGCCGCGCCCGTTACTTCTTTCGTATCGCCTGCGTGCACGAGGCCGGAGAACACTTCCTTGCCGTCCTTGCCACGCACGCTGAACCAACTGTCCTGCGTCACGCGCAACGCGATGATCGCCTCACCCGCGGCCGGCGCCGCCGTATCTGCCGTATTCGCTGCGGCCGATGCGCCTATCGCGGCGACCACTGGCGCGCTCGCGCTTTGCGCCGCCGCCTGGACCTGCGAACCGGCCTTCGGCGCGACTGCTGCCGTGACCGCCGGAGCGGAAGATGGCGCCGCACCGGTCGCCAGCGGCGCGGGCATCGGCGTAGCCGACGCTGCGTTATCCACCGCAGCCTGAGTTCCCGGGGCCGAAGCAGCGTCTTCCGCGGTTGCCTCGGAACCTGCCGGCTGACCCTGTGCCACCGCGCCCGATGCGCCGGTCGCGCCACCCGCGGTGCCGTTAGCGCTCGCCTTCAATCGTGCGAGCCACGCCGACGAATCACCGCCATTGGTATGCCACATGCCGAGCGCGATCACCGCGACGACCACCGCTGCAATGCCCCACAGCCACGAGCGGCTCTTTTGCCCACTGCCGCCGAGCGACAGCGATACGCGACCGCGCGGCAAATCCTTGCCCGACGACGCCGGCATCGACAGATCCGGCGCGGGCACACCCTTCTCGCGGCGCAAAGCCTGCGTAAACGGCGTGGGATCGGCGCCGAGCATCTTCGCGTAGCTGCGCACCACGCCGAGCGCGAAGGTCGTGTCCGGCAAATGGCTGATGTCGCCCGATTCGAGCGCACGCAGCTTGGTGACAGAGACCTTCAGGCGCGCTGACACGTCTTCGATCGTCCAGCCCTTCAATTCACGCAATTGGGTCAAGCGCGCGCCAACCGCCGCCAGGGAATCAAAACTCGCCGGGCCCGGCTGCACAACAGGCTGCACCACCGCCCGGGCGACTGGCGCCGGATGGCCTTCGTTTGTGTCTGTGTCCTGCGGTTGCGGCTGCGGGTGCTGCGGCTCACTCATCCCAAATCCTTTCGCGTCGATTCTTTTTCACTTGTGCAACCCGGACGGGCCGAAGCCTCACGCCCGAATCGCAGACCGTTTATAACAAAATGCGCGGCCTTGTGTGCCGCTTCCGATCGCTTCTGCAAACTTTCTTTTCAATCGCGGATGGCGTGGAGGGTTTCCGCGCGTCCGGATCGCTTTCCTCCGAACGCCCGCGCCCCACTATCTCGCGCGATTACACGGCGCGCACCTCGATAATCTTCGCCGCCTTCCCGGTGCGCTCAGCGAGACGCGTGCGGTCTTTCACCGCACCGGCCAACTGACCGCAGGCAGCGTCGATATCATCGCCGCGTGTCTTACGCACTGTGGTGACGACGCCCGCGTCCATCAACACTTGTGCAAACCGTTTGATCTGTTCCGGCTTCGAGCGGATGAGGCCCGATTCAGGGAACGGATTGAACGGAATCAGGTTGAACTTGCACGGTACGTCGCGTGTAACCGCCAGCAATTCGCGGGCTTGCGCTTCGCTGTCGTTCACGCCGTCGAGCATGCAATATTCGAACGTAATGAAATCGCGCGGCGCGACTTTCAGATAGCGCTGGCAAGCGGCCATCAATTCACGCAGCGGATACTTCTTGTTCAGCGGCACCAGCATGTCGCGCAGCGGGTCGCTCGGCGCATGCAGCGAGACCGCGAGCGCCACCGGCAGATCGGCGCCAAGCCGGTCCATCATGGGCACGACGCCCGAGGTGGACAGCGTGACGCGGCGGCGCGACAGGCCGTACGCGTTATCGTCCAGCATCAGGCGCATGGCGGGCACCACCGCGTCGTAATTGAGCAGCGGCTCGCCCATACCCATCATCACCACGTTCGTGACGACGCGCTCGCCTTTGCCGTCACCGCCCGTGGCGCGCCCACCGTCCGTGCCGCGCGTCGCGCGCAGCGCGAACTCGGCCATACGCAACTGGCCGATGATTTCGCCGGTGGTGAGATTGCGGGAGAAACCCTGTTTGCCGGTCGAACAGAAACGGCAGTTGACCGCACACCCGGCCTGCGACGACACGCACAGCGTGCCACGCGTTTCTTCGGGAATGTATACGGTTTCAACCGCGTTGCTGTTACCGACGTCGATCAGCCACTTGCGCGTGCCGTCGGTCGAAATATTGTCGCTGACGATGCCGGGCATCGTGATCGTTGCGCGCCCTTTGAGCTTTTCGCGCAAGGACTTCGCCAGATCGGTCATGCCGTCGAAATCGGCAGCGTTGTACTGGTGGATCCAGCGCTGCAATTGCTTGGCGCGAAACGGCTTCTCGCCCAGGCTGTCGCAGTAGGCGACAAGCCCTTGGGCGTCAAGGTCGAGAAGGTTGACGGTGGGACTGCTCGTCATATCGAATCCTGCCATTTCAGTGCGAGACTACGTTCATGCAACAAGCTGCATGAACGCAATGCCGTTCGCGCCCATTCCTGCTGCTTTACCTTACTACTTTGCCGGGCTGTTCGTGCGGATTCGTGCGACAAATCCAACGGCAGCGCACGAATCGCGCGGATCGCGCCTTACAGGTCAAGCGCGCTCAGACGCGCTCAAACCTGCCCATACCCGCTTAACGCGAGTAGACGTTCACTTGCGGGAAGAAGAACGCGATTTCAACTGCAGCCGTTTCAGCGGCGTCCGAACCATGCACCGCGTTAGCGTCGATACTGTCAGCGAAGTCAGCGCGGATCGTGCCCTTTTCTGCCTTCTTCGGGTCCGTTGCGCCCATCAGGTCGCGGTGCTTCAGGATCGCGTTTTCGCCTTCCAGCGCTTGCACGACCACCGGGCCCGAGATCATGAAATCGACCAGGTCCTTGAAGAACGGGCGTGCAGCGTGCACAGCGTAGAACTTCTCTGCGTCAGCGCGCGACAGGTGGACCATGCGCGAAGCCACGATCTTCAGGCCAGCGTTTTCGAAACGGCTGTAGATCTGACCGATCACGTTCTTGGCCACTGCGTCCGGCTTGATAATCGACAGGGTGCGTTCGATCGCCATAAAAACTCCAAAAAATTAAGAGGTTACAGATTCAAATGAATCCGCTATTGTAGCATGTTCCCGTGTATGATTGCGATTGAACCCTTACAACATTGAAAGACTCCAAGCAGGAGTTTCTGAATACTGGTAGCGTAGGTCGTGTGGACATTTTCCGGGTATTGAAACTCCCTGCCACCGCGCCAATCTTAGGGATGAACACCCTGCGACTGGCGGCAAGCATTCCGGCCGGCGCTGCACTACCTGACGCACCACCTGCTGCGCAACCCGCGGCACAACCATTACGCAACACGCTTCTGAGGTAAGGAGAGACCATGAACGATCATCCGTATAGCTTTGGCCGCAATGGCGCAGTCAGCACGGTCGAAACGCGCAACCGCGTACTACGGAACACCTACTGGCTGCTCGCGCTGTCCATGATTCCGACCGTGCTCGGCGCATGGGTGGGCGTGGCAACCGGCTTCTCGCTGTTCGCCGCCACCAGCCCCGGCATGAGCATGCTGGCGTTCTTCGCGATCGCCTTCGGCTTCATGTTCGCCATCCAGAAAACCAAAGACAGCGCCATCGGCGTGTTCGTGCTGCTCGGCTTCACGTTCTTCATGGGCCTGATGCTGTCGCGCATCCTGAGCTTCGTGCTCGGTTTTTCGAACGGCCCGTCGCTGATCATGCTCGCCTTTGGTGGCACTGGTGTGATCTTCGCCTCCATGGCAACGATCGCCACGGTCAGCAAGCGTGACTTCTCGGGTCTCGGCAAGTGGCTGTTCATGGGCGTCATCGTGCTGCTGCTGGCTTCGGTCGCCAACGTGTTCCTGCACCTGCCGGCATTGATGCTGACAGTGTCGGTGCTGGCCATCGTGATCTTCTCGGCCTACATGCTGTTCGACGTCCAGCGCGTCGTGAATGGCGGTGAAACGAACTACATCACCGCTACCCTCGCGATCTATCTGGATCTGTACAACGTGTTCGTCAACCTGCTCGCGCTGCTCGGCATCTTTGGCGGCAACCGCAACTAAGTCTGACGCAAGGCGCGGCGCCTGAAACGCCGGCCTTGAAGAAAAAGCCCATGGCGAGCGATCGTCATGGGCTTTTTTCATTGCACTGCCGGCATGTCAGCGGTGAATCGCCGGACATGGCGATGTCAGATGCCAGGCAATCAGAGACGGATCACAAGCTCAGCCAGGCGAAGCCTTCATCCTGAGAAGCGACCACCACTTCGGTCGGCGCGGCGCCCAGCACACCCGCCATGGCGGCCTGCGCCAGTTCCGGCGTGTTGTTCTGCTGGCTCAGATGCGCGGCCACCAGATGGCGCAAGCGCGAACGGTCGAGCGAGGCCAGGATTTCAGCCGCGGCTTCGTTGTTCAGATGCCCATGATTACCGCCGATACGCGCCTTCAGCGATTGGGGATACCGGCTACCCGCCAGCATTCGGACATCGTGATTGCATTCGAGCACCAGCGCGTCGCAGCCGCTCAGCACCGCGCTGATGTGCGGCGTGGAAGTGCCGACGTCCGTCAGCACGCCAAGCCGGCTCGCGCCGTTGGAGAGCACGTACTGCAGCGGCTCGCGGGCGTCGTGAGGAACGGTGTAAGGGAGGACGCTGAGGTCGCCGATCGCCACCGCTTCGTCGCCCCACAGCACCTGGAGGTCGACGTCGGCTTCGTCGGCACCCACCGCGCGGGCGGTGCCCCAGCTCATGTACAACGGAATCGACCACTTGCGCGCCAGCGTCAGCGCGCTACCAATGTGGTCGCTGTGTTCATGGGTAATCAGAATGGCGTCGAGACCCTCGACGCTCGCGCCGAGCCGCGTCAGACGTCGCTCGACTTCCTTGGCCGAAAAGCCGCAATCAAGCAGAACGCGCGTGGTGGTCGCGCCGCTTTGCGCTTCCACCAGCAAGGCATTGCCTTCACTGCCGCTGCCGAGACTGGCGAAGCGCACAGCCCGCTTAGTTCAGTTGCGCGTGCAGCAACGTCACGATGCGCTGCGCGTCGGACGAGTTATCCACCTGCCCGTTCGCGTCCAGCACCGCCACCTGCGTCACGGTGTCGCCCTTCGAGCGCACATTGACGAGGAATTCCTGACCCGGCTTCTTCGACGAATTGCCGCTGTAGAACAGCTTGCCGAAGAGCCCTTCCTTCTTCAGCTCCTGCATCGAGTCCGCGTAACGCACGTAGTAGATGCCTTTCGCGCGGTCGCGGTTGTCGACCGTGAAGTTGGTACGGTCAAGCGCGAGACCCACGCGCAGCCATGCCCGGTCGAACGATTCCTGCAGGTCGAGCGTCGATGCGCCCGCGCTCTGGTCGATCGTGGCCGGCGCGGTAGCCGAACGCGCATCGGTCAGGAGCTGCTTCGATTGTGCTTCGGTCAGGCCGAACTTCTGCATCAGCTTGGTCAGGAACAGCGCTTCCAGCGCCGGATCGCGCGGACGCTCTTCCCAGCGCGACGACGTCTTGTCCTGGCCCGTCAGCATTTCTTCCATCGCGCTATGCGTGATCGAGATGTCCGTCGTCTCAGCCGGCCCGCGCGACACGAGCGTGCGGAAGCTGTCACGAGTACCCGACGAGTAAGCGAAGTCGATCACCTTGCCGACCGTGCGACGGAACCAGTCGTCCGGGATATTGGCGCGGTTTTCAGCCCAGTCGGTGGTCATGATGCCCGTGGCCGGCGCATCGGTTTTCAGCGCGAAGCCGTTTTCCTGCCAGAACTCCTGCAACTGAGGCCACAGTTGTTCCGGCGTGCGGCCGTCGACTACCAGCCAGCGACGATCGCCGTCACGCTCGATGTGCATGCCCAGCGGGTCTTGCGCATTCGGCTGGCCTTCGGTGGAATTGCCTGCGGCGGTGACCGCGCGTTGCTGCGCGCCGCCCAGCGCCAGGTTGGCCGGCGGCGCCACGTAGCGCTGATCGGTCGGCGTGGTGCTCAGATCGCCCGGAACGGCGAGCGGCGGTGCGCTGCCCGCGCCCTTGTAGTTGACGCGGTCGGAGGCGAACCAGTCGTTCAGCGTGTCACAGCCGGCGAGCGTTACCAGGGCAAGCGCCAGCGCCGCCATGCGGGTTGCGTGGAGGGAAAGTGCGGAACGTTTCATGAGGTCCTTCGTGATGCTGGAACGCGGTGCCTGGTTCTGTGTGCCGGGAACGTGGGCTGGATCGACGTCGGTTAAGGGAATGCCGGTGGCAGGCTTTCTTGAGCGCTGGGGGTGCGGGTTTGAGCCCGTTTAGCCCAGCAGACCCGCTTCGCGCAGCGCGCCGCGCACCACTTCGTGGTATTGCGCGTCGAGCGGCGTGAGCGGCAGGCGGATTCCGCCCTGCACACGACCCAGTTGCTGCAACGCCCATTTCGCCGGAATCGGATTCGACTCGATGAACAGGTTCTTATGCAGCGACAGGAGTTTCAGATGGATCTCGCGGGCGGTCTTCGCGTCCGCGGCAAGCGCAGCTTTGCACAGATCGCTCATGGCGCGCGGCGCGACGTTCGCGGTGACCGAAATATTACCGTGGCCGCCAAGCAGCATCAGCGCGATCGCCGTCGGATCGTCACCGCTGTAGATGCCGAAATAGGCCGGCGCCGACTTGATCAGGTGCGCGGCGCGGTCGATGTTGCCGGTCGCTTCCTTCACACCGATGATGCCCGGCACCTGCGCGCAACGCAGAATCGTTTCGTTGCTCATGTCCGCGACCGTACGGCCCGGCACGTTGTACAGAATCACCGGCAGATCAACAGTTTCAGCGATCTTCGCGAAGTGGCGATAAATGCCTTCCTGGGTCGGCTTGTTGTAGTACGGCACGACCTGCAGCGTGGCGTCCGCGCCGACGTCTTTCGCCTGCTGCGTGAGCTCGATGGCTTCGGTGGTGGAATTGCCGCCCGAGCCCGCGATCACCGGAATCCGGCCCGCTGTGTGCTCGACTGCGGTTTTGACCATCAGCACGTGCTCTTCGACCGACAGCGTGGCCGACTCGCCGCTCGTGCCGACCACGACCAGTGCGTTCGTGCCCTCTGCGATATGCCAGTCGATCAGTTTGCGAAACGCCGGCAGATCGAGGCCGCCGTCTTCGAGCATCGGAGTAATGATGGCAGGGATGCTGCCGCGAATCTGAACACCGCCAGTGCTGCTTTGATTGCCGTTAGTCATGAAACGCCATGAATTTGATCAGGTAAACCGCGATTGTAGCGGATTAGCCAGCCAGCTCGTAACAACGCGGGGGTGCCGCCTTTGCACGCTCGGCTGAGCGATCCGCCTCCATAATTGCGCATATCCGCTGGACGTAAGCCGGGCGCGGCTGCGCGAGAAATCCGTCTTGAAATGCGACCACGCGAAGGTGGCCGCGCACCACCTCGAGCAGCTCGCCGGGTGCAAGCAAAAACGCCGGGTTAGACGGTTTGCCGACCCTTTCGTTGCCTTGCGCGAAGGTCTCGTAAACCAGTACGCCGCCGGACGCGAGCGAGCGCAATAGCTGCGGAAACAGCGGCCGGTGCAAGTAGTTCGTGACCACGATCGCGGCGAATTTCGCCTCGGCAGGCAAGGGCCATGCGGCACCTTCGATGTCAGCCGCGAGCGTGGTAATGCGCGGATCGTCGCGCATCAGGTCCAGCGCAGCCGCATCGCGGTCGAGTGCGGTCACCGGATGGCCCAGCGATGCAAAGAACCGCGCATGCCGCCCTGCCCCCGACGCCACGTCGAGCACCGCGCCGCCCGGCGCGACCAGATGCGCCCAGTGGCGCACCCAGCGCGACGGTTCGCCGTTTCCGTGCGAGGGACCGTCCGACGTGGCAACCGAAGTGCTCATCGCTTCAGTGCCGCGCTCAGTTGTACGACAGGCCCATCGCCTCACGCACGTCGCGCATCGTTTCCGTGGCGAACTTGCGGGCCTTGTCGCAGCCGTCGGCGACGATCGCGCGCAACAGCGACGGATCGTCCATGTACTTCTGCGCGCGCTCGAGCATCGGCTGCTGCTCGCGCAGAATGCCTTCGATCACCGGCTGCTTGCACTCGAGGCAACCGATTCCTGCTGTTCGGCAGCCCTTCTGCACCCACTCGTGCGTGGCTTCGTCCGTGTAGACCTGATGCAGTTGCCACACCGGGCACTTGTCCGGATCACCCGGATCGGTGCGGCGCACGCGTGCCGGATCGGTCGGCATGGTGCGGACCTTCTTCGTGATCGTTTCCGCGTCTTCGCGCAGGCCGATCGTGTTGCCGTACGACTTCGACATTTTCTGGCCGTCCAGACCCGGCATGCGCGACGCTTCGGTCAGCATGGCCTGCGGTTCGACCAGGATGATCTTGCGCGATCCTTCGAGGTAGCCGAACAGACGCTCGCGGTCGCTCATCGACAGGCTCTGCGATTCCTGCAACATCGCCCGCGCCTGTTCGAGTGCTTCGTCGTCGCCTTCCTGCTGATAGGCGTTGCGCAGCTCGTGATAAAGCTTGGCCCGCTTGCCGCCCAGCTTCTTGGCCGCTTCATTCGCCTTCTCTTCGAAGCCCGGTTCGCGGCCGTACAGATAGTTGAAGCGGCGCGCGATTTCACGCGTCATTTCGACGTGCGGCACCTGGTCTTCGCCGACCGGCACGAGCGAGCCGCGGTACAGCAGAATGTCCGCCGCCATCAACACCGGATAGCCGAGGAAACCGTAGGTAGACAGGTCCTTGTCCTTCAGCTTTTCCTGCTGCTCCTTGTAGGTCGGCACGCGTTCGAGCCAGCCGAGCGGCGTGCTCATGCCGAGCAGCAGCGCCAGTTCCGCATGTTCGGGCACCTTGCTCTGGATGAAGAGCGTAGCCTGCGCCGGATCGATGCCCGACGCGAGCCAGTCGATCAGCACGTCCCACACGTTCTTTTCGATCACTTCGGGCGTTTCGTAGTGCGTCGTCAGCGCGTGCCAATCGACCACACAGAAGAAACACGGGTATTCGGACTGCAGCCGCACCCAGTTTTTCAGCACGCCGTGATAGTGGCCGAGGTGCAGCGACCCGGTGGGCCGCATGCCGGAGAAGATACGGTCTGGGAACATGGTTATTTAGAAAAGCGAAACAAGTGGAGTCAGAATTGCGGTAATCGCACCGTAGCCGAGCGTCACGAGCGGGCTGAGCCAATAGCGCGTGAGCGTGCCCGTCATGACGAGCGCCATCACGATGAAAAAGCCGTACGGTTCGAGGCGCGACAGCGCGATCGATTGCCGCGGCGGCAACAGCGCCATCAGCACGCGGCCGCCGTCGAGCGGGGGCAGCGGAAACAGGTTGAGCACGCCGAGCACGAGATTCACGCCGACGCCGGCTGCCGCCATGCGCGTGAAGAAAGGCTCGTCAACCCCACCCACAGCAAGTGCAACGCCGATCAGGCCCCACACCAACGCCTGCACGAAATTGCAGCCCGGTCCGGCGGCCGCGACCCACAGGCTGCCCCAACGCGGATTGCGCAGATTGCCGAAGGCGACCGGCACGGGCTTCGCGTAACCGAACATGAACGCGCCGCTGGTGGCGAAGTACAACAGCAAGGGAATCGCGATCGTGCCGAGCGGATCGATGTGCCGCATCGGATTAACGGAAACGCGGCCGAGCACATACGCGGTATTGTCGCCGAGCCAGCGCGCGACGTAGCCATGCGCAGCTTCATGCAGCGTGATTGCGAAAATCACCGGCAACGCGTAAACCGCAATGGTCTGTATCAGGGAAGAATCCATAACTCGCTATTGTAACAACGCGATTGCGTGCGTCTGTCCGCTTTCACTCATGCCGTCTCTTCGAGACCGAAGGGCGCGAGAGAACCGCGCCCTAGCCGCACCAGCACTGGTTCGGCGCCGGTCAGATCGATCACGGTGGACGGCTCGCACACACACGGGCCGCCGTCGATCACCAGGTCCACCTGTTTCTCGAGCCGTTCGCGGATTTCTTCCGGGTCGTTCAGCGGCTGGGTTTCGCCCGGCATGATCAGGGTGGAGCCGAGCAGCGGCTGGCCGAGTTCTTCGAGAATGGCCAGCGTGATCGCGTGCTCCGGCACCCGCAGGCCGATGGTCTTGCGCGACGGGTGCGACAGGCGGCGCGGCACCTCTTTGGTGGCCTGCAGCACAAAGACGTAAGGGCCTGGCGTGACCGATTTGATCAGGCGGTACTGCCGGTTGTCGACCATCGCGAAGTTCGACAGCTCCGAGAGATCGCGCACCAGCAGCGACAACAAAGCCTTCTCGTCGAGTCCCCGAATGCGCCGCAGGCGCTCGACCGCGTCCTTGTCGTCGAGGTGGCAGGCGAGCGCGTAGCTCGAATCCGTCGGCAACGCGACGACGCCGCCGTCGTTGATGATCTGCACAGCCTGTTTGACGAGACGCGGCTGCGGGTTATCCGGATGAAGCCGAAAGTATTGGGACATTTTGACTAACGGTGGCTACGGGTGATGACGGACGAAAAAGCAGACGAACATCGGACGGAAGACCAGGCGGAAGATCGGGCGAAAGCACGTCCCTCGGACGGGGACCGTCGCGCATATCGTGCCGCCGCGGCACGGCGCGCGATCACAGCCAGCGTTCCCAGACGGGCTTGAGATCGGAAGGCAGCGGCGGCAGCGTGCCGAGATCGACACGGCCTTCGCCGGGTGCATGGAAGTCGGAACCGCGCGAGGCTTCGAAGCCGAAGCGGCGCGCGACGTCCGCGTATTCGCGGTACTGATCCGGCGTGTGGCTACCCGTCACGACTTCGATCGCTTTACCGCCGAGGTCGATGAATTCGGCGAAGAACGCGTCGAATTCGACCGGCGAGTACGCATAGCGCCCCGGGTGCGCGATGATCGCCTCGCCGCCGGCGGCCTGAATCCAGCCAACCGCGTCCGCCAGTTTCGCCCAGCGATGCGACACGTAGCCGGGCTTGCCGTCGCCGAGATAGCGGGTGAACACGTCCTGAGTCGAACTGGCGTAGCCGCTTTCGACCATGAAGCGCGCGAAGTGCGTGCGCGAAATCATGTCCGGGTTCGAGACGTATTTGAGCGCGCCTTGATAGGCGTCGGGGATGCCGAGCGTGGCCAACTGCTCGCCAATGGCTTCGGCTCGCGCGGCGCGGCCATTGCGGGTTCGCGCGAGGCCGTCGATCAGGATCGAGCTGGTCGGATCGACGCCGAGCCCGACGATGTGCACGGTGCGCGACGCCCACGTGACCGAAATCTCCACGCCGTTCAGGTAGCCCATGCCGAGCGCCTCAGCGGCGCTGCGCGCTTCGTGCTGGCCGCCCAGTTCGTCGTGGTCGGTCAACGCCCACAGTGTCACGCCGCCCGCGTGCGCGCGACGCGCGACATCGGCCGGCGCGAACTGGCCGTCGGAAACGGTGGAGTGGCAGTGGAGGTCAGCGTTCATCTTTGTCTTGAGAAGGTTCTGCACTCATTTTACTGCAACGCAGTAAATGGCCGCAGCGCTATCTCGAGATAGTGACCCGCGCGCCGAAACCCTTTTGCAAGGTTCAGGCGCAGAAGCCCTCGATCAGCGCGGCTACCTGCTCGGGCTGATCGTGATGCACCATATGCCCCGCTTCGTCGATGATCTTCTCGCGCCAGTTCGGAAAAGCCTGGAAGCGCGCCTTGAACTCGTCGAGCGGAATCTCGCCGGCAATCTGTGCGAGCGTGGGCGAGTTGGCGGCCTCGACGTGCAGCACTTTCGCGGTGACCTTGCGCCATACGGCCATCACTTCGTCGAGGCGATACAGCGTCGGCCCGCGCAGTTTGTGCGCCGGATCGGCGAGCAGCATGAAGCGCCCTTCTCCGTCCGGCTTGGACCAATGCTGAGCGAGGAACTCCGCGCGCGGCGGAGCGAGGCGCGGGTTGGTCTTGATCAGACGGCCGGCAACATCGCCCAGCGACGCGTAACGCTTCAACTGCGGCGGATCGCGCAACTCATCGAGCCAGTTGCGCAGACGCTTGGGCGCTTGCGCCGAGTGCGACGGCGCGAGCCCGAAGCCTTCCAGATCGACCACGCGCCGAACCCGTTCCGGTCGCACGCCCGCATACAGGCAGGCGATATTCGCGCCCATGCTGTGGCCGACCAGATTGACTTCGCCGGTCGGTGCATAGTGGTCGAGCAACGCGTCCAGGTCGCCGAGGTAATCCTGGATCCAGTAGTTGCCGCCACCGCGTTCGGCGACCGGCCAGTCCGACAGGCCGAAGCCGCGCATATCCGGCGCAATCACCTGCCAGTCGCCGCCCAACGCGTCGACGACGAACTGGAACGATGCCGCCACGTCCATCCAGCCGTGCAACATGAAGAGCATCGGCGCATCCGGATTGCCCCAGCGCCGCACGTGCAGACGGATGCCGCGCACGGCGACGAATTCAGACCTGGATGTATTCATGAACGGCGCGCCCGAAAAAAGAATGGTCGTTCGATTATAACGAGATAGCCGGACGATGCGTGGCGTCCGGCTATGGAAAAAGGCTTCAGTTACCCGAGGCTTGGGTGGTCGGCGGGGCCGGCTGCTCAGCGTCGAGGCCAGCCAGAGCAACCAGCGCGGCCAGTTCGGTTTCGTCAAAACCGGCGTCGCGACGCGCCTCGAAATTGAACGGACCGCGTAATTTCGGTGCGTGATACTGGTCGGCAAGGCGCGTGTAGGTGGCGTGCGGATCGAGGCCGCCAGCGTCGCACAGATGGCGGAACCAGCGGTTGCCGATCAGCACATGACCGATTTCGTCGCGCAGGATCACGTCGAGAATCGCTGCGGACGCCTGGTCGCCCGCCTGCTGCAGGCGGGCGCGGATCGGCGGCGAGGCGTCGAGGCCGCGTGCTTCGAGGGTGCGCGGCACCAGTGCCATGCGCGCCAGCACGTCGGCACGGGTGCGCTCGCACATGTCCCAGAGGCCGTCGTGCGCGGGAAAATCGCCGTAGACGTGGCCGAATTCCGCAAGCCGCGCGACCAGTAGCGAGAAGTGATGGGCCTCTTCGGCGGCGACTTTGAGCCAGTCGGTGTAGAACGCGGCGGGCATGCCGGCAAAGCGCCAGACGGCGTCGAGCGCGAGGTTGATGGCGTTGAATTCGATGTGCGCCAGCGCGTGCAGTAAGACAGCCCGCCCTTCGGGCGATTGCATGCTGCGGCGCTTCAGTTTGCGCGGATCGACCAGTTCGGGACGGGCGGGACGACCCGGCAGGTCGGTCGGCTCGGCGAGTTCGAGGTCTGCGGAGCATGCGAGGCTGCCTTCGAACACCGCAGCGTATAACGCGCGTGCCGCGGCTGCCTTGGTTGCCGGGTCGACTTCGCGCAATGCGGCCAGCGCTGCGGTGCGCGCGCAGTTCGCGCGATTCGGGCAATGCTCAGGATTCGTCGACATCGGCAGAGCGGGCAGAACAGACGGAGCAGCGGAAATCATGGCAACCAGATTGGCAAAGAGAACAGCAACAGGCAGGACGGAAGGCGCGACGGTTGCCAAAGCTGGGCGCCGGACGGCTTACGGCACCGTCGAGCGGCCCAAGCACACAACCGTTTACAATACTCGATTCGACCATCTCGCGCGCCTATGGCGCGGGGCCGGCAGGACAACCCGGTTCACCAGGGCTTTTTCGGGCGCTTCTTTGGCGTTTGGCTTTAGCGCCCTCAATTAGCTGCCCCATTTCGTAACCGGTTTCGCAGCCCCGGCCCGCCCGCACAGCGTGTAGCGACCGATCAAGAGGAGACAGCGTGACAATTTACAAGCTTGGCGAAGCAGCCCCGACCATCCATGAAAGCGTGTTCGTCGCGGATTCGGCGAACATTATCGGCAATGTGACGCTCGAGGAAAATTCGAGCGTCTGGTTCGGCGCGACGCTTCGCGGCGACAACGAGCCAATCACCCTTGGCGCCGGCAGCAACGTCCAGGAAAACGCGGTGCTGCACACCGACCCGGGCTTCCCGCTGACGATCGAGCCGAATGTGACGATCGGCCACCAGGTCATGCTGCACGGCTGCACGATCAAGGAAGGCTCTTTGATCGGAATTCAGGCCGTGGTCTTGAATGGAGCGGTAATCGGCCGCAACTGTCTGGTCGGAGCGGGCGCCATCGTCACCGAAGGCAAAGTATTTCCCGACAATTCGCTGATTCTCGGCGCGCCCGCCAAAGTGGTGCGCGAACTGACCGAGACGGATATCGCCAATATGCAGCGCGGCGCGGCAAGTTATGCCGAGCGCCGCGAATATTTCAAGGCGCAGCTCGTGCGTATCGGCTAGTCAGCCGGGCGCGCGGCGCGCACGGCGCAGCATCAGGCTGCGTCATTCGACCGAGGAAAAGTTGTGAGCGACCAGTTGCAAAAATTCATGTTCAGCGCGGCGCCGGTGCGCGGCGAGATCGTTTCGCTGCGCAATACGTGGCAGGAAGTGCTGACGCGCCGGGACTATCCGGCGCCCGTGCGGACGATTCTGGGCGAAATGATGGCCGCGTGCGCGCTGCTTTCCGCGAACCTCAAGTTCGACGGCACGCTCGTCATGCAGATTTTCGGCGACGGACCGGCCAAGATGCTGGTGGTGCAGTGCAGCTCCGACCTGTCGATGCGCGCCACCGCCAAGCTCTCCGGCGAAGCGGGCAATACGATCGACGACACCACCTCGATGATCGAACTGGTCAACGCGAGCGGCCATGGCCGTTGCGTGATCACGCTCGACCCACGCGACAAGCAGCCCGGCCAGCAGCCGTATCAAAGTATCGTGCCGCTGTCGGGCGTGGACGGCCCGCTCAAGTCGATGTCCGAAGTGCTCGAGCACTACATGCATCACTCGGAGCAGCTCGACACGCGCCTGTGGCTCGCGGCGAACACCGAACGCGCAGTCGGCATGCTGCTGCAAAAGCTGCCGGGCGACGGCGGCATCGTCCCGCATCCGGGCGATCTGGATGCCGACACGTGGGAGCGCGTCTGCACGCTCGGCGGCACGATGTCGCAAGACGAGCTGCTGAAGGAAGAGCCGGCAACGATTTTCCGCCGTCTGTTCTGGCAGGAGAATGTGCAGCATTTCGAACCGGCAACAACGCGCTTCGAATGCAGTTGTTCGCGCGAAAAAGTCGGCGCCATGCTGAAGATGCTGGGCCGCGAAGAAGTGGATGGTGTGATCGAAGAGCGCGGTCACGTCGAGATTCATTGCGAATTCTGTAATCAACGGTACGAATTCGATCCGGTCGATGTAACGCAACTTTTTGTCGCGAATGCGCTCTCACAAGGCGTGACGCCGGCGGCCGACCAGCGGCACTGAAGCGGCCGGGCGGCAGCGCATTGCAGCTGCGTTACAGCAGTAAAATGACGCGTCGCCTGCTGCTTTTCCGGGGCTTGGGCGGCGCGTTATCGTCGATCGTTGTGTTGGATCTCGGGCGGTGCGCGTTGCGCATGTTTTGCTTAGGCATCCGACCGATGGAGATCAAAAAATGAACACCCCTACTTCGCTAAAGCATTGCATGCGCTCGTTCGCCGTGCTGACGGTCATCGCCGGTAGCGTCGCGCTTACGGGTTGCGTGATGGACCCGCCGGGTCCATCACCGATTTATAGCCGCCTGCCGGCCGACCAGTCTGGCATGACCAGCACCGCCCGGCCGCTCACGCCTGAAGAACGCGAGCGCTATGATGCGATCGACCGTCAGGTGCTGTCCGATCAGAATCAGGCCATTGCTGCCGAGAACGCGGCTCAGGCGTACTCACGTTATTACTCGCCGCCTGTCAGCGTCTACGGCAGCTATTACGGCGGGGGTTGGGGGCACGGCTGGGGTACGGGTGTCGGCGTAGGCTACTCGCCGTATTGGGGCTGGTAAGCCGAAACGGGCACGCCCCAAGGAGAGGCTCAACGATACGGCGATTGAGAGGGATGCCGTTCCTATTGCAGCGCCGATAAAAAAGCCGCCCCACGGGCGGCTTTTTTGTCTTTCTACGCGCTTTTGCGTTCGCTTTTCCGTTCGTTTCTGCGTTCAGTTTCGCGTCGGCCTGCGAGTCCAACCAGCCCGAATAAACTCAGTGTGCCGGCTTCTTCTCCGTCGCCACCTTGCCGCCATGCTTGCGATCCGGCTTCGCACGCGACTCCGGATTCGGCACCACATGCAACGGTGCCGCCGACATCTCGCCGCGCGTAGACGTTGTGACCGACGGCGTGTTCGCGTTCGGCAACGGCGCGTTCGGCGCAACGAACTGCACGAACACTTCGCTGTCCTTCACCATGCCCATTTCGTAACGCGCCCGCTCTTCCACCGCGGCCGTACCGCTCTGCAAATCCTGGACCTCGCCCTGGATACGCTCGTTGCGCAGCTTCGAGTCGGTATTCTTCTGCAGTTGCTGCGCCAGTTGCTGCTGCAACTCGTGCACGCGCAACCAGCCGCCGTGCCCCCACCAGAGCGGGTACTGGATCAGCGCCAGCAGAACGATCAGGACAGCAGTGACAAGCCGCATGAAGTAAGCACAATAAATACACGCCGCCCTGCGCTATACGCAGGGCGGCGGGGTCAATCAGAAACGAAAGGTAACCGGTTCATCGGTCGGCGCTAGCGAACAATCCATTTAGCGCAGATTGTAGAACGCCGACTTGCCCGGGTAGCTGGCGATATCACCAAGGTCTTCTTCGATGCGCAGCAACTGGTTGTACTTCGAGATGCGGTCCGAACGCGACAGCGAACCCGTCTTGATCTGACCGGCATTCAGGCCGACTGCGATGTCCGCAATCGTCGAATCTTCGGTTTCACCCGAGCGGTGCGAGATCACGGCCGTGTAGCCGGCGCGCTTCGCCATTTCGATAGCCGCGAAGGTTTCCGTCAGCGTACCGATCTGGTTGATCTTGATCAGGATAGAGTTGGCGATGCCCTTCTCGATGCCTTCCTTCAGGATGCGCGTGTTGGTGACGAACAGGTCGTCGCCCACCAGTTGCACCTTCTTGCCGAGCTTGTCGGTCAGGATCTTCCAGCCGGCCCAATCGCTTTCGTGCATGCCGTCTTCGATCGAAACGATCGGGAACTTGTCGGCGAGGTTCGCCAGGTAGTCAGCAAATTCCGTCGACGACAGTTGCAGGCCTTCGCCAGCCAACTGGTACTTGCCGTCGTGGTAGAACTCGCTCGCTGCGCAGTCGAGCGCGAGCAGCACGTCTTCACCGGCGCGGTAGCCAGCCTTTTCGATAGCTTGCAGGATGGTCGACAGGCATTCGTCGTTGCTGCCGAAATTCGGCGCGAAACCGCCTTCGTCGCCCACGGCCGTGCTCATGCCGCGGTCGCTCAGGATCTTCTTCAGCGCGTGGAACACTTCAGCGCCGCAGCGCAGTGCTTCGCGGAACGTCGGCTGGCTGACCGGTACGATCATGAATTCCTGGATGTCCAGGCTGTTGTTCGCGTGCGCGCCGCCGTTGACGATGTTCATCATCGGCACCGGCAGTTGCATCGCGCCTGAGCCACCGAAGTAGCGGTACAGCGGCAGGCCGGCTTCTTCAGCAGCGGCCTTCGCGACAGCCATCGACACAGCCAGCATCGCGTTCGCGCCGAGGCGCGACTTGTTGTCCGTGCCGTCGAGTTCCAGCAGGGTCTTGTCGAGGAAGGCCTGCTCGGAAGCGTCGAGGCCCATGATCGCTTCGGAGATTTCGGTGTTGATGTGCTCGACAGCCTTCAGCACGCCCTTGCCGCCGTAACGGCCGGCTTCGCCGTCGCGCAACTCGATCGCTTCGCGCGAGCCCGTCGATGCACCCGACGGCACCGCAGCGCGGCCCATCGTGCCCGACTCGAGCAGCACGTCGCATTCGACAGTGGGGTTGCCTCGCGAATCGAGAATCTCTCGACCGATGATATCTACGATAGCACTCATGGTTTCCTCAAGAAATGACGTTGAATTCTTTACTGTGAAACTGCACCGGGCGCTGTGTCGATCCGGAGTTAGCGCTTTAGCTGTCGACCAGAGTTAGCGCTTTAGCGCGCTACTCTGGTCCCATGCAGAGCACTCCCCAGCAAACTACACGCACCCCGATGCTTTCGACGACCATTGCGTGCATTCGCCGCGTGCCGACTGAGCCGACCGGGCCAATTATGCGCACCAATCGTGACACCCCGCGAACGCCTGAATCAGTTGAAATCGCTTTCGAGGAACGGCGCGCGCTTGACGGCCTGATCGAGCGTAACCAGCGTTTCGAGCAGATCGGCCATGCGATGCAACGGCACCGCGTTCGGGCCGTCCGACTTGGCTTCCGAAGGCTTCGGATGGGTTTCCATGAAGAGACCCGCCACGCCCGTCGCCACGGCGGCACGCGCCAGCACCGGCACGAATTCGCGCTGACCGCCCGAGCTCGTGCCCTGCCCGCCCGGCAACTGCACCGAGTGGGTGGCGTCGAACACGACCGGCGCGTTGGTTTCGCGCATGATCGCAAGCGATCGCATGTCCGACACGAGGTTGTTATAGCCGAACGACACGCCGCGTTCGCACGCCATGAAGCGGTCTTCCGAGAGGCCGGCTTCACGCGCCGCATCACGCGCCTTGTCGATCACGTTCTTCATGTCGTGCGGCGCGAGAAACTGGCCTTTCTTGATGTTGACCGGTTTGCCCGAACGCGCGCAAGCGTGGATGAAGTCCGTTTGACGGCACAGGAAAGCAGGCGTTTGCAGGACGTCGACCACCGACGCAACCTGCTCGATCTCGTGCTCGGCGTGCACGTCGGTCAGCACCGGCAAACCGAGCTGACGCTTCACTTCCGACAGAATGCGCAAACCTTCGTCCATGCCCAGACCGCGGAACGACTTGCCGCTGCTGCGGTTGGCCTTGTCGTACGACGATTTGTAGATGAACGGAATGTTCAGCTTCGCGCAGATTTCCTTCAGCCGGCCCGCCGTGTCGATCGTCATCTGTTCGGATTCGACGACACAGGTGCCCGCGATCAGGAAAAACGGCTTGTCGAGCCCGATTTCGAAATCGCCCAGTTTCATGCTTTCTCCCCAACTTCCGCCGCCACGCGCGGCTGCTGATGCGCGAGCGCCGCTTCGACGAACGACTTGAACAGCGGATGGCCGTCACGCGGCGTGGACGTGAATTCCGGGTGGAACTGCACGCCGACGAACCACGGGTGCATGCTGCGCGGCAATTCCATCATTTCCGGCAGATCTTCACTCGGGGTACGGGCGCTGATGATAAGGCCACCGGCTTCGAGCTGGGGCACGAAGCGGTTATTGACTTCATAACGGTGACGATGGCGTTCGTTCACATCCTTGCCATAGATCTCTTCGGCCATCGTGCCGGGTTTGATCGGGCAACGTTGCGAACCGAGGCGCATCGTGCCGCCCAGATCCGATTCTTCGGTGCGCTTCTCGACCTTCCCTTCACGGTCGTACCACTCGGTGATCAGTGCGACCACGCGGTTCTCGGTGTCCTGATCGAACTCGGTGCTGTTCGCATCTTTCAGGCCGACCACGTCGCGGGCGAATTCGATCACGGCCAGTTGCATGCCGAGGCAGATGCCGAGATACGGCACCTTCGCTTCGCGTGCATAGCGGATCGCGGCCATCTTGCCTTCGGTACCGCGACGGCCGAAGCCACCCGGCACGAGCACCGCATCCAGATGCTTGAGGCTCTCGACGCCTTGCGTCTCGATCTCTTCCGAATCGATGTACTCGATGTTGACCTTGGTCGACGTATGCATCGACGCATGGCGCAACGCTTCGATCAGCGATTTGTACGATTCGGTCAGATCGACATACTTGCCGACCATGCCGATCGTGACTTCGTGCTTCGGGTTCTCGAGCTTTTCGACGAGGTCGGACCACATCGTCAGATCGGCCGGCTTCGGCGTGAGCTTGAGCTCTTCGCAGATGATCGCGTCCAGACCCTGGTCGTGCAGCATCTGCGGAATCTTGTAGATGCTGTCGGCGTCCCACACGGAAATCACCGCATCTTCCGGCACGTTCGAGAACATCGAAATCTTCGCGCGCTCGTCGTCCGGAATGCGGCGGTCGGCGCGGCACAGCAGCACGTGCGGCGAGATGCCGATTTCACGCAGCTTCTGCACGCTATGTTGGGTAGGCTTGGTTTTCAGCTCGCCTGCGGTGGCGACCCAGGGCACCAGCGTGAGGTGCACGAAGCACGCGCTGTTGCGGCCCATGCGCAGGCTCATCTGACGTGCGGCCTCGAGGAACGGCAGCGATTCGATGTCGCCCACGGTGCCGCCCACTTCGACGATGGCGACGTCCGGCTCACCGCACGTCGCAGAAGCCGCGCCGCGTTCGATGAACGCCTGGATTTCGTTCGTGATATGCGGAATGACCTGCACCGTCTTGCCAAGATAATCGCCGCGGCGTTCCTTGCGGATCACCGATTCGTAAATCTGGCCCGTGGTGAAGTTGTTGGCCTTGCGCATCTTCGTGCTGATGAAGCGCTCATAGTGGCCAAGGTCGAGGTCAGTCTCCGCTCCATCTTCCGTCACGAACACTTCGCCGTGTTGAAACGGGCTCATCGTGCCGGGGTCGACGTTGATGTAGGGATCGAGCTTGAGGAGGGTGACTTTAAGACCGCGCGATTCGAGGATCGCGGCGAGGGAAGCGGCGGCAATACCCTTGCCGAGGGAAGATACTACGCCGCCGGTGACGAAAACATATTTGGTCATCGCTGGATGCTCGCGGGAAAAACGGATTATACCGTAAAGCAGGGTCTCAACCCAGCAAAATCCGAGCGACATCTGTACGCGCCGATGCTACGGCGGCAGCGATTGCCGCGCGCCGATCATGCACCGTTTATTTGCCCCGGCAAGGCGTGCGGTCAGGCGAGCCGCTCCAGTTCGCGCAGCATCCGCTGCACCGCGCGCGCGGTTTCGAGCGGTTTTTCCATCGGATACAGATGGCTGCCTTCGATCCATTCCACATGACCGCCGGTCGCGCGGCGAGTGGCGTCCAGACCCGCCTGGCGCACCTCCTTTGAACGCGTGCCGGCGATGAATCCCACCGGCACCGGGGCGCCGCGCGCAAGGCGAGGGCCGAGCGTATGCGGCAACGTCTTGTAGATCTGATACTCGGTGCGCCGGTCGAAAGCGAGCGAACGGCCGCCGTCGAGCGAACTCTGCGGGATGCCGAAGTCGATGTAGTCGGACAGCATGCGCTCGTCCCAGCGCGCGAACGCCGGCTTTGAGTGGAAATGCCGCCATGCTTCCTCGCGGCTCGCCCACTGCGTGCGGCGCGTGCGGGTGGCCGCCGCGGGCGACAGGCGCTCGTCGAGTCCGGTCCATTGCGACACGCGCAGCATGCTGCTGCGCCAGCCCGCGATTACCGGCGAATCGAGCATCACCACGCCCCTCACCCACTGTGGCTTTTTCAGTGCGGCCATCAGCGACAGATAGCCGCCCAACGAATGGCCGATCAGCCACACCGGCTGCTCGTACGACCGGCCGACGTCGTCGAGCAGTTGCTCGACCAGATGCGGCCAATCCTGCGTGACGGGATATCGCGCGTCGTGACCGATGCGCTCGATCGAGCGCAGTTCATAGTCGTCGGCGAGTTCGGCGAAGATCGTCCGGTAGGTCGACGCCGGAAAACCGTTCGCGTGCGAGAAGTGGATGATGTTTTTCAACTGCGGCGATCTCCGTTCTGTTTTGGCGCGCCGGATTGGCTCCTGACTTTTCGTGCAGGCTCCAGACCCCGCGGCGCGTTTGTTCTATCTGTACGGCAGGCAATCCATCAGCGATCCATCCAGTAGCGGCGCTGCGTGTCGCGATAGCGTTCGAGCGTCAGTGCGGCGCCGTTCAGGCCTCGGCCGCCTCTTGGGTTGCTTCCCGGGCTGACACCCGCACTGGCTCCCGCGCTTTCCTCGGGCCCGATGCCCGCACTGATCCCCATGCGTCCCTCGGGTCCGATGCCCGGGTTGAGACCCGAGTCGAAATCCGGGCTGACATCAACGCGCACCGCGCCGTCCGCATCGCTGCGTCCAAGCTCGATGTGCCGTGCCTTGTAACGCTCGAACACACCCGCGTTCGGATGATGAAATCGGTTGCGATAGCCTACCTGAAATAGCGCGACGAGCGGGTCGATAGAGTCGAGGAACGGCTCGGTCGACGACGTCTTACTCCCATGATGCGGCACGACCAGCACCTGGGCGCGCAACGCGTCGCGATCGCGCGCGAGCAGGATGCGTTCGACCGGCGCTTCGATGTCGGCCGTCAGCAAGGCCGTCATGCGCAATGGCGTCGGTTTAACATTTCCGGCCGACGCGCTCTCCGCAGCAGGCACCGTGCTCACCCGCAACACGCAGCAATGCGCATTCGGCTTACCCTGCAGCGGCCCGGCATCCGGCCAGAGCATTGCGAACTCGACACCGTCCCACTGCCAGCGCTGCCCCGCCGCACAGGGCAACGTATCAGTGCCGTGTTGCCTTGCGTTCGACCACAACGGATTCGCCGGCGCCAATGCCGCCACCATTTGACGCACCTCGATCGCGTCCAGCACAGCCGGCGCGCCGCCCGAGTGGTCGGAGTCGGCGTGGCTGATGACCAGCGTATCGAGCGCCGTGACGCCATGCGCCTGCAAAAACGGCACGACAACCCGTTCTCCCGCATGCGTCGATTCCGGCCCCGGCCCGGCGTCGAACAGCAGCGCATGGTGCGCCGTTTCGACCAGCACCGAGGTGCCTTGACCGACGTCGAGCGCCGTCAGACGGAAGCTGCCATGCGGCGGACCGGGCGGCGCAGGCAGCAGCAGCGGCAGCCAGGTGAGCGGTGCAGCCCAGCGCAGAGGCCAGCCGTGCGGCGCCAGACACCAGAGAACGCCGACCGCCGCCGCGGCAAGGGTCCACGCGTCCGGCTGCGGCAATCGCCAGAGCGTCCATGCCGGGCCGGACAGCATCTGCAGGCCTGCGGCGAGCAGATCGAGCAAGGTGTGCGCGGCGCGAAAGGCGTAGGCATCGAATGGCTCGGGCAACGCGACGCCCGCCAATACCGCCGGCGTCACCAGCAGACTCACCCATGGAATCGCGAAGGCATTCGCAAGCGGGCCGATCAGTGGAATCTGCGCGAACCAGTAGACGGTGAGCGGTGCAAGCGCGACCGTCACCGCGAACTGCACATGCGCCGCGCTGCGCAGGCGCTCACCGAAAGCGCGAACGCGACGACACAGACCGGACCAAAGGCGCGAGAGCCTTGTCGGCGTCACGGCCCCTTCCCCCTCTTCGTCACGGCGCTGCTCATGATCCTGCACACGGGGCCGTCCCGACATCGCGAACAAAATTGCCGCCACCGCGCAGAACGACAGCCAGAATCCCGCCGACACCACCGCCCACGGATCGATCAGCAGCACCAACCCCAACGCCCACGCCAACACCACCGATCGTGCGACGTTGCGCCCGCTGATAAACGCGAGCGCCACCACGCCAGCCATCCACAATGCTCGCTGCGCCGGCACATTGAAACCGGCCAACGCCGCATGCAGCCCGGCGAACAACGCGCCGCCCGTCACCGCGACGACCTGCGCGGGTACCAGCAAGGGCCAGTTGCGGCCGATGAACCCCGAACGCCGCCACACCGCACCGGCGAGCCACGCCGCGAGGCCCGCGACAAAGCCAATATGCAAGCCAGAAATCGCCACCAGGTGACTTGTGCCGGTGCCGCGCATCAACAGCCAGTCGGCCGCGCTAACTTCGTCCTGCGCGCCGATGGCGAGCGCCACTACGATCCCACGATGTGGCGCGTCGGCGAGCACCGTGCCGATGCGCGCCCGCAGCGCGGCGCGCCAGCGATCGACCGTCACGCCTACGCCACGCGCGTTGCCCGGCAAACGCGCGGCGTGAGCCGGTGCGCTCACATAGCCGGTGGCGCGTACATTGCGCGCCAGCAAGCTGGCTTCGGCATCGCGCACGCCGAAGTTCGCATTGCCATGCGGCCGTTTGAGCCGCACAGTCAGACGCCAGCGCGCGCCCGGTTCGAGCGACGGCGCAGGCGCATCTTCGGCAATCCACGAAAGTTGAATCACGCGAGGAAAAGCGGCGATCGGCACATCAACCGACTCGACTTCGAAGAGGAAACGCGCGCCCTTTTCATCGCGTGACGGCAGACCCTTGATACTGCCGACGACATCGATATCGCGCCCTTCCCAGGCGCTCGGCAAGCTCACCGCGAGCCGGGTCTCAGCGCGCCAGGCGGCGTAGCCGAAGCCCACACATAAAGCCGCAATCCACACCGCGCCCCAGCCGACGCCCGAACGAAAGCGTGCGCTGAACAAGACGCGTCTCACGCGCGAATTTGCAACCGCCGCACGCGTGTCCGCAATCACAGAAGCACCGCAGCGCAATCCGCCCGAAGGACCGCTGCACACTTCGCTCGAGGAATCGCAGCACACCCCGCCCGGCGAGTTGCCACAAACACTGTAGGGAGAGTAGCCGCGCACTTCCCCTGAGGAACCGCCGCACACTCCCTCCGAAGAACCGCCGCCCCCTTTGCCAGCAGAGCCGCGGCGCAATCCCCACGCCGCTATAAGTATCGCAACGCTCGCCAACAGCACCAGCGCGCACCACCCACCCCAATCCGGCAACACCGCCTGCCGCTGCAGCCAGATCACGCCCAACGCAAACCCGCACCACCATGCCCGCATCCGCCCTCCGCCCCTTCCGACCAGCCATCGCCGAACGGCGCAACGCACGGCGAGCAGACGTCAGCAAGCCCGCCAGGCATGTGTTCCGCCCGGCGCGAATCACTCAAACCATCGCGTTCAATTATGCAGAGGAAAGTGCGAGCCGCGGCAGCGCGGCGAGCGCGTTAGCCGTTGTGCCTAGGGCGGCTTCGTCGGCGGTCATGCCGCGCAGTTGCGCGAGCCCCGCGCCGATGGCCGGAATCTGATCCGGCGAGTTGCGCTGTTTGTACATCCAGGAAGGGGCGATGTCCGGCGCGTCGGTCTCGACGACCAGCGCGTCGAACGGCAATTGCTCAGCAAGACGGCGGATTTGCCGCGCCCGCTCGAAGGTCAGATTGCCGCCGAAACCGAGATGCATGCCCTGGTCGATATACGCCTGAGCCTGCTGGAAACTACCGTTGAAAGCGTGTGCGATGCCGCGATGAATCTGATGCCGCCGCAGCCCTTTGATCACCTGATCCTGCGATTTGCGCACATGGCAAATCACCGGCAGATCGAATTCGCGCGCCAGTTGAAGTTGACCGTTGTAGAAGAACTGCTGGCGCGCATCGTCGAGACCTTCGACGAAATAATCGAGGCCAATCTCGCCGATGCCAACGAACAGCGGATCGTCGAGACTCGCCTCGATTTCCATGCGCAGCAGGTCGAGATCGCGCTCCTCAGCACCCGGCGTGAAGAGCGGATGGATGCCCAGCGCATACGCGCCACCGTCGATGCGGTGCGCGAGTTCACGCACCGTCGTGAAGTTCTCGCGACCGATCGCGGGAATCACGATACGCCCTACGCCGGCTTGACGCGCCGCATCGGCGACTTCGGCGCGGTCGGCGTTGAATTCCGAAGCGTCGAGATGGCAGTGCGTATCGATCCACATGGCGCGCCTCGCTAGTGACAGAGGTGGCGGAGCATCGCTCACGTTCCGCGCGGTGCTTAAACCGGCACCGGCGGCTCTTCGTGCAATACGCCGTCGCGCAACCGCATGATCCGGTCGCAACGTCCGGCCAGTTCCGGATCGTGCGTGACAATCACGAAGCTCGTGTCGAGCGTTTGCGACAGTTCGAGCATCAGGTTGAACACCGTGTCGGCGGTGCCGCCGTCCAGATTGCCGGTGGGTTCATCAGCGAGTACGCAGGCGGGCTTCGTCACCAACGCCCGCGCAATCGCGACACGTTGACGCTCGCCGCCCGACAGTTCACCCGGACGATGCTTCGCCCGATGCCCCATGCCGACGCGCTCCAGCACCGCGAGCGCTTCGCGCCGCGCGGCCTCGGTCGTCATGCGGCGAATCCGCAGCGGCATGGCGACGTTGTCGAGCGCGGTGAATTCCGGCAGCAGATGGTGAAACTGATACACGAAACCGAGCGCGCGATTGCGCAGGTCGTTGCGCTCGCGCTCGGAGAGCTTCGTAAAAGGCTTGCCCATCACCGAAACATGACCGGCACTCGGATCGTCGAGGCCGCCGAGCACATGCAGCAGCGTGCTCTTACCGGAACCCGACGCGCCGACAATCGCCAGCTTTTCGCCGCGCCGGACATTCAGTTGCGCGTTGTTGAGGACCTGCACATTGAGGCCGCCCTGCACGAACGACTTCGAAATGCCGGTCGCTTCGAGCACATAGGGATGCAGCGCGGTGTCTTCAGGGGCCATGGATACGCTAGTGGAACGGTCATTCATAGCGCAGTGCCTCCGCAGGACGGACTTTCGCACCACGCCAGCTCGGATAGAGGGTCGCCAGCGCCGACATCGCAAACGCGATGATGCCGATCCGCGCCACGTCGGCGGGAATCAGTTCAGACGGCAGTTCGCTGATGAAATACACGGACGGCGGCAGGAACTGCACGCCGAGCAGATGCTCGATCATCGGCACGAGCCACGGAATGCTCCACGCAATCAGGCAGCCGAGCGCGACCCCGGTCGCCGTGCCGATAAAGCCGATCGTCACGCCCTGCACCACGAAAATCTTCATGATCGAGCCGGGCTGCGCCCCGAGCGTGCGCAGAATCGCGATGTCAGCCTGCTTGTTGGTCACCGTCATCACCAGCGACGACACCAGATTGAACGCCGCGACCGCGATGATCAGCGTGAGGATGATGAACATCATGCGTTTTTCGATCTGCACCGCCGAGAACCAGGTCTTGTTCTGCTGGGTCCAGTCGCGAATATACAAATCGCCGGACAGGCTGCGCGCCAGTTGGTGCGCGACCTCCGGCGCCCGCTGCATATCGGTCAGGCGCAGCCGCACGCCGGTCGGCGCCGATAGCCGGAACAGCGCCTGCGCGTCCTTGATGTTGATCAGCGCGAGCGTGCTGTCGTACTCGTAATGCCCCGACTCGAAGATGCCCACCACCGTGAACTGTTTCAGCCGAGGCAGCATGCCGGCGGGCGTGATGGTGCCTTCGGGCGCGACCAGCGTGATCTTGTCGTTGACCGTCACGCCGAGATTGGTGGCGAGGTCCGCGCCCAGTACGATGCCGAAGTCGCCCGCCACGAGGTCGGTCAGCTTGCCGCCCTTCATCTCCTTGCCGATGTCGGACACTTCAGGCTCGAGCGTCGGCTCGACGCCACGCAGCGCCACGCCGCTCACCGCGTCCTGACGCGTGAGCAACGCCTGTGCTTCGACATACGGCGCCGCGCCGATCACTTCCTTGTTCTGGCGCGCTTCCTGGGCGGTCAATTGCCAGTTGGGCATCGAACCGGTCGGCGAAAAGATTTCGACGTGCGCCAGCACCGATAACATCCGGTCGCGCACCTCTTTCTGGAAACCGTTCATCACGGACAACACGACGATCAGCGCCGCGACGCCGAGCGCGATGCCCGACATCGACACGAGCGCGATGAAGGAAATGAAGCCGTTACCGGTCGTGCGTTTGCCGGCGCGGGTGTAGCGCCAGCCAATCTGCCATTCGTAGGGAAATTTCAAGCGAATCCTTTTCTGCGTTCTTCGTCTGCTCGCGGGCCTTGTGCCGCGCATGGCGGCGGCAGCTTGCGGCTGTCGCGCCTGTCATGCGGCCCGAGCGTCGTGATCATTGGTGTCGCCGCAACCCGGATGGTTCCGGTATGACGTTCCGGTGCGCTCCTGTGCGCCAGGTCCTCCCCCGCCACCGAAGCCATCGCCCCGTCCCTGCCGCCACTACCGTCAATCAAGCGCGAAGTTTGCCATACAATGCCGCGAACCCACGCAAAGGCCTTGCACGCTGGGCTCACGGCAGACGCAGCGGCCTCACGGCGCAACGCTGCCCGCCCGCCGTCTTGCGCAGACACTCGCCCTAACTCAGGTTGTAGCGGCGGCGCAGATCGTTGATGATCCCGGCCGCCTCGCTGGCTGCAACGTCGCGCACTTCCGCATCCTTACGGTCGCGATGCAGATGGGTGATATCCCAGTTGCAGCCGTCCTCGTCCTCGACGGTCTCGTGGAAACCGGTCGGGATCCAGCCGGCCGTGGCCGGATTGGCGTCGAGCGCCTGCACGACCAATGCAAGCAGTTCCTGCTCGGTTTTCAGTTCACGCGACATGTCGGTCTCCCTCGTCATGGGCGCGGTGCCGCCGCGCGCGGCTGCTGCCATCGGCAAGGCTCGGATGGGGTGCCCGAATCCGCCGATATGGTCTGAATACTCGCACTCTTTGCCCTACAATGCGCAGCATCATGCACGCCAACCGTCTTCATCTTCTCCTGCCCTTCGCGCTGCCCGCCGCAGCGGACGCCTCCACCGCCCTGCACGACATCCAGAGTCCGGCTCTCGACCGGCTGATCGCCCGCGCGACGCTGGTCGAACGGGTGATCGGTGAAGATTTTCAGCGCACGCTGCCGCACGAGCGCTGGGTGGCGCGCCAGTTCGGCGCGCTGCCGAGCGGCGCGGCGGCCGCGGACGAAGCGCCGCTTGCCCCGTACATGCTGCGCGCCGACGGTGGCGAGCCCGGCACTGCGACGTGGGCCTGCGTACAACCGGTGCACGTGCGCATCGCGCACGACCATCTGGTGCTGATCGATCCGGCCTCGCTCGAACTGTCCGACGACGAAGCCAGCGTGCTGCTGGCGGTCGCCCGGCCGTTGATCGAGGAACTCGGTGTGCGCATCGAAGCGCCGAAGCCCGCGCGCTGGTACTTGTCGGGCGACGGCTTCGGCACGCTGGCAGGGGCGTCGCCGTTGCGCGCGAGCGGCCGCAACATCGAAATCTGGCTGCCGCACGAAGCGCATTCCGGCGACCGTTCACGCGCCTGGATGAAGCTGCAGAACGAAGTCCAGATGGCGTGGTTCGAGCATCCCGTCAATGAAGCGCGCGAGGCGCGCGGCCTGCCGGCTGTCAACTCGATCTGGTTTCACGCGCAAGGCGCGGCGCAGCCGGTCAGGAGCCCGTTCGCGCGGGTGTTTTCCGACGCGGCGGCCACGCGTGGCCTCGCCATGACGTCTGGCGTCCAGACCGCGGCGCCGCCGGCGTCGTTTGCGGCGTTCCAGGCCGCTACTGCGGCGAACGGCGCGTCAGGCAACGCGTCGGTTGGCGCGTCCGCCGAGACACATGCCGACGGCGCCACGCTGGTCGAACTCGATCCTTTCTCCGCGCCCTACATCGAGCAGGACTGGGCGCGCTGGAACGACGCTTTCGCCGCATTGCAAGCCGACTGGTTCGAACCCGCATTGCAAGCGCTGCAATCCGGCCATTTGAACGAACTCGCCCTGACGCTGTGCGGCGACACCGGTTCGGTGACGCTCACGGTCACGCGCGGCGATCTGCGCAAATTCTGGCGACGGCGCGTGTTCGCGTCGCTGTTTATCGAATGACCTATCGAATGATCCACGGCCTTTCCGAATGACTCGAATCGTTACGCGCGCCTCGTCACCCGTCGACGCCGAAGTCCTCACCCGCCACGGCCTGCATCCGGTGCTCGCGCGCCTGTACGCCGCGCGCGGCGTGTGCATGCCCGATGAAATCGAAACCGGTCTCGCGCGGCTCGTGCCGCCCGCCGGGCTCAAAGACTGCGAAGGCGCCGCCGTGCTGCTCGCGGACGCGATCCAGAACAAACGCCGCATGCTGGTGGTCGCCGACTACGACTGCGACGGCGCCACCGCCTGCGCGGTCGCGGTACGCGGCCTGCGCATGTTCGGTGGTCAGATCGAATATCTGGTGCCGAACCGCTTCGAATACGGCTATGGCCTCACGCCTGAGATCGTCGCACTGGCCGCCCGCAGCGCGTCGGGCAAGCCGGAACTGCTGATTACGGTCGATAACGGCATCGCCAGCGTCGATGGTGTGGAAGCGGCGAACGCGCTCGGCATCGACGTGCTGGTCACCGATCACCACCTTCCCGGCGACGAACTGCCGGCGGCCCGCGCGATCGTCAATCCGAACCAGCCGGGCTGCACGTTCCCGAGCAAGTGCATCGCGGGCGTCGGCGTGATGTTTTATGTGCTGCTGGCATTGCGCGCGGAATTGCGCCGCCGCGGCGCCTTCAACGACGATTTCCCCGAGCCGCGGCTGGACGGCCTGCTCGATCTGGTCGCGCTCGGGACGGTGGCCGACGTGGTCAAGCTCGACGGCAATAACCGCGTGCTGGTCGCGCAAGGACTGCAGCGGATCCGCAAAGGCAAGATGCAGCCGGGCATCGCCGCCCTCTTTCGCGCGGCCGCGCGCGACGCCCGCAGTGCATCGGGCTTCGACCTCGGTTTCGCGCTCGGGCCGCGCCTGAACGCGGCCGGCCGCCTGTCGGACATGTCGCTCGGGATCGAGTGCCTGACCACCGACGACATCGGCCGCGCATGGGATCTCGCGCAGCAGCTCGACACGATGAACCGCGAGCGCCGCGAAATCGAAGCCGGCATGCAGCAGCAGGCGCTCGAGGACCTCTCGGCGATCAATCCTGAGGGCGCGACCACCATCACGCTGTTCAATCCGAGTTGGCACCAGGGCGTGATCGGCATCGTCGCCGGACGGTTGAAGGAGAAATTCCACCGGCCGTCGTTCACGTTCGCGCTTGCCGACGACAGCGGCCAGCTCGTCAAAGGCTCGGGCCGTTCGATCTCGGGTTTCCATCTGCGTGACGCGCTCGATCTGATCTCGAAGCGCGAGCCGGGCCTGATCGTCAAATTCGGCGGCCACGCGATGGCAGCGGGTCTGACGATGGCCGCCGCCGACGTGCCGCGCTTCACCGCCGCGTTCGAGGCAGTGGGCCGCGAATGGCTCTCCGAAGAGGCGCTTTCGCGCACGGTCGAAACCGACGGCGAACTCGAAGACGCCTATTTCACGCCGCAATTCGTCGAAATGCTCGACGCCGCCGTATGGGGCCAAGGCTTCCCGGCGCCAGTGTTTTCCGGCGAGTTCGACATCGCCTCGCAGGCGCTGGTGAAAGACAAGCATCTGAAACTGCAGTTGGTGCGCGGCCGCCAGCGTTTCAACGCGATCTGGTTCAACCATACGGACACGCTGCCCGCGCGCACCACCGTCGCCTACCGGCTCGCCAGCGACACGTGGAATGGCGTATCGCGGGTGCAATTGATCGTCGAGCACGCGGCGAGCTGAAGCGCGCACGGGCCGTCGCCGCCTCGGGTCCACGCCGCGAAATTTGCGCGCAATGCTTGCGCCGGCTACCCATGGCCGCGTGTACCGCAGCTTGCCCGGCATCGCTCGAAAGCACCGAAAATCACCGCAAAATCAACCCCAAACCCGCGCCGGATCGCTCACAAGCCTCCGGCGCGGGGCGCCGATCGGCTATAATTTCCCCTTTTTACGAAGCTATAAAAGATCGACATGGAAGCGGAACGTCTCAACGCGATCGAAGCCTCTCTGGCGGACCTGCGCACGCGCGCAGACTCGCTACGGGGGTATCTTTGACTACGACGACAAAGCACTGCGTCTAATCGAAGTCAACCGGGAACTCGAAGACCCGGACGTCTGGAACGACTCGAAGCACGCCCAGGCCCTCGGCCGGGAAAAGAAACTGCTCGACGACGTCGTCGGCAAGCTTACGTCGCTCGACAACGACCTGCGCGACGCGCAGGACCTGTTCGAAATGGCCCGCGAAGAAGACGACGAGGAAACCCTCATCTCGTGCGAAACGGATGCCCAAGGGCTCGAGCAGCGCGTCGCCGACATGGAATTCCGCCGGATGTTCGCGAATCCGGCCGACCCGAACAACGCCTTCCTCGACATTCAAGCCGGCGCCGGCGGTACCGAAGCGTGCGACTGGGCGTCCATGCTGCTGCGCCAGTACCTGCGCTACTGCGAGCGCAAGGGCTTCAAGACCGAAGTGCTGGAACAGACCGAAGGCGACGTCGCGGGCATCAAGAACGCCACGATCAAGATCGAAGGCGAATACGCCTATGGCTTTTTGCGCACCGAAACCGGCGTGCACCGCCTCGTGCGCAAGTCGCCGTTCGATTCGTCGGGTGGCCGCCATACATCGTTCTCGTCGGTGTTCGTGTATCCGGAAATCGACGATTCGATCGAAGTCGACATCAATCCGGCCGATCTGCGCATCGACACGTACCGCGCGTCCGGTGCGGGCGGTCAGCACATCAACAAGACCGATTCGGCCGTGCGGATTACGCACATGCCGTCGGGCATCGTCGTGCAGTGCCAGAACGATCGTTCACAGCACCGCAACCGCGCCGAAGCCATGGCCATGCTGAAATCGCGCCTGTACGAAGCGGAAATCCGCAAGCGTCAGGCCGAGCAGGACAAGCTCGAAGCCGGCAAGACCGATGTGGGCTGGGGTCACCAGATCCGCTCGTACGTGCTGGACAACAGCCGTATCAAGGATCTGCGTACCAACGTCGAAATCAGCAATACCAAGAGCGTGCTCGACGGCGACCTCGATCCGTTCATCAGCGCCAGCCTGAAACAGGGCGTCTAAGCGCAACCGGCGCGGCATGCCTGACATCGTCGCGCCGTATCTTTGCACCTTTGTTATAGCGCCTGAGGTTTTTACTGACTGGCCACCCGCATGCGGACCATCCTGGTGCGGGCCACCGAATACCAAACCATCATGACCGAACCGACCCAGCCGAATGCGGCCCAGCCTAATGTCACGCCCGAGGTAGACGACAACAAGATCATGGCCGAACGCCGCGAAAAGCTGCGCGAACTGCGTGAGCAAGGCGTCGCCTATCCGAACGATTTCCGCCCCACGCATCACGCCGAAGATCTGCAATCGAAATACGCCGAAACCGACAAGGAAGCGCTCGAAGTCAATCCGCTCGAAGTCGCGATCGCCGGCCGCATGATGCTCAAGCGCGTGATGGGCAAGGCGAGCTTTGCAACCGTGCGCGACGGTTCGGGTCAGATCCAGTTCTTCATTACGCCCGCCGACGTCGGTCAGGAAACGTACGACGCCTTCAAGAAGTGGGACATGGGTGACATCGTCGCGGCACGCGGCGTGCTGTTCCGCACCAACAAGGGCGAACTCTCGGTGCGTTGCACCGAACTACGTTTGCTGTCGAAGTCGCTGCGTCCGCTGCCGGACAAGTTCCATGGTCTCGCCGACCAGGAAATGAAGTACCGCCAGCGCTACGTCGACCTGATCGTCACGCCGGAAACGCGCAAGACCTTCGTCGCGCGCACCAAGGCAATTTCGTCGATCCGCAAGTTCATGTCGGACGCCGACTTCATGGAAGTCGAAACGCCGATGCTGCACCCGATTCCAGGCGGCGCGGCGGCCAAGCCGTTCAAAACGCACCACAACGCGCTCGATATGCAAATGTTCCTGCGCATCGCGCCGGAACTGTATCTGAAGCGCCTCGTGGTCGGCGGCTTCGAGCGTGTGTTCGAGATCAACCGTAACTTCCGCAATGAGGGCGTGTCGGTCCGCCACAATCCGGAATTCACGATGATCGAGTTCTACGCGGCGTACACCGATTACAAGTGGATCATGGACTTCACCGAGCAGCTGATCCGCCAGGCGGCGGTCGATGCGCTCGGTAGCGCGACGATCAGCTACCAGGGTCGTGAACTGGATCTGGCCAAGCCTTTCCATCGTTTGACGATCAGCCAGGCGATCCAGAAGTACGCGCCGCAGTACACGGACGCACAACTCGGCGACGACGCATTCCTGCGCACGGAACTGAAGAAGTTCGGCGTGGATGCGTCGCAGCCGCAGTTCCTGAACGCCGGCGTCGGCGCCTTGCAACTGGCGCTGTTCGAAGAGACCGCTGAAGCGCAATTGTGGGAGCCGACTTTCATCATCGACTACCCGATCGAAGTGTCGCCGTTGGCGCGCGCGTCGGACAAGTTCAACGGCATCACCGAGCGTTTCGAGCTGTTCATCACGGGCCGTGAAATCGCCAACGGTTTCTCGGAGCTGAACGATCCGGAAGACCAGGCCGCCCGCTTCAAGAAGCAGGTTGACCAGAAAGACGCCGGCGACGAAGAAGCGATGTTCTACGACGCCGACTACATCCGCGCGCTGGAGTACGGCATGCCGCCGGCCGGCGGTTGCGGCATCGGCATCGACCGTCTGGTCATGATGCTGACCGACAGCCCGAGCATTCGCGACGTAATTCTGTTCCCGCATCTGCGCCGCGAAGACTGATCGTTGCGTGGTTTGCAAAAGAAAAACGCCTGGCTCGATGTTGGGCGTTTTTTCTTTCGGTGCGTGAAAAACACCGCCTGCTGTAATCTGACGGTTTGTAACCATCGGTAAAAGGCGCATATTCGCCGCCGGGCCGCGGTTTTCTTAAGTTGCTGTGGACCCGCAAGAAATCAGGCACCCCGCCGCGCTGCGCGCGCTTTGACGCGAAAGCGCCGCGATGATTGCCCGAAAATGGTTACAAATTGAAACCCTTCCGGGATCGAATTGCCCGACACTCAGTCTCAATAACAGTCGACTCTGCTCCAGACGGAGGCCAATATGGACAATCCAGATACCAAACCCACGCAACAACGTCGTCTTCATCCGCTCGTCGCTACTGCCGCGGGCGCAGTAATCATCGCCAGCCTCGCCGCGACAGCGGCCGTCACGGGCCTGTTCCCGAGCGCGTCGAGCAGCGGCGCGCAAACCGATCAGACCCAGGCTGCGCAAGTGGCCACCCAACCGGGCGTGGTCGATTCAGCGGCGCCGGCAAACCCGGCCGCTCAACAGGCAGCCGCGCAGGCCGAAGCGCAACAGCAGGCAGCGCAGCAACAGGCGCCTCAACGCGCCCCGGCGCCAACGCAGCAACAACAGTACGCTCAGCAGCAACAGGCGCAACCGGCACCTCAGTACGCCCAGCAGCAACAGGCCCGACCGGCACCGCAGTACGCCCAGCAACAGCCGTCGCAACCTGCCTACTGCTCGACCTGCGGCACAGTCGAAGGCATCTCGGCGGTACGTCAGGAAGGCCATGGCACGGGTATCGGTGCGGTCGGCGGCGCAGTGGCCGGTGGCGTAGTCGGCAACCAGTTCGGCAGCGGCAACGGCCGCACCGCGATGACGGTGCTGGGCGCCCTCGGTGGCGGCCTGGCCGGTAACTCGGTTGAAAAGCACATTCGCAGCACGACGTCCTATTCCGTGCGGGTGCGGATGGAAAACGGCAAGACGCGCTACTTCACGTATCACGAAGCGCCGCCGTTCCAGCAAGGCCAGCGCGTGCGGGTCGAAAACGGCACGCTCGTAGCAAGCTGACCGCTGACAGCCTGAAGATTCTCCAGGCGTTAAAAAAGGCGATTCCAATGGAATCGCCTTTTTCTTTGCCGCAGCCGGAGCGGAATCAATCTCGCCCCGCCGCCAGCGAACAACCGGGCATACTGCTCGCTCAGTAATCCGCGTCTTCAATCCATGCAGCCTGAATCGCTTCGAGGATCTTTTCGTTCGACCGGTTAGGATCGTCGTCGAAACCTTCCAGCTCGGTGACCCAACGGTGCAAATCGGTGAAGCGCACCTGTTGCGGATCGATGTCCTGGTGCTTGTCAGTCAGGGCCATCGCGATGTCTTGCGTATCGGTCCACTTCATGGCTGCATCCTCCAGTTAGTGATTTTCCTTCGCGTGATTGATCGAGTAGCGCGGGATCTCGACAACCAGATCCTGCTCGGCCGGCACCATCGCCTGGCACGACAGACGCGAGGCCGGTTCGAGCCCCCACGCCTTGTCCAGCAGATCGTCCTCGTCTTCCTCGGACGGCGTCAAGGCGGCGAAACCCTCACGCACGATCACGTGACAAGTCGTGCACGCGCAAGACTTCTCGCACGCGTGTTCGATTTCGATGCCGTGTTCGAGCAGGCTGTCGCAGATGCTCTTGCCGGGCACGGCATCGATCACCGCGCCTTCCGGGCACAGTTCGACGTGGGGCAGCACAACGATTTGAGGCATACATTTTCCGTTTGGGTCTGCGGCACGGCGGCCGCAAACAGGCTCCGTACCATTTTTACTGGCGCTGCGCGGACTTTTTAAGTCCGCGCAGCGCGATTCATTGCCGGCTGGCGCGCATCGCGCAGCCACGCCGCAAGACGCTCAGATCTCGTCGAGCTTGCGGCCGGCCAGCGCACGGCGAATGCCTTTGTTCATGCGGCGGGCGGCAAATTCGTCGGTGCCTTCGGCGAGCGCTTTGGTCGCGGCTTCGATCGCGTCGGCGTCGTCGCTTGCCGCGATGTTGCGCAAGGCGGTGAGCAGCGTGTCGAGTTCGGCGCGTTCGCTATCGTCGAGCAATTCGGCGTCGGCGGCGAGCGCCGCGTCGGTGGCTTCGACGAGACGGCGCGCTTCGACTTGCGCTTCACGCAGCGCACGCGCGCGCATGTCGACTTCGGCGGTCGAAAAGCTCTCTTCGAGCATTCTGGCGATGTCGTCGTCGGCGAGACCGTAGGACGGTTTGACCACCACCGACGCTTCCACGCCCGAGCCCTGTTCACGTGCGAACACGGACAGCAGGCCGTCCGCGTCGACCTGATACGTGACGCGAATCCGCGCCGCACCGGCGGCCATCGGCGGAATGCCGCGCAGCTCGAACCGCGCGAGCGAACGGCAATCGTTGACGAGCTCGCGCTCGCCTTGCACGACGTGGATCGCCATGGCCGTCTGGCCGTCCTTGAAGGTCGTGAAATCCTGCGCGCGGGCGACCGGAATCGTCGAATTGCGCGGGATGATCTTCTCGGTCAAACCACCCATCGTTTCAACGCCCAGCGACAGCGGAATCACGTCGAGCAGCAGCCAGTCGTCGCCGTCGGCGCCACGGTTGCCCGCGAGCAGATCGGCCTGGATCGCCGCACCGAGCGCGACGACCTGATCCGGGTCGAGGTTGATCAAAGGCGGCTGGCCGAAGAACGACTCGACCGCACGGCGGATCACCGGCATGCGCGTCGCGCCGCCGACCAGCACCACGCCTTCAATGTCCTTGGTCGCAACCTTGGCGTCGCGCAGCGCTTTCTTCGTGGGCCCAAGCGTCCGTTGAACCAGCGCCTGAGTGATGGCCTCGAAAGTGGCCTCGTCGACCGTCAGATCGATCTGAGTGCCGTTCGAGAGCGTTGCCTGTACCTTCGCATTCGGCGCGCCGGACAACGCCTCCTTGGACACGCGTACGCTGTCGAGCAGCAGGCGGACGTCTTCCGGTGCGAGTGTTTGCGGCGCGATGCCCGCCTGCTCCAGCACGTGGCGATACAGGGCATGGTCGAAATCGTCGCCGCCGAGCGCGGAATCGCCGCCCGCCGCGAGCACTTCGAACACACCCTTGGTGAGCTTCAGAATCGACAGATCGAAGGTGCCGCCACCGAGGTCGTAGACCGCGTAGAGACCTTCGGAACCGTTATCGAGGCCGTAGGCGATCGCGGCCGCAGTCGGCTCGTTCAGGAGACGCAGCACGTTCAGGCCGGCCAGACGCGCGGCGTCTTTGGTCGCCTGGCGCTGCGCTTCGTCGAAATACGCAGGCACGGTAATGACTGCGCCGACCAGTTCGTCGCCGAGCGTGTCTTCGGCACGCTGGCGCAGCGTCGCAAGAATTTCCGCCGACACTTCGACTGGGCTCTTCACGCCGTCGACGGTACGGATCTGCACCATGCCGGGCGCGTCGATGAAATCGTACGGCGCGTTTTCGGCGCCTTCCACTTCCGCCTTGCCGCGGCCCATGAAGCGCTTGACCGACACGATCGTGTTGCGCGGATCGATCGCGGCTTCAGCCTTGGCCGTGCGGCCGATACGGCGGCCGCCCTTTTCCAGGTAACGGACAACCGACGGCAGCAGCGCATAGCCGTCTTCGTCGGGCAGCACGTCAGGCACGCCGCTGCGCACGGCGGCGACAAGGGAATTGGTGGTGCCGAGATCGATACCGACCGCCAGACGCCGCTGATGGGGCGCCGGCGCCATGCCGGGTTCGGAGATTTGCAGTAAGGCCATCTGGATCTTCTCGGGGCCGCTGGGCCCCGTCCTGAATTTTCGCGTTGCTGGATGTAATGCTACGGCTGCTATCGCTACCTGTTCATGCACGGCGCCGACTCGCGCCGCTACGCCGGACCGCTAGTTCTCGAGCCGCTCGATCTGCGTGCCGATTTCCGACGCCACCCGCTCGATGAACATCAACTGCCGCACCGCCTCGCCCGCCGCCTGATTCGCGCCGCTGTCGAGCAGCGCGCCAAGCTTGTCGAAACGCATCCGCTCTTCGTCGCGCAGTTCAGCGAGCAAGGCGTCGAGCGCGTCGACGTTCTTCGCCGCGGCCGCGTCTTCAATGCCTTCGCGCCACTCCATCTGCTGCATCAGGAACGCCGGCTCCATCGCCGTATTGTTCTGCGCGCCGACGTCGATGCCGCGCAGATGTAACAGATAGGTCGCGCGCTTCAACGGATCGCGCAGCGTCTGATAGGCCTCGTTCGTACGCGTCGCCCATTGCATCGCGATGCGCTTTTGCGCGTCGCCGGCCGCCGCAAAGCGGTCCGGATGCACTTGCGCCTGCACGGTGCGGTAGGCGTGATCGAGTGCCGCTGCGTCGAGCGCGAATTGCGCCGGCAGATCGAACAGGTCGAAGTGGCTGTCGTTCAGCGAGGCCATCGGATAAAAGGAGTCCGTTCAGGAAAGCGCACCGGAGTGCAGGCTAAAAACGCGGATCGAAAGCGCCGTGGAGACTCACCGGCGGATTTAGCGGCGCATTCAGCGACTAAATCAGCCGAAAAGTGCCAACCCGGACGCGCGGATCAAACTAAAAAGGCGGCACGCGCCGCCTTTGATCCGCTGCACGCGGAGTGAGCCGATTTACACGCGGAACGATTCGCCGCAACCGCACTCGTCCTTCACGTTCGGGTTGTTGAACTTGAAGCCTTCGTTCAACCCTTCGCGTGCAAAGTCGAGTTCGGTGCCGTCGATATAGGCGAGGCTCTTCGGGTCGACAATGATCTTCACGCCGTTGCAATCGAACACTTCGTCTTCGGGCGCGAGTTCATCCACGTACTCGAGCTTGTAGGCCAAACCCGAGCAACCCGTGGTGCGCACGCCCACGCGCAGCCCGACCCCCTTGCCGCGGCGAGTCAGATACTTCTGGACGTGCTGTGCTGCCTTTTCGGTCAACGTAATTGCCATAGCGTTTCTCATTGCGCCGCGCGCGTTCGTCACTCCTGTGCCTACTGACGCGCTGCTACCCTGCCTGCTTCAAATATCGCTCATGCCGGACGGTGTTTCTTGCCCGCACCGCCCGCTTCGACTCACCCAAATGAGCACTCAACCGCGCGCTCGACTGCCGCTTACGCGTGTTGCTTGTCGCCTTCGACGACTGCTTCACCATGGCGTTGCTTGTAGTCGGCGACCGCTGCCTTGATCGCGTCTTCCGCGAGGATCGAGCAGTGGATCTTCACCGGCGGCAGCGCCAATTCTTCGGCGATCTGCGTGTTCTTGATCGACATGGCCTGGTCAAGCGTCTTGCCCTTCACCCATTCGGTAACGAGCGAACTCGACGCAATCGCCGAACCGCAGCCGTACGTCTTGAACTTCGCGTCTTCGATGATGCCGTCCGCGCCCACGCGGATCTGCAGCTTCATCACGTCGCCGCAAGCCGGCGCGCCGACCATGCCCGTACCGACCGCATCGTCGTCTTTCTCGAAGGAACCGACGTTGCGCGGATTTTCGTAGTGGTCCAGAACCTTTGCGCTGTAAGACATGATTACACTCCTTGTTTCGTTTCAACCTGCATTCGTTGCGTTTTCGACGATAAGCGCGACGCTAAGCGTTGGCGCGTCAGTGCGCAGCCCACTTGATCGTCGAAATATCGATCCCGTCCTGGTGCATTTCCCACAGCGGCGACAGATCGCGCAGCTTCGAAATTTTGGTCTTCAACAGGTTGATCACGTAATCGACATCCTGCTCCGTCGTAAAACGGCCGACGGTAAAACGGATCGAGCTATGCGCCAGTTCGTCGTTACGGCCCAGTGCGCGCAGCACGTACGACGGTTCCAGCGAAGCCGACGTACACGCCGAACCCGACGACACCGCCACGTCCTTCACTGCCATGATCAGCGACTCGCCTTCGACGAAGTTGAAGCTGATGTTCAGGTTGTGCGGCACACGCTGTTCCATGTCGCCGTTCACGTAGGTTTCTTCCATGTCCTGCAGGCCGCGCAGCAGACGGTCGCGCAGCATGCGAATGCGCTCGTTTTCCGTTGCCATTTCTTCGCGTGCGATGCGGAATGCTTCGCCCATGCCGACGATCTGATGCGTGGCCAGCGTGCCCGAACGCATGCCGCGCTCGTGGCCGCCGCCGTGCATCTGCGCTTCGATACGGATACGCGGCTTGCGGCGCACGTACAGCGCGCCGATGCCCTTCGGACCATACGTCTTGTGTGCCGAGAACGACATCAGGTCGACCTTCAGCTTCTGCAGGTCGATCTCCACCTTGCCGGTAGCCTGCGCGGCGTCAACGTGGAAAATGATGCCCTTTTCACGGGTGATCTCACCGATCGCCTCGATGTCCTGGATCACGCCGATCTCGTTGTTCACCGACATGACCGAGACCAGAATCGTATCCGGGCGCAGCGCGGCCTTGAACTTCTCGAGGTCGATCAGACCGTCGTCCTTCACATCCAGATACGTGACTTCGAAGCCTTCGCGTTCGAGTTCACGGCAGGTGTCGAGCACAGCCTTGTGCTCGGTCTTCACCGTGATGACGTGCTTGCCCTTACTCTTGTAGAAGTGCGCCGCACCCTTGATCGCGAGGTTGTCCGACTCCGTTGCGCCCGAGGTCCAGATGATTTCGCGCGGATCGGCATTCACCAGCGCGGCGACGTTCTCGCGCGCCTCTTCGACCGCACGCTCCGCGTCCCAGCCATACGAGTGGCTACGCGATGCGGGGTTGCCGAACTGCTCGCGCAAGTACGGAATCATTTTGTCCACCACGCGCGGATCGACCGGGGTCGTCGCGCTGTAGTCCATGTAAATGGGCAGGTGGAGAGTGTCGTTGTTCATCAATTGCTCCGGGGACGTCATTGCTCTGGCTTCTGGTTTCCTGATCAGGCTGCGGTGCGTTCAGATTGCCGCGCCTAGGAACCGGCCATGTTGAAAACAGAATTCGGCCCTTTCGGCACGACGCGGGCGGGTTCGACCGCCGGCGCCTCGTTGCGCCGGTCGCGCAACACCGCCGGCGCAGCACCTTCGCGCGAACGCTGCTGATCGACCAGATCTTTCAGGGACACCGAGTCGAGGTACTCGACCATTTTCTGGTTCAGCGTGGACCACAATTCGTGCGTCATGCAGTGGCCGTCGTGCTGTTTGGTGCCCTCGCACGAGCCCTTGCCGCCGCATTGGGTGGCGTCGAGCGGTTCGTCGACCGCGATGATGATGTCGGCGACGGTCACGTCTTCAGCGCGGCGGGCCAGATTGTAGCCGCCGCCCGGTCCGCGCACGGACTCGACGATTTCGTGACGACGCAGCTTGCCAAATAGCTGCTCGAGATAAGACAGGGAGATATGTTGGCGCTGGCTGATACCCGCAAGCGTCACCGGGCCCTGCTCCTGGCGCAGTGCCAGGTCAATCATCGCCGTGACGGCGAAACGGCCTTTCGTGGTGAGTCTCATATGGTGTGGGAACCGCAATTCTCGACAAGTTTGGTCAAGTATAAATACATGACTGAATTAGTCAAGTATCCCTACCGTGATTTGGGTCATTTGCTTAATTGCTGGATAAGCCGGCCCAAACCTCGCCGATGACCCGCCGGTCTTACGTAATCAATTGGGGACGCAGCGCTGCGATCAGTCCGCGGCAGGCTGCTTCACATTGATCCAGTACCTGTTCGAACCCTTCGGCGCCGCCGAAATAGGGGTCGACGACTTCGCGGGCACCGCCCCAGCGCCCGTCCGCCTCAGGCACGAATTCCATCAGCAGACGGATTTTGTCACGCTGCTCCGCCGGACAAATCTGGCGCAGCGCGGCGACGTTTTTGTCGTCCATTGCGATCAGCAGATCGAAACGCTCGAAGTCGGCTGCCGCGACCTGGCGTCCGCGCAAGGCGGCCAACTCGTAACCCCGCTGTTCGGCCGCATGCTGCGCGCGGTCGTCAGGCGGTTGGCCGATGTGCCAGTCGCCCGTGCCGGCGGAATCGATCAGAATGCGCTCCGCCAGCATCGCCTCGTCGACCAGACGGCGCATCACGCCTTCCGCGGTCGGGGAACGGCAGATGTTCCCAAGGCAGACAAAGCAGACGGACACGGTTTTCATCAGAGGCTTTCGGACGCTCAACGCCCGCGGATCGGCAGTTAGGAAACGGTGGCGCGATTATACAAAGGTCGACCAGATCGCGCCGGAGGCTACGCGCGCTTAAGACGCTTAAGATGCTTCGGCCACAGGCATTGCCGTCACGGCGTGCATGGGTTTGGCCGGCAACGTCGTCGTGTTGTCGACCATGCCATACGAGACGGCGCGCGCCAGTTCCGCGGTCAGTTGATCAGCAGCGAGCGGGGCCTGCGAGGAGCGCGAAGCCGCGTCGCCACAAATGTGCAGATAGGCTGCCGCAGCAAGCGGCACGACGATGGCGAGGGGCCAGTACACCGATATTGTCTTTTTCATGATGTGGTTTCTTCCGATTAGGGGCTTATGAGTTCGTGACCCACTATGCCCAGTCCAAATGCTATAGGAATTTACAATCGGGAAAAACGGGCTGGCGCGAGATACAGCGTTGCGCTGGATGGAACAGTCCATTAACTGGTCTGCCTCTGCCGCGCACGACGCTGACCTGCGTCATGGCATGAAAAAGAAATCCTTACAAACACATACAAAGCCGGCGCGACGGTTAGCGATAATAGCTGTCTTACAGACATGAAATCTTCGCACTGGTCCTTCCAATGAAACGTATTGCTCCCCTCGTCGGCTTCACGGTCGTTGCTGCATTGCTTGGCGGCTGCGCGGTCTATCCGGACGGCACTCCAATGGTCGGCAACGGCTATGGCGGCGGTTATAGCGGCTATGACGGTTACGACGGCTATGCCACCGGCGTGCCGGTTGTGCCGCAAACCAACGTCTACATGGGTTACGGCAATGACTGGGGTCCGGGTTACTACAACGGGCCGGGCCGCTATTACGGGCCGGGGCCCGGCTATCGCGGCTACCCAGGCTATCCGGACCGGGGACGGCCGAATAACGGCAACGATGGAAACAACGGTAACCGGGGAGACAACGGTGGCTGGCATGGTCAGCCGAACGGCGGCGGGCAACATGGGGGACCGCCGCCTCAAGGTGCGGTTGGCGGGCCGAGAGGGCCGAGTGGATCTAACGCGCCACGGCCAGGAGCAGGCAGCCCGCCGCCCCCTCCGCCACAGCAGGCAGGCAACAGCGGTGGACGCGGCAATGGTGGCAATGCGCAGGCCAGAAGCAATAACGGCCGCCAGCCAGGGATGACGGATCATTGATCCGGCAGGGAATGGCGTGAACGTAGGCGCAGTCTCGCGTTACGCCTCCCGCATCAGCCGCGCAAACCACAACGACTGTGCCGCTCGCTCAACCAATATGGCTGCGTTGCGCGGCGTACAACTCCCTGAACGTGCGGCCGACCGGTGCCGGCATATCGCGCGTATTGGTCCAGCCCGCTCCACCTAGTGGCAACCTGGCAATCGAACGATTTCGCCCGCCCATTCTTTCCAGCACGCGAACCGCCAGCTTGGTGAAGAGCGCATAAGCATCCGGGTGCAACGCGAGGAAACCCCACACTGCGAGCCCTGCCCGCTCGCGCCACGGCCTCAGATGCCGCTCGACCTGCTTCTCGCGGAGCTTGCGCAGCAGATCGGATAACGGAATGCCGACCGGACACACGCTGTTGCACTCGCCGCACAACGTCGCCGCCTGAGGCAGGTCCAGCGCCTTGTCGATCCCGACGTAGCTCGGCGTCAGCACCGATCCCATCGGCCCCGGATAAACCCACCCGTAGGCATGACCGCCCACCTTCTGATACACCGGGCAGTGATTCATGCAAGCGCCGCAACGGATACAGCGCAGCATCTCCTGAAAGTCGCCGCCGATCAGCCCCGTGCGCCCGCCGTCGACCAGCACCACGTACATATGCTCGGGACCGTCCTGATCGCCCGCGCCGCGCGGCCCGGTCAGCACCGAAAAATAGTTGGACGTCGCCTGACCGGTTGCCGAGCGCGGCAGCAGACGCATTGCCGTCGCGAGATCTTCCAGCGTGGGCAACACCTTTTCGATGCCGGTCACCGCCACATGCACGCGTGGCATCACGGTGCACATGCCCTCGTTGCCCTCGTTCGTGACCAGCACGACCGAACCCGTCTCCGCCACTACGAAGTTGCCGCCGGTCACACCCATGTCCGCCGTCATGAAGTGCGGACGCAGCATCTCGCGCGCTTCGCGGGTCATGTCGGTGATCTCGGTCAGACGCGGCCGGCCATGCGTCTTCGCGAACAGGTCGGCAATCTCGTCCTTATCCTTATGGACGACCGGCGCGATGATGTGGCTGGGCGGCTCGTTGTCGTTGATCTGGAGAATGTATTCGCCCAGATCGGTCTCGATCGATTGCACGCCCATCTGCCCCAGCACCTCGTTCAGACGCATTTCCTCGGTGACCATCGACTTGGTCTTGATCACCTTCTTCACCTCGTGCCGGCGCGCAATATCGCCGACGAGACGCGCGGCCTCCTGCGTCGTCTCGGCGAACAGGACCGTGACGCCGCGCCGGGTCGCCTCACGTTCGAAGGTTTCGAGCCAGACGTCGAGATTTTCCAGCGCGCGATTGCGGCGCTCCTTCAGCGCGGCGCGGGTGGCGGGAAAATCGATCGCGGTCATGGCCGCGGCGCGGGCCGACACGAACTTGGTCGACAGCTTGGTCAGGTTCCGCTGCAGACGCTGGTCAGCGAGTTTCTGGCCCGCGCGGGCCTTGAAATGCATCGATTGGACTTGCATGGCGGCCTTGAGCGTATTCGGATGAAAGCGCGAATGAAAAACGCGAGTGAAATGCGCTGTTGAAGTGCGCGAGCTAAAAGCGAATCAAATGAACGAGTGAAGCGCGCGAAATGGCGGGCACCGAATCCACTGCGCGGTTTGAGCGCTGCGAAAATCGTTACGCGTCGCCGGCCAGCACCTGGGCAATGTGCAGCACGCGCGTGGCGGTATCGCCGGTGCGCCGCAAGCGGCCTTCGATATTGAGCATGCAGCCGAGGTCGCCGAGCACCACCGTGCCGGCGCCGCTCGCGCCGATATTCGCGCATTTCTCGTCGACGATTGCCGTGGAGATGTCGCCGTACTTGATCGCGAAGGTGCCCCCGAAGCCGCAGCAGCGCTCGCAATCCTTCATTTCAGTCACCGCCACGCCCACCTGCGCCAGCAGCGCGCGCGGCTGCGTTTTGACGCCAAGTTCGCGCAGCCCCGAACAGGAATCGTGGTACGTCACCTGGCCCGTGAACTCACCCGGCTGCAATTGAACCTTGGCCACATTGACAAGGAAATCAGTCAACTCGAACACTTTGGCGCGCAACCGGCCGAAGCGGTTCATCAACTCCGGATCGTCGGCAAACAGGTCGCCGTAATGCGCGCGGATCATGCCGCCGCACGAACCGGACGGCACCACGACATAGTCGAACTGTTCGAATTCACGCAGGGTTTTCTCGGCCAGATCGCGCGCGATGCGCCGCTCCCCCGAGTTGTACGCGGGCTGCCCGCAACAGGTTTGCGCGGGCGGCACCACCACCTCGAAACCGGCGCCTTCGATCAGCTTGATGACCGAAAAACCGATCTCCGGGCGCATCAGGTCGATCAGGCAGGTGACGAACAATCCGACTCGCATGAGCCCTCCTTCGGGAAAACGTCCCTGATTATCCGCTGTTTGCCGCACAATACCAACGGCCGGAAGGCATAGGACGAATGCCACGTTAAATTGGAATAGGCGTTCCAACTGCTTTCCATCTTTTCACAATACGGGATACAATCAATCTCCGCTGTTTGACGCGTCAACCGATTCCTCCCCATGAGCGATACGAACCCGGATCCCAAAACGTCGATCCAGGTGATCGAACGCATGATGCGCTTGCTCGATGCACTCGCTGCGCATAGCGACCCGGTCAGCCTGAAAGAACTCGCCATCCGCACGGAGCTGCACCCGTCCACCGCGCACCGCATCCTGAACGACATGGTGATGTGCCGGCTGGTCGACCGGTCGGACCCCGGCACTTACCGCCTCGGTATGCGCCTGCTCGAACTGGGTAATCTGGTGAAGGCGCGGCTGTCGGTGCGCGACGCGGCGCTCACGCCGATGCGCGAACTGCACCGCCAAACCGGGCAGACAGTGAACCTGTCGGTGCGCCAGGGCGACGAGATCGTCTATATAGAACGCGCCTACTCCGAGCGCTCCGGCATGCAGGTGGTGCGGGCGATTGGCGGGCGGGCGCCGCTGCATCTGACCTCGGTGGGCAAGCTCTTCCTCGCCGCGGACGAATCGACCCGCGTGCGGGCCTATGCCACGCGCACCGGGCTGTCCGGCCACACGCAGAACAGCATCACCGATCTGACCAAGCTCGAACGCGAGTTGTCGCACGTGCGCCAGCAGGCCTGTGCGCGCGATAACGAAGAACTGGAGTTGGGCGTGCGGTGCATCGCAGCGGGGATTTACGACGACACCGGCAAGCTGGTTGCGGGCCTGTCGCTGTCAGCACCGGCGGATCGCTTGCAGGACTCGTGGTTGGGGCAGCTCAGCCAAACGGCGCTGCTGATTTCCGAGTCGCTGGGTTATCGCCCTCAGACGCCGCAGGAGCATACGCATCCCCAGCACGCCTAAGCGGGTGGTCGCGCGTCCCCCGACTCAATAAAAAAGCCTCGCATCTGCGAGGCTTTTTTCTGGCCGGTTCGAAAACCGGCCGGCAGAGTAAGCTAGCGCGCTTCAGGTGCCCGCGCCGCTGGCATCCGCGCTGGTAATCCGCGGTTGATCGCCACCGTTATCGAGCCACGTGCGCAGACGCGTCGCGTCCGCAAAGCGCGAGTACTTACCCGACGAGTCAAGCAGCACGATGATCATCGGGCGACCGTGAATGGTCGCCTGCATCACGAGACACTCGCCCGCTTCGTTGATAAACCCGGTCTTTTGCAGACCGATGTCCCACGTCGGGTTACGCACCAATGCATTCGTGCTGTTGTACGCCAGCGAACGCTTGCCGGTGTACACCTCGTAGCTGTGGTCGGTCGAGAACTTGCGGATCATCGGATACTGATACGCCGCATTGACCATCTTCACGAGGTCGCGTGCGCTCGAGACGTTCTGGCTCGTCAAACCCGTGGGGTTTTCAAAGTGCGTGTCGGTCATGCCGAGTTGCTTGGCCTTCGCGTTCATTGCCGCGAGGAACGCCGGACGGCCGCCCGGGAAATAACGCGACATCGCCGCGGCTGCGCGGTTTTCCGAGGCCATCAGCGCGATATGCAGCATGTCTTCACGCGAGAGCACCGAGCCCACTGACAGACGCGAGCCGGTGTTCTTCTCGTAGTCGCGGTCTTCGTCGGTGACTTCGATCTGGTCGGTCATCGGCTCTTTCGAATCGAGCACGACCATCGCGGTCATCAGCTTGGTGATCGACGCGATCGGCACCACGGCGCGCGAATTCTTGTCGAACAGCGATTCGCCGGTGTTCTGATCGATCACATAGGCAACGCTTGAACGCAGCATCAGCGCGTCCGGCGTGTCATGCAGACCGAAAGCCTGGCCGACGGTAGGCGGACGCGGTTCGTACGCGACGCGGCGCATCACCGAGTGGTGACGGCCGTTCGACGAGTACGTCACGCGCTTGCGCTTGACGCTCGTGCGCGGCGCGTCGTCACCGGCGGCAGCGGCCACGTTCGCAGCAGCGCCGTTGGCGGCCTTCTTGCTCGACACTTTGTCAGCGGGGGCCGCGGCGGGCTTTTTGGCCGCTTTCGCGTGTTTGGAGGTTTTTGCCGTGGTGGCGGGCGTGGCGGCAAAAGTGATGACAGGCGTGGCGAACGCCGCTGCGATGACCATGGAGGCGGCCACCGACAGAGCGGTGCTGCGAGCCGCGCCGTGGATCACTTTTAGCGACGAAAACATGTCGGTTTTCATGGGTGTTCAGTAGGGAGCGGCGAGAGGTTTCCGCAAGTGTAGTAAAACAACGAAAAATTAGCAATTTGAAGCACTTATACGCGCTCCTTAAACCGGCTTGTAAGCTCCGATCGCAAAAACACAAATAAGTGCCGCGTTTCGATCGAAAAAAACGATCGCCAACGCGCTTCGCCTCGCCTTTGCCGCCAATTGCAGGAATCGAACCGATTCTTTCAGCATAACGGCAATTTCGAGACAACCTTGATCAGGGGAAATACGGTCAGAGCGCAGGCATGTAAAGCCTTGCCGGCGCACCGGAACGTCGAGCGGGTACTGCTGCGGGCTGTTAAACACCTGCTGGAGACCGCCAACGCGCATTCGACCGGCATAGAGCATTAACGTTCCGTGACACTTTCTGGTTTACATCGGAATGGGCAATCGACGGGTTTTTTGTCAAATGTCGATTTGCCCTTCCACCCGCGCCGGACCTCATCGCGCGGTCAAAATCTCTCCTGAAATCGGTAACAAATGCGGATTTATCCTGCACCAGTGCGGTGCGACAGACAAATCAACTTGCGTCAAACGAATGTCATGCCCACTGCATAACATATTGTTTTATCAGTAATTTCTTAACATTGTGCGACGCACAAAAAACACTTGACATTCGTTAACACCATCCTAAAATGGGAACCATTGCTGCGATGCACAAAACATCGCGGTCCGGGGAGACGATCTGAGAGCGTCTCGCCACCAACCCAATGCGGTCCGCACAGACAGACCGCGATCCAGGAGCGTAAACCATGACTCTGCTGACCCCTGAGCAATTCGCTGCAGCCCAGAAAGCCAACTTTGAAACGCTGTTCGGCCTGACGACCAAAGCATTTGAAGGCGTCGAAAAGCTGGTTGAACTGAACCTGCAAGTCGTGAAATCGACGCTCGCGGAAAGCCAGGAAAATGCCCAACGCGCACTGTCAGTGAAGGACGCGCAGGAACTGCTGGCACTGCAAGCTAGCCTCGCACAGCCGGTGGCTGAAAAGGCGCTGTCGTACGGCCGTCACGTGTATGAGATCGTTTCGGCAACGCAAGGTGAATTCACCCGCGTCGCAGAAGCCCAATTCGAAGAGCAAAACCGCAAGGTCCAGTCGCTCGTCGAAAACGTTGCGAAGAATGCCCCGGCCGGTTCGGAAACCGCCGTCGCCGTGCTGAAGTCGGCAATCACCGCCGCCAACACCACGTACGAAACGGTCCACAAGGCAACCAAGCAAGCTGTCGAAATCGCCGAAAGCAACTTCAATGCAGCCGCAACGGCCGCATCGAAGGCAGCATCGCAAGCCGCTGCACAAGCATCGCGCTCGGCAAAGAAGGCAGTCTAAGTTTCAAGCCGCACATCACGCCGGCCCGCCTCACGGCAGGGCTGGCGCGATTGCAGCAACAACATGCAAGCAACAGCGTCGTGCCGTTGCCGCTCACACGGTTTCATCTGGCCGAACGCTCCGATACGTTGAATAGCGTATCGTTTGCCCGGCGAAAGGCCGGGATTTTTTTTCCCGCCGCCTGAGACGCGCGGCGCATGTCGCATGCGTTGCTTCGCGTCAAACGCTCTACGCTGCTTGCTGCATAAGAAAAACGGCGCGCCCTTTGCGGGGCGCGCCGTTTTTTTGCATCCGCTTCCTCGAACCCGCCTGCATGCAGGCGGGTTCAGCAGCATTACTTCTTTTTCTGCGGCGGCAAGTCGGTGCAGACGCCTTCGTACAACTCTGCGGCCATACCGATCGATTCGCCGAGCGTCGGATGCGGGTGAATCGTCTTACCGATATCCGTTGCGTCCGCCCCCATTTCGACTGCGAGGCACACTTCGCTGATCAGGTCGCCGGCGTTCAAACCGACGATCCCGCCGCCGATCACGCGGTGCGTTTCTTCGTCGAACAGCAGCTTGGTGAAGCCTTCGTCGCGGCCGTTGGCGATCGCGCGGCCTGACGCTGCCCACGGGAACACCGCCTTGCCGTACTTGACGCCCTCGGCCTTTAGCTGATCCTCCGTCTTGCCGGCCCACGCCACTTCCGGATCGGTGTAGGCCACCGACGGAATCTGCAGCGCATCGAAGTACGCCTTCTCGCCGTGAGCCACTTCAGCGGCGACGTGAGCTTCGTGCACTGCTTTGTGCGCGAGCATCGGCTGACCGACGATATCGCCGATCGCGAAGATATGCGGCACGTTGGTGCGCATCTGCTTGTCGACGTCGATGAAGCCGCGATCCGTTACAGCCACGCCTGCCTTGTCCGCGCCGATCTTCTTGCCATTCGGCGACCGGCCGACGGCGACCAGCACGAGGTCATAGCGTTGCGCTTCGGCCGGGGCCTTTTCGCCTTCGAACGACACGTAGATGCCGTCGTCTTTCGCTTCCGCCGCGGTGGTTTTGGTCTTCAGCATGACGTTGGCAAAACGCTTGCTGTTGTACTTCTCCCAGACCTTGACCAGATCGCGATCCGCGCCGGCCATCAGACCGTCGAGCATTTCGACCACGTCGATCTGTGCGCCGAGCGTGGCGTAGACCGTCGCCATTTCGAGCCCGATGATGCCGCCGCCGACCACCAGCATGCGCTGCGGAATCTGACGCAGTTCGAGCGCGCCGGTCGAATCGACCACACGCGGATCTTCCGGAATGAACGGCAGCTTCACCGCTTCCGAGCCTGCGGCGATGATCGCCTGCTTGAACTTGACGACCTTCTTGCCGCCTTCGGTCTGCACTTCCATGTGATACGGATCGACGAACGAGCCGGTACCCGTCACGACTTCGACCTTGCGCATCTTGGCCATGCCGGCGAGACCGCCGGTGAGCTTCTTGACGACACCCGACTTGAAGTCTCGCAGCTTGTCGAGATCGATTTGCGGCTTGCCGAACGTGATGCCATGCGCGCCGAGCGCTTCCGCTTCGTCGATAACGAGCGCCGTGTGCAGCAGCGCCTTCGAGGGAATACAACCGACATTCAGACAGACACCGCCGAGCGTGGAATAGCGTTCGACGAGCACCGTCTTCATGCCGAGGTCGGCCGAGCGGAACGCAGCCGAGTAACCGCCGGGACCCGAACCGAGCACGAGCATGTCACACTCGATATCCGCGTTGCCGGAGAAGCTACCGGCTTGCGGCGCGGGCGCTGCCGCTTTGGACGCAGGCGCAGGCGCCGGTGCAGGCGCTGCTGCCGGAGCGGGCGCCTTCTCAGGCGCCTTAGCCGGCGCTGCGTCCGCAGACGTTTCAACTAGCGCGATGAGCGTACCTTGCGAGACTTTGTCGCCGGCTTTGACGCGTACTTCCTTGACGGTGCCGGCGGTATCGCTCGGCACTTCGATGGAGGCCTTATCGGACTCGAGCGTCATCAGCGCCTGCTCCTTCTCGATGACATCGCCCGGTTTGATATTGACTTCGATGACATCGACGTCCTTGAAGTCACCGATATCCGGCACTTTTACTTCGACGAGACTCATAGTGTCCCCTTCTCTTATTGATCGTGATGAGACGAAGAACCAAAAAAAAGCAGCCTAAAAGCCGGCAACGCGGCGAACAGAAACTTCCTTTGCTGTCCGCCCAAGGACGCGCCTTTCTTTTGCCTACTGTTCTTTGGAAGACAAAGAAAAGTAGGTGCCGCCCCGCACAGGGGCAACGCTAATAGACCACTAAGAAAGCAGGTTCTACAGAAGGACGCGGATAACAGACAAAACGAACCAAACCCGCGCCCCGCGCAACCGTCATCCGATCAAAGAATCACACGCCGAAAATCGGCAAGAATCGCACCCAGATACGCATTGAACCGCGCCGCCGCAGCACCATCAATCACCCGATGGTCATACGACAACGACAGCGGCAGAATCAGACGCGGCACAAACTGCTTGCCATCCCAAACCGGCTTCATCGCGCCACGCGACAAACCGAGAATAGCGACTTCAGGCGCATTGATAATCGGCGTGAAGTTCGTACCGCCAATACCGCCAAGAGAAGAAATCGAGAAGCAGCCGCCTTGCATCTGATCCGGCTTCAGCTTGCCGTCACGCGCCGCCTTCGACAACTCGGTCATTTCCTTCGCGATATCGATCAAACCCTTCTTGTCCGCATCGCGAATCACCGGGACGACCAGACCATTCGGCGTATCGGCAGCAAATCCAATATGGAAGTACTGCTTGAACACCAGGTTGTCACCGTCGAGGCTCGCATTGAACGTCGGGAACTGCTTCAAGGCAGCAACCACCGCCTTGATCACGAACGCCAGCATCGTGAACTTCACACCGGCCTTTTCGTTTTCCTTGTTCAACTGCACGCGCAGCGCTTCGAGATCGGTGATGTCCGCTTCGTCGTTGTTCGTGACGTGCGGAATCATGACCCAGTTGCGATGCAGGTTCGCACCCGAGATCTTCTTGATGCGCGACAACGGCTTCGGATCGACTGGGCCGAACTTGGTGAAGTCGACCTTCGGCCACGGCAGCAGATTCAATTCGCCGCCACCCGCGGCAGCCGGCGCAGCAGCACCTGCCGGTGCAGCGCGTTGACCCGTCATCACACCCTTGATGAAGCCGGTCACGTCCGCTTGCGTAATACGGCCCTTCGGCCCCGTGCCCTGCACCTGCGTCACGTCGACGCCGAGTTCGCGCGCAAACTTGCGCACGGACGGCGAAGCGTGGCTCGCACGGCGAGCGCCACCCTCACCAGCCTGGATCAGCGGCGCTTGTGCAAGCGCTGACGGCGAAGCCGGCGCGGGCGAAGGAGCAGCCGGCGCATCCGACGGCTTCTCGAGCACTTCCTGCTTGGCAGCAGGTGCGGCAGCCGCAGCCGGTGCAGCCGCGCCATCCGCTTCCAGCACGACGATGACCGAGCCTTCCGACACGTTATCGCCGACCTTGACCTTCACTTCCTTGACGACGCCGGCGGCCGAGCTCGGCACGTCCATGGTCGCCTTGTCGGATTCGAGCGTCACCAGCGACTGCTCTTTCTCGACGCGATCGCCGACCTTCACCGCGACTTCGATCACGGGGATGTCTTTGTAGTCGCCGATATCCGGCACTTTGACTTCTTGCAGACCACCGCCGCTCGCAGCCGGCGCCGAGGCAGGCGCAGCAGCCGGGGCCGCTGCGGGAGCCGGTGCAGCGGCAGGCGCCGGAGCCGGAGCAGCCGCGCCCGCGCCATCCAGCACGACGATCAGCGAGCCTTCCGACACGTTGTCGCCAACCTTGACCTTCACTTCCTTGACGACGCCGGCGGCCGAGCTCGGCACGTCCATGGTCGCCTTGTCGGATTCCAGCGTAACGAGCGACTGCTCTTTCTCGACGGTGTCACCCGCCTTCACCAGCACCTCGATCACAGGAATGTCCTTGTAATCGCCGATGTCCGGCACCTTGACTTCGATCGCTTGACTCATTGTTAGTGTCTCCTGGGCCGCGCACGCCGCCCGCTCCTGTCGATCAGGAGCAGGCGCGCACGCCGTGGCACACGGGGAATGATGCCTTAGACGGTCATCGGGTTGGGTTTGGCGGGATCAAGGTTGTACTTCTTGAGCGCCTCGGCGACGACCTTGCGTTCGATCGTGCCTTCATCTGCCAGTGCATTCAACGCGGCAACCGTGACCCAGTAGCGGTCGACTTCGAAGAAGTGACGCAGCTTTTCGCGCGTGTCCGAACGGCCGTAGCCATCCGTGCCCAGCACGACGAACTTCTGCGGCACGAACGCGCGGATCTGCTCGGTCAGCGCGCGCACATAGTCGGTCGAAGCGATGACCGGACCTTGTGCATCCTTCAGCAGCTTCTCGACGTGCGAGACCTTCTTCTCTTCCGTCGGATGCAGCAGGTTCCAGCGCTGCACTTCGTGACCTTCGCGAGCCAGTTCGGTGAAACTCGGCACGCTCCACAGGTCGGCAGCGACGCCCCAGTCGTTCTTCAGCAGATCAGCAGCGGCGATCACTTCGTTAAAGATCGTGCCTGCACCCATCAGTTGAACGCGCGGTGCCTTCTTATCAGCATCGGCCTTCCTGAACGAGTACATACCCTTGATGATGTCGGCCGCTACGGCATCGCCCTGCGGAATCGCCGGGTGCTCGTAGTTCTCGTTCATCACCGTGATGTAGTAGTACACGTCTTCCTGGTCAGCAACCATGCGACGCAGACCGTCCTGCATGATGACTGCAAGTTCATAACCGAACGTCGGGTCGTAGCTGATGCAGTTCGGCACCGATGCCGCCCACAGGAGCGAGTGGCCGTCTTCGTGTTGCAGACCTTCGCCGTTCAGCGTCGTGCGGCCAGCCGTGCCGCCCAGCAGGAAGCCGCGCGAACGCATGTCGCCCGCCGCCCATGCCAGATCGCCGATACGCTGGAAGCCGAACATCGAGTAGAAGATGTAGAACGGGATCATGATCTCGCCGTGCGTCGAGTACGACGTCGCGGCTGCGATCCAGTCACACATACCGCCAGCTTCGTTGATCCCTTCCTGCAGGATCTGGCCGGTTTCCGATTCGCGGTAGAACATCAGTTGGTCGGAATCTTCCGGCACATACTTCTGGCCTTCCTGATTCCAGATACCGATCTGGCGGAACAGGCCTTCCATACCGAAGGTACGCGACTCGTCCGGCACGATCGGCACGATGCGCTTACCGAGCGCCTTGTCTTTCAGCAAGATGTTCAGGATCCGCACGAACGCCATCGTCGTGGAGATCTCACGGCCTTCGCCCGTGCCCTTCAGCAGCGGCTCGAACGCGTCGAGCGCCGGCACCGGCAGCGACTCGGCTTTCTGACGACGCGCCGGCAGATAGCCGCCGAGGTCCTGACGGCGAGCGCGCATGTACTCGAGTTCCTTCGAACCTTCTTCGAACTTGAGGTACGGCACGTTGACGAGGTCTTCGTCGGGGATCGGCAGACGGAACTGATCGCGGAATTTCTTCAGCTGATCGACATGCAGCTTCTTCTGCTGGTGGGTGATGTTCATCGCCTGGCCGGCTTCGCCCATGCCGTAGCCCTTGATCGTCTTCGCGAGGATGACGGTCGGCTGGCCCTGCGAGTTCGAAGCTTCCGAGAACGCTGCGTAGATCTTGTGCGGATCGTGGCCGCCGCGGTTCAGGTTCCAGATGTCTTCATCGGACCACTCGGCAACCAGCGCCTTCAATTCAGGCGTATTGAAGAAGTGTTCGCGAACATACGCGCCCGACTCCGACTTGTACGTCTGATATTCGCCGTCGACGACTTCCATCATCCGGCGCATCAGTGCGCCCGACTTGTCGCGTTGGAACAGCGCATCCCAGCGGCTGCCCCAGACGACCTTGATGACGTTCCAGCCGGCGCCGCGGAATTCGCTTTCGAGTTCCTGGATGATCTTGCCGTTACCGCGCACCGGACCGTCGAGGCGCTGCAGATTGCAGTTGATCACGAACACGAGGTTGTCGAGGCGTTCGCGACCGGCCATGCCGATTGCGCCGAGCGATTCCGGTTCATCCGTTTCGCCGTCGCCGAGGAAGGCCCAGACCTTGCGGCCTTCGGTCTTCGCAATGCCGCGCGCCTGCAGGTACTTCATGAAGCGCGCCTGATAGATCGCCATGATCGGGCCGAGACCCATCGAGACGGTCGGGAATTGCCAGAAGTCCGGCATCAGCCACGGGTGCGGGTACGACGAGATGCCCTCGCCGCCCACTTCCTGACGGAAGTTGTCGAGCTGGTTCTCGGTCAGACGGCCGAGCAGGAACGCGCGCGAGTACACACCCGGCGACGAATGGCCCTGCACGAACACGAGGTCACCACCATGTTCAGCGGACGGTGCGTGCCAGAAGTGGTTGTAGCCGACGTCGTACAGCGTGGCGGCCGACGCGAACGAGGCGATGTGGCCGCCGACGTTCGTGTCCTTGCCCGCGCGCAGCACCATGGCGATGGCGTTCCAGCGCGTGTACGAGCGAATCCGGTGTTCGAGGTCCTGGTCACCGGGAATCGGCGCCTGACGCGAAACAGGAATCGTATTGATGTAGGGGGTATTTGCAGAGAACGGCAGATGTTCGCCATGTACGCGGGCGAATTCGATCTGTTTCTCGATGAGGTAGTGAGCGCGATCGGGGCCCACAGCAGAAATCACGCCATCCAGCGCTTCCAGCCATTCGCCGGTTTCCTGGGGATCGTCGTCTTTTTCAGCAGCGACATATTTCATGACTTCGTCGGGTACAGCGGACATGCTCGTCTCCTGGATATAGAGGAACGCTCTTTGAACAGACGACGCGGACGAAGCACGACCGCGGCAGCTTCGGCCGATTGTAAAAGGGGTCCCGACGTCCGCGCAACAAAATTTTCGAATTACGAGATCGATTCTCATAATGCGGAAAATTGTTGCGGCGCAACCTGATTTGACTGCCGATCGACGGATACGTCGGCTAGTTTGCGCCGAATAACGGTTCTTTCAGCGCTTTTTTGCGCCATTTGCTAGTGACTCGCTGCGCTACAATGCCACGCATGTTGACCGAACGGCTTTTCGCTCGCTCGGCGCGCACCGCTGGTTCGCCGGCGGATTCGACGCCGTCCTCCCGCTGGCACCACGGACCGTGGTGGTCGAACTCCTATTTGCTCACGCCGCTGCTGTCGATCCTGGTTTTCCTGGTCGTCATGAGCCTGATTCTGTGGAGCCTGAACCGGCGCGAACAGCAGCAACAGGAAGACACGCTCTACCGTAACGTCGCGTGGGCGCAGCAGCAGATCCGCCTGTCCATGACGGGCGCGCAGGAACAGATTCAGGCCCTCGCCCGCGATCTCGTCGCCGGCCACGCCGATCCGCATTCATTCCAGGTGTCCACCACGGACATCATGCAGGGGCATCCCGAGATCCTCTACATGAACTGGTACACGAGCCTGCAGCAGCCGCGCTGGCCCAATACCGCACTCCCCGTGTTCGGCCAGCGTCTCGCCAAGCCGAACGACGCGCAGATGGACGAGGCCGTCAAAGCCGCCTTCAACGAGGCGCGCAATACGCGCCGCCAGGTGTACTCGCCGCTGATCTACGACGACCTCGGCAACGGCTACATCACGCTGCAGACGCCGGTCTACCGCGACCGCGACTTCCTCGGCACGATTGCCGCCGTGTTCTCCGTGGAAGGCATCCTGAAGCACGACATTCCGCCCGAGTTGTCGGCGAAATACAAAATCTCGATCATCGACGTGAACAACCGCGAGTTGACCACCACGTCGACCCGCCCGCGCCTGCCGCGCGACATGTTCTACGATCTGCCGCTCGACCCGCCGGGCCAGGGCGTCTCGGTACGCGTCTACGCGTTCCCGCAGATGACCAACTTCACCAACAACACGCTGGTCTGGCTGGTGGCCGGCCTGTCGTGCTTCGTGTTGTGGAGTCTGTGGAGTTTGTGGAAGCACACGCGGCAACGTTTCGAGGCGCAGCAGGCGCTCTACGCCGAAGCCTTCTTCCGGCGCGCGATGGAAAACTCGGTGCTGATCGGTATGCGCGTGCTCGACATGCACGGCCGCATCACTCACGTCAATCCGGCCTTTTGCCGCATGACCGGTTGGGACGAAAGCGATCTGGTCGGCAAGAACGCGCCGTTCGCTTACTGGCCGCGCGACGCCTACCCTGAGATGCAACGCCAGCTCGACATGACGCTGCGCGGCAAAGCCCCCTCTTCGGGCTTCGAATTGCGGGTGCGCCGCAAGGACGGTTCGCTCTTCCATGCGCGCCTCTATGTGTCGCCGCTGATCGACAGCTCGGGCCGCCAGACTGGCTGGATGTCGTCGATGACCGACATCACCGAACCGAAGCGCGCGCGCGAAGAGCTCGCCGCCGCACACGAACGCTTCACGACCGTGCTGGAAAGTCTCGACGCCGCCGTGTCCGTGCTGGCCGCCGACGAAGCCGAATTGCTGTTCGCCAACCGCTACTACCGCCACCTGTTCGGCATTCGCCCGGACGGCCATCTGGAATTGGCGGGCGGCGGGTTCGATAGCGCACAGGCGTCGTCCGATTCGATCGATATGGTGGATGCCTATGCGGGTCTGCCGGCTGCCGCGTTGACCGAAAGCACCGCCGACGCGCAGGAAGTCTACGTGCAAAGCATTCAGAAATGGTTCGAAGTACGCCGCCAGTACATCCAGTGGGTGGACGGCCACCTCGCGCAAATGCAGATCGCGACCGACATCACCACCCGCAAGCAGGCTCAGGAACTCTCGCGCCAGCAGGATGAGAAGCTGCAGTTCACCAGCCGCCTGATGACGATGGGCGAAATGGCCTCGTCGCTCGCGCACGAACTGAATCAGCCGCTCGCCGCGATCAATAACTATTGCTCTGGAACCGTGGCACTGGTTAAATCCGGTCGAACGACGCCTGACAATCTTCTGCCCGTGCTCGAGAAAACCGCCCAACAGGCAGTGCGGGCTGGCATGATCATCAAGCGCATTCGCGAGTTCGTGAAACGCAGCGAGCCGAAACGCCAGGCTACGCGCGTGGCCGATATCGTCGCCGATGCCGTGGGTCTCGCCGAACTCGAAGCGCGCAAGCGCAAGATTCGCATCGTGACCGATCTGCGCTCGCGCCTGCCGGTGATTTACGTCGACCCGGTGCTGATCGAGCAGGTGCTGGTCAACCTGCTGAAGAACGGCGTCGAGGCCATGCACGATGCGCGTCCGAATGCGGTCGACCCCGTGATTCGCGTCGTCGTGCGACTGGAAAGCGGGTTTGTCTGCATCAGCGTCGTCGACCAGGGACCGGGTGTCGACGAAGCGACAGCCGAGCGTCTGTTTGAACCGTTTTACAGCACCAAGTCCGATGGTATGGGCATGGGGCTGAATATTTGCCGTTCGATTATCGAATCGCACCGCGGCCGTCTGTGGGTGGTCAACAACGTCGAATCTGACGGCCACATCACAGGCGCCACGTTCCATTGCAGTCTGCCTATTGGAGAGCCTGACGGCCCGAGCAACGGCGGGTCAGAGGCGCCGACACCACAAACCGTTACGGGAGAGCTATGAACAGCCCAGTCACCACACAGGAAACTGTCTTTGTCGTCGACGACGACGAGGCCGTGCGAGATTCGCTGCGCTGGCTGCTGGAGGCGAACGGCTACCGCGTGCAATGCTTCTCCAGCGCCGAGCAGTTTATCGACGCATGGCAGCCGCATACGCATCCGGGCCAGATCGCTTGTCTGATTCTCGATGTGCGGATGTCCGGCATGAGCGGGCTCGAGTTGCAGGAACGCCTGATCGCCGACAACGCGTCGCTGCCGATCATCTTCGTGACGGGCCACGGCGATGTGCCGATGGCTGTGTCGACGATGAAAAAAGGCGCCATGGACTTCATCGAAAAACCGTTCGACGAAGCCGAACTGCGCAAGCTTGTCGAGCGCATGCTCGACAAGGCGCGCAGCGAAAGCACCAGCGTGCAGCAGCAACGCGCTGCGGCAGAACGTCTCGGCAAGCTGACCGCGCGTGAACATCAGGTGCTCGAACGCATCATCGCCGGCCGCCTGAACAAGCAGATCGCCGACGACCTCGGCATCAGCATCAAGACGGTTGAAGCGCACCGCGCGAACATCATGGAAAAACTCAACGTCAACACGGTCGCCGACCTGCTGCGACTTGCGCTGTCGAACAAGCCGCAACCGGCGCAATAAACTTAACGACCGCGGCACAGCCCGCGGCTCGCTATTGCGGTTCAACGGCCGGACTGTCGACTAGTCCGGTCTGTTCCATTCCCCTCTCCTCCCTTCTCCCGCTTCGCGACAGCGACGCGCGGCATGGCTCGGCACATCCGCTAATCATTACGCATTACTCAGCAAACGCTTACGCTGCGCAGCAATAACTTCTTTCCTCTGACAAGATTGACAAGCTTCGCTGCGCCCCTTAATTTACAAAGAACTCCTCAACAGGAATCTTTGATGCCCGATGAACGCAGAACAAGTGTGCTGTCGTTGTCGTATGCGGCGTCGCCGTGCGGCGCAAATCAGTTAAAGCGGTTCGGCCGCATTGCTGAGGCATCTGTCGTATCGAACGGTTCAAGCGAAGCTGAGCCGACCTTTATTCGCTTCCTTCTCCATTCCATCGCGCCGAAGCAACGCAGCATGCGCTGCTCATCGACTTCGCGCGTCTAACGCAGCCGGGAGGATTTCATCGTGAAACGATCCGGAACACACCGTTCGCGTGTGTTGCTTGTTTGCGCCGCACTTGTGGGCGCGCCACTCTTCGCCGGTCTGGCCATGCCGAGCGCGGTCTATGCGCAAAGCGCCGCGAAGATGTCGAACCAGCAACTCGATTCGCTGACCGCGCCCATCGCGCTCTATCCCGACGCACTGCTTGCGCAGGTGCTGATGGCCGCCACCTTCCCACAAGACGTGCAGGCCGCGGCCGCATGGTCGAAAGCAAACTCGAAATTGCAAGGCGACGACGCCGTCAAAGCGGTCGCGTCGGAGCCTTGGGACCCGAGCGTGCAGTCACTCGTCGCCTTCCCTCAGGTTCTCGCGACGATGGCGTCGAAACCCGATTGGGTCTCGCAACTCGGCACGGCCTTTCTGGGTCAGTCGAATGACGTGATGGACTCCGTGCAACGCCTGCGCAAACAGGCGCAGGCCGCGGGCAATCTGAAGACGAGCTCGCAGCAGAAGGTCGTGGTCGAGGAAAGCACGATTCAGATCGTGCCGGCCAATCCGCAAGTGGTGTACGTGCCGTACCTATAACCCGACTGTCGTCTATGGGACATGGCCCTATCCGGCCTACCCGCCCGTGTATGTGCCGCCGCCGCCCGGTTATGCAATCGCTACCGGTTTCGCTACCGGCCTTGCGTTCGGCGCCGGTGTCGCGGTTGCCAATTCGCTGTGGGGTGGCTTCAACTGGAACACGCACGACGTCAACATCAACGTGAACCATTACAACAACATCAATGTGAACAACCAGATCAACGTGAATAGCAGCACGACGAACTGGAACCGCAACACCAACGTCAACCGCAACGTCAACAACACGAACGTCAACCGCAACGTCAACAACAACCTCGGCAGTGCGCAGCACGATGCCTATCGCGGCCGTGACGACGCCGCCCGCGCCCAGGCGCAGCAGACCTTGCAGAACCGCACCGGCCAGAACCTGAGCGGCAGCGCGAGCCAGCGCGTGCAAGGGATCCACCAGGGCGGCACGCAGAACGCCGATCTGCAAAACCGCGCGCAGAACGCCAACCGCGATAACGCGTTACGCGGGGCCGGTGACGGGAACACCGCGCGGCAGGACACGCAGCGCGGCGAGGCGAGCCGCAACGCGGCCGCGAACCGTTCCAGCAACGGCGGCCTCGGCGCCAACGGCGGCGGTCAGCAACGCACGGGCGCCAGTCTCAGTGCAAACGGCGGCGGAGTCCAGCGCGGCGGCGGTGGCGGCGCTGGTGGCGGCAGACTGGGCGGTGGCGGCGGTGAGCGCCCCCTCGGCCGCAACCGTTGAACGATCAAGAGGAGTCCCTGATGATTCGCTTATTCCCACGCGGCGCCTTGCGCGCCCACGTTCTGACACTCGCCGTCGCCCTCGGCACGACCGGCACCCTGCTGGTGGCGCCGGTATTGCTGCTCGGCACGACCGCCGCCCACGCGCAGGCGATCTATCCCACTGCCGACGAAGCAGCCAGTGCGTTCGTCGACGCCTTGGCCCGCAACGACGAAGGTGCGCTCAAACACGTACTCGGCAACGATTTTCATCGCTACATTCCTTCCGAAGGAATCGGCGAGGACGACATCTACCAGTTCCTCGGCGCTTGGTCGAAGGGGCATCAGATCATCGAGGACCCAGCGAAGAGCAAGGGTCGCGCAACCGCGCATCTGGCGGTCGGCGACAGTGGCTGGATCTTGCCGATTCCGCTCGTGCAAGCTGGCAAGGGTTGGCGTTTCGATCCGCCCGCCGCGCAGGACGAGATGCTGACACGCCGCATCGGACGCAACGAACACGCGGCGATCCTCACCTCGCTCGCCTACCTCGACGCACAAAACGATTACCACAACCTGACCCAGCACTACGCACAGCGCTTCGTCAGTACGCAGGGCCAGCATGACGGCCTGTATTGGGCGACGGCGCCCGGCGAAACGGAAAGCCCGCTCGGACCGCTCGCCGCCACCATGCCCAACGGCACCCTGCCGAAAGAGGCCTACCACGGCTATCACTACCGGATCCTGACGGCGCAAGGTGCGCACGCGAAGGGGGGCGCGCAGAACTACGTCGAAAACGGCGTGCTGACCAAAGGGTTTGGTCTGATCGCCTCGCCGGCCGAGTACGGCAAGACCGGCGTGATGAGCTTTATCGTCAATCAGGACGGTCAGGTCTATCAGAAGAACCTCGGGTCGCAAACCGCGCGTGCCGCGGCCGCCATTAAATCGTTCGACCCGGACGATAGCTGGCAGCCGGTGCAGGAGTAGCGGGAGAAGTCGCTCGACGGTTGGAGGCATCGCGGATTCCGGCGCGCCCGCTCACCCGGAATCCGTACATGGCACGCCATGCCGGGCCGGTATAATGTCGGACTTTGCAGCGCTGCTTATCTCTGATTCGCGCCGCACGCTTTTCACGTGCCGACCCGTTTCCGGTGAAAAGCGCCATCGCACGTGCCGCGCACGCGCGCCTGCGCCCTGCTCCGCTTTCCAAACCGCCCATCTCGACCGACCATGACTGCCAAACTGATCGACGGCCTAGCCCTTTCCAAGTCCCTGCGCGCCGAAGTCGCCACGCGCGCCGCAGCCCTCACCGCCCGCGGGCATCAGCCGGGCCTCGCCGTGGTGCTGGTCGGCGACAATCCAGCGAGCGAAGTCTATGTGCGCAACAAGGTCAAGGCGTGTAATGACAACGGCCTCGGTTCGTCGTTCGACCGCTATCCGGCCGATCTGCCGGAAGCCGAACTGCTGGCACGCATCGACGAACTGAACCACGATCCGCGGATTCACGGCATTCTGGTGCAACTTCCGTTGCCGCCGCATATCGACAGCCACAAGGTGATCGAGGCGATCGCCCCGGAAAAAGATGTCGACGGTTTTCACGTTGCCAACGCCGGTGCGCTGATGACCGGCCGCCCGCTGTTCCGCCCGTGCACGCCGTACGGCGTGATGAAAATGCTGGCGGCCTACGAGATTCCGCTGCAAGGCGCGAATGCGGTGGTGATCGGCCGCTCGAACATCGTCGGCAAGCCGATGGCGCTGCTGCTGCTCGAAGCGGGCGCGACCGTCACGATCTGCCATAGCAAGACGCGCGATCTGGCTGCCCATACCCGCAACGCCGACGTGGTGGTCGCCGCCACGGGCCTGCGCAACATTCTCACGGCAGACATGGTGAAACCGGGTGCGGCTGTGATCGACGTCGGCATGAATCGCGACGAAGCCGGCAAGCTGTGCGGCGACGTCGATTTCGCAGGCGTCAAGGAAGTGGCCGGCTACATCACGCCGGTGCCGGGCGGCGTCGGTCCGATGACCATCACGATGCTGCTGGTCAACACGATCGAAGCCGCCGAGCGCGAAGCGGCAGCAAAGGCGTAACGCTGATGGCTCATGCCGGCGAAGTGATTTCGCCGGCATGCAAACCTTCAAACTCCGGCGTCAAACCAGGGCAGCAAGTGCCGGTGGCAGACATCGGCGCCAAACAGGACACTCACCGCGTCGCTATCCCCGCGCCAAGCGTCGTTGACCGGCGCGCAAGACGCTCGCGGCACCACCTCAGCACCGGCCGCTCAACGAAGTGCCACGACAGCGCCGCGCACAGCACGATGAACGGCGCGGCGATCAGCACCGCCGTCACATGGCTCAACTGCGGCGCGATATTCGCGACGCATTGCTGCACCATGAAGCCGTACAGATAAATCCCATACGAGTAGTCGTGACGCGGCACGAAGCGCCGCAGGAGCGGCGTCGCGCCCACCCACAGCACGCCGTATGCGAAAGCCAGATAGAACAGCGGTTGAGCGCCCGCCGTGTCGCGGAACACCAGAAACACCATCGCCAGCGCGAGCGCGGTCAGGCCGTTGATATCGAGCCGTTCGCGCCAGCCGTACAGCAGCATTCCCAGCATGAAAAACGGTTCCGGCCAGAACGAATAGCCGCCGGGCGTTTCGCTGAAGTCGCGCAGGCCGATCTGCAGATGCGGCAGATGCACGCGCAGAACGAAGGCAGCGCACCCGAGCGCCGCCGCCAGCGCCACGCCGCGCGCGCTAGACAGCAACCCCAGCATGCCGGTCACCATCACGATCAGATAGCAGCGCACTTCGAGCGGCAACGTCCACAGCGGCGCGCAGACGTCGACGGGAAAGCGGTTGTGTTCAAACACGCCAGGCAGCGCCCAGCCGGTTTTCAGCACGATGGTGGAAAAGTTGTCGAGGTTGGCCCACGTCATGCCGGAGGCGAAATAGTCGCGCAGCGGCAGCGTCGTCAACAGCGGCCCGAGGATGAACACCGTCACCAGCGAGCCGCCCGCCACCGCCGGCCACAGGCGCGCGATGCGCAACGCGGCGAAACGAGGCACCGAACGTTGCCGGTCGAAACTGGCGGTCACCAGCATGCCGCTCAGCAGAAAAAACGCATAGACGCCGAGTGCGCCGAAACCATCGAAGCCGAGCGCATTCTGGACCCAATCCGTCGTGCCGTCGGGTGCCTGCAGCAGATACGAATGGCCATACACCACGGCGATGGCGGCAAGGAGCCGCACGAGATCGAAGTTGTTACCGTTGCGCGATAGAGCGTGCGAAAGCGGGTTCATCGATACCTCTTACAGAAAGCGTCACTAACGGGTGCAGACACGCCAGAATGCGGCATGGCAGCAATTTGCACCGTTCGCTTTCCCACAGAGCGTCGCGGCACAGCGGGAGCGGTTCAAGCAGCGGCAACCAGCTAGCGCATTGCCACCGTCTGAACCGCATTCCGGATTCGCTCCTCCGGGCACAGTCACGCGACATCTGATAATTTGTCTACCGACGGATTGGAATCGGCGCGCCCTGCCCCAATAATGTCCCTATGGAGTGTCATTGGGGCGCCATCGCGCGCCCGTCGATGCACCGATTACCCGTTCACCCGCGTCAGACAGGAAGCCTTATGTCCACTACCCCCTCGAAGCACGACAATCCGCTCCTCGATTTCTCCGACCTGCCGCGCTTTGGCGAAATCCGCCCCGAACACGTCACACCCGCCCTCGATATCCTGCTCACCGATGCGGCCGCCGCGGTCGAACGCGCCGCCCAGCCCATTACGCCCGCGTCTTGGGCCGATGTGGTCGAGCCGGTCGAACGCGCAACCGAACCGCTGTCGCGCGCCTGGGGCGTGGTCGGCCATCTGAACGCCGTGGCGGATACGCCGGAACTGCGCGCCGTGTACGGCGAGAATCTGCCGCGCGTCACCGAGTTCTGGTCGAGCGTCGGCCAGAATCTCGCGCTCTATGAGAAGTACAAGGCACTGCACGCCAGCAGCGATTTTTCGTCGCTGACCGGCGAGCGCAAGAAGATCCTCGGCAATGCGCTGCGCGATTTCCGCCTCTCGGGCGCGGAATTGCCGGAAGACCAGAAGCCGCATTTCGCCGAATTGCAGGAAAAGCAGGCGGGGTTGTCGAAAGCGTTTTCGGATCACGTGCTCGATGCGACCAACGCTTACGCCTATATCGTCGAAGCCGGCGATGAAGCGCAACTGGCCGGCCTGCCGGAAGACGTGATCGAAGCCGCGAAGGAAGCGGCCGAACGCGAGGGCAAAACCGGCTACAAATTCACCCTGCACTTCCCATCGTATTTCCCGATCATGCAGTACTCGGAAAATCGCGCGATGCGCGAAACGATATACCGCGCGTATGTGACGCGCGCGTCGGAACTCGGCCCGCAATATGGCAACGGCAAGCCGGAATGGGACAACACGGCCGTGCTCGCCGATCAGTTGAAGCTGCGCGCCGAAGAAGCGCACATGCTCGGCTACAACAACTTCGCCGAAGTCTCGCTCGCGCCGAAGATGGCCGAGTCGCCGGCGCAGGTCATGGCCTTCCTCGAAGACCTCGCCACGCGCGCACGCCCGCACGCTGAACAGGACTGGAAGGAACTGCGCGAATTTGCAGCGAACGAACTCGGCATGGCCGACCTGCAACCGTGGGACATGACGTTTGCCGCTGAACGTCTGCGTCAGAAGCGCTATTCGTTCTCCGAGAACGAAGTCAAACAGTACTTCCCGGAAGACACCGTCTTCAAGGGTCTCTTCAAGGTCACCGAAACGCTGTTCGGCGTGCGCATCCGTCGCGACGAAGCAGCCGTGTGGCACCCGGACGTGCGCTTTTTCCGCGTCGAGAATCAGGACGGCGGCCTCGTCGCCCAGTTCTATCTCGATCTGTATGCACGCGAAGGCAAACGCGGCGGCGCATGGATGGACGATGCGCGTGGCCGTCACAAGCACACGCACGGCAGCGTGCAAACGCCGGTGGCGTATCTGACCTGCAACTTCTCAGCGCCGGTCGGCGGCAAGACCGCCTGCTTCACGCATGATGAAGTGATCACGCTGTTCCACGAGTTCGGCCACGGGTTGCATCACATGCTCACGCGTGTGGATGAACTGGGCCTGTCGGGCATCAACGGCGTCGAGTGGGACGCGGTCGAACTGCCGTCGCAATTCATGGAGAACTTCTGCTGGGAGTGGGACGTATTGAGCGACATGACCTCACACGTCGACACCGCCAAGCCACTGCCGCGTGATCTGTTCGACAAGATGCTCGCAGCGAAGAATTTCCAGAGCGGTCTAGGTACGCTGCGCCAGATCGTGTTCTCGATGTTCGACATGCAACTGCACACCGGTTTCGATGCGTCCGGCACGAAGAACGCGACTGAACTCGCGAGCGAGATCAACGAGCGTTTCCACGTGGTGCCGCAAGCTTCGTTCTCGCGTTGGCCGAATACGTTCAGCCATATTTTCGCGGGCGGTTATGCAGCGGGCTACTACAGCTACAAGTGGGCTGAAGTGCTGTCCGCCGATGCGTATGCCGCGTTCGAAGAAGCCGCACAAGCCGCGAGCGGCAGTGTGCTCGATCAGGCAACCGGCATGCGTTATCGCAAGGAGATTCTGGAAGTGGGCGGTAGCCGTCCCGCGATGGAATCGTTCAAGGCGTTCCGCGGCCGCGAGCCGAGTATCGATGCGCTGCTACGCCACAATGGCATGACGCCTGCTGCGACGCATTGAATCTTGCGTTGAAGCATTCGGCGGCGTTGTAGATAAACGCCGACATCGGCTAAAAATCCGGTGATTGAACTGCACCCCGCATCGTTGGATACCCGTCCAACGATGCGGGGTGTTTTTTCATGAGCAAGCACCTGCATTTTCCATTCGCGCGTATGTCGCGAACGGTGCACGGCGGCTAACCGCGATGCAATTTGAAATCCACCTCGGCAGGACGCCCTTCCAGCGACAACGCCGCGCGCGCAGCAGGCGCGCGGCTCACCACCTTGCCGCGACTCACCACCGCGAGCCGCGCGGCGCGCAAGCGGATCGCTTCGACCGGGTCGCGTGCGTCGAGCAGCACGAGATTCGCCGCGCAACCCGGCGTGACGCCGTAGCCTTCCAGTCCGAGAATACGCGCGGCATTCACCGTGACCGCGTCGAAACACGCATGCATACCGTCGACGCCCGTCATCTGCGCAACATGCAAACCCATGTGCGCAACTTCGAGCATGTCGCCCGAGCCGAGGCTGTACCACGGATCCATCACGCAGTCGTGGCCGAACGCGACGTTGATGCCCGCTGCCATCATCTCCGGCACACGTGTCATGCCGCGCCGTTTCGGATACGTGTCGCTGCGACCCTGCAGCGTGATGTTGATCAACGGATTGGCGATCGCCGCGACGCCCGACTCGCGCATCAGTGGTAAGAGCTTGCTGACGTAGTAGTTGTCCATCGAATGCATCGAAGTCAGGTGCGAACCGGCGACGCGCCCATGCAAGCCGAGCCGGTGCGTTTCGGCTGCGAGCGTTTCGATATGGCGCGACATCGGATCGTCCGATTCGTCGCAATGCATATCGACGCGCAAGCCCTGCTCCGCCGCGAACTCGCACAACATGCGCACGGACTGCGCGCCGTCGGCCATCGTGCGTTCGAAATGCGGAATCCCGCCGACCACGTCGACGCCCATCGCAATCGCACGCTTGAGATTCTCGAATGCGCCGGCGCTGCGCAAGACGCCGTCCTGCGGAAACGCGACCAGTTGCAGATCGAGATAAGGCGCGACGCGACGCTTCACTTCGAGCAGCGCCTCGACCGCGAGCAAGCGCGGATCGCACACATCCACGTGGCTGCGAATCGCCAGCAGACCGCGCGCGACAGCCCAATCGCAGTACTGCAGCGCGCGCTCGATCAGCGCCTCCTGCGTGAGGTCCGGCTTCAGTTCGCCCCACAGCGCGATGCCTTCCAGCAAAGTGCCCGACGCGTTCACGCGCGGCAGACCGTACGACAGCGTCGCGTCCATGTGGAAATGCGGATCGACGAATGGCGGCGTGACGAGTGACCCGGCGGCGTCTATTTCTTCGTGCGCGCTCGCGGCCAGATTCGGTTCGACGGCGACGATACGGCCCGCTTCGATGCCGATGTCGACCGGCTGTTTGTGCTGCTTGTGCTGTGATGTGGCGCCCGGCGGCAGCATCGCTCGGCGGATGATCAGATCCATGATTCGCTCCCTGTTGACCGCTCTTTGACTGATTGCGATTCTATCGGCGTCAGAAATTGCGTGCCGGCGTTTTAGCAAGACGCCGTACCGGCGGGCGGAAAGCAATCCGTACCGGCTACGAATGACAACGCCCGCCTATACTCGACTTTCCACACGTTCGATGCCCGGCATTCGACACGCAACCGCCTGCATCATCCACCAACGGAGCAAGACCATGAAAACCATCGGCGTGATCGGCGGAATGAGTTGGGAGTCGTCCACCGAGTACTACAGGCTCCTGAACCGCCACGCCAAGGCGCGCCTCGGCGGCCACCACAACGCCCGCAGCCTGATGCTGACGGTCGATTTCGCGCCGATCGAGGCCAACCAGCGCGCCGGCAACTGGACCGCGCTCGGCGATCAGCTGGCCGACGCCGCACGCCAACTCGAACGCGGCGGCGCCGACCTGGTGATACTGGCGACCAACACCATGCATCGCGTGTATGAATCGATCGAACAGGCGATCGGCGTGCCCTTCCTGCACATCGCCGATCCGACCGGCAACGCGCTGCGCGCCGCAGGAATCACGCGGGTGGGCTTACTGGGTACGCGCTATACGATGGAGCAGACGTTTTACACAGGGCGCTTACGCGAACGCTACGACCTCGAGACGCTGATTCCCGATGAAGCCGAACGCGCGGATGTGCACCGCATCATCTACGACGAACTGTGCCACGGCAAAGTGAATGACGCCTCGCGTGCGGTATATCAACGTGTGATCGAAGCACTTGCCGCGCGGGGTGCGCAGGCGGTGATTCTCGGCTGTACGGAAATCACCTTGCTGATCAAGCCGGAAGATTCGGCGCTACCCGTGTTCGACACGACCGCATTGCATGCGCAAGCGGCGGTGGACTGGGCGATCGAGTCGGAGTGAATGCAAGCGCGCGTGGCGCATGCACGCATGTGAGCAGACGGCAGAAGTTAAAAAGCCCGCGTAGCTTGCGCTAGCGGGCTTTCAACAATGCTTGGTTGCGGGGGTAGGATTTGAACCTACGACCTTCGGGTTATGAGCCCGACGAGCTGCCAGACTGCTCCACCCCGCGTCAGAGAAAAAGAGTATATAGGGCCGTTCGCGAGACGTCAAACAATCGGATCAAATAATTTCAAATGAGGTGCCCGTCGCGTGTCCACACTCGTGCAGCAAGTGAATGCGGCGCATGAGCAGGCGACTCAGAGATCCTCGACCGTCGCGCCGTCCACTTTGCCGTCGATGATGTCCGCGCCGTACTGGCTCGCGCTGCGTTTCGCCACGCCGAAATCGGAGAACGTGGACGGCAGCACCAGACGAAACACGCGGCTTGCCTTCGAGCCGCTGATCGCGCCCGGCCGGCATACACGTACCGCCACGTCGTAACCTTCGGCATGACGCTTGTGACCGTCGAACTTGTCGAACTGCCGCGAAAACACCAGCGGATGCACTTCGAAGTCCTTATAAAGGGCTGGATATAGTTGGGCCATGATGCATTCCCGATGCGCGTAAAGGTGATCCCACTATACGCCGCGGCATGACGGCGTCGGGCTTTTATTTTCGACGGCCGCCGGGGCAATTTTCACCGTCGCTCGCCTCGCGCGATAAGATGCGGGACTATCGGAATCGCCCCGATCCTGCCAATCCGAATCCGGGTCGCCAGACGGGTCGTCGCTGAAGCAAAAACAAAGCGGAACGCGGGGTCAGTGCCCCACAAAGCCTTGCCCAGCAAGAATGTGAGAACTTTATGAAAATCGCCACCTGCAATCTTCATTGATGTCTCACCCCGCTTCAGGATGTCTTACCCGCCCCACCAAACCCCTGATTTCCCTCACGCGGCAAGCTCCAGATGTCTCAAATTGTTTCAGCTTGGCTCACATCCGTTGGGTAGCTAGGTGGGTAGCCAGCTATAATGACTGTTCCTAGCTACCCACCCGGACGCCCATGCCAAAGCAAACACACAAGCTTGATGATCTTCAAATCAGACGCTGGATTGCGAAAGGCGAGCCCGTTGCAAAATCCGATGGCGATGGCCTGACGTTCACTCTTTCGGCAGCCGGTACGGCCAGTTGGGTCCTGCGGTATCGAGTCGGCGGCGGCCGACGGAAGGAATTGACGCTCGGCAACTATCCCGATGTGGCTCTAGCTGCCGCACGCAGATTGGCACGCACCCACCGAGCAGCGATCGACAGTGGCGCAGATCCGGCTACCGAGAAGCGCACTGAGCGCGCGCGCGCCGTGTCCGCGTGGACGGTCAAGGATCTGGCCGACGACTTCGTGGAAAAGATGCTGAAGCCACCGTTGGCCGATGGCACTATCTACTATCGCAAGTGGGATCTCGAAAACATCGTGCGGCCAAAGTTAGGTCCGCTTGAAGTGCGCAAGGTAGCGCCGGCCGATGTCGTACACATGATCGAAAAGAGCGGGCGCTCATGGACAGTCTGCAAGCGCCTCCTCACAACAACCACGCAGTTGTTCGCGCACGCCTGTGGCAAGCGCATGATCGATGTCAACCCTTGCGTCGGAATCACACTCAAGGCGCTTATGGGTCCGCGGCCTCCGGTGAAGCCGCGTGTGATGTTGACCGAAAATGAGATGCGCGCATTGCTTGTCGGAATCGACGATACGATCGGACGCGAGAATGGCCTTGCGCTGCGCATCCTGTTCGCCACTTGCGTTCGCTCGATCGAGTTGGCAAAAGCACGATGGGAGCATATCGACTTCGAAAGGAACACATGGCTCGTACCCGACGAATCTGTCAAAACGCGAGCAGGCTTCCTCGTGCCGATTACCCCCACCGTGCGACATTGGTTCGAGTGCCTGAAGGCGATTGCCGGTGACTCCGAATGGGTGCTTCCTGCGCGCACTGCTGTACGTCGGAAAAACCACGGCGACACTCACGTCGGAAACACGACTTTATGGGCTTCGATTAATCGCGCATTCACGCGCGGAGGATTGGACATTCGCCGCTTCACGCCACACGACACGCGAAGCACCGCCAAGGGCCACATGCGCAACATGAAAATTCCCAATGAGATCACGGAACTCGCGCTCAATCACAAGCTCAAGGGCATGGAGCGGATTTACGATGTGCGTGAAGACATCCCCGAACGTCGAGAAGCACTAGAACTATGGGCTGCGTTGATCGTATCGTGCACCGAAGGTCGGCCGTGGAATGTCGTTTCGATCAACGCCGCGGCGTAAGCCGGCTCGCGGGACACGCATGCGTTCAGTTCTGACCGCAAGGTGGGTGCATGGAAGGCAGCCGAAGATCTAGACGCATCACGGGGGCACCCCCTTCCCACTGGCGCAATTGCGGACAAACATAGCGTTTCGCTAAGTTTTCGAGCCGCGCTGACCAATCGCGGATGTGTGTCCTGTCAGGCCGCCAGTTCCATAAAAAAGCCCACAAAACAGGTGGGCTATGAATTTCGGCTCGGCGTTCGGCATCGAATCGCGGTGCAGCCTTTTCGACCGCCGTTCGCACCTGTCGCATCAGTATGCTAATCTAGACACGTATGTCTGACCTTGCGTCTCATGTATGCCCCGTTAATGCGGCAAAAACATAGACCGCTGCAATGCTGAAATAATGCGCTGCTAAAAGCAGGTAACACAGGTTTGCTGTACTCATGTACTTTTCCTGTAGAGGTACGTGATTCGAAGGGGCCCGCCCGAATCTTCCTACGGACGTAGGCGAAGCCCCTTCCCCATTCGAAACGGCGCGATCACTCGCGTCGTTTCCTTTTGAGCGATAACACTGCTCAAAATCCATCTCGCTGAGTCCTTTGCCGATTGCGCGGCGGTAAATTCATCTTTGCGGCAATTATGCTCCCGCAAAACATGAGTCCTGAGCACGCGAAAAACACCGCGCACTGTATTTCGACCTTCACTCAGCCACGGACAACACTACTACAAAATTCGGCTAGATTTACACTCCGCCACTTGGACTGAGTGATAGTAGTCACATCTTGCCGCGCTGCACTGCAGCCATGTGCCCGTCCAGAAGCCCGCCTGAGCCAGTAAACTTGTCCACCGTGGCCGTCATCGACGAGAACGTCGGTGTGCAGCGCGATTTGCATCGCGTGGTCGACGTCCATCTGCAGCGGGCCTACCGGCAGGTGCATTTGCTCGGATCAGGAAGTTACGTGCGAAACCGTCCTTCACCTTGACGATGTCGCCCAGGTTGCTCATGTTGACAACTTTTCCATCGGAATGACTTGCATTCTCGCGCTCCTTGCCGCGTGGTCGGATTAGGCCTCGCGCTGGTCGGTGCGCGGCAACGGCGCGAGCAAACGCACGCTTGATAGCAATGGCGGCCGCCCTTTTGGGTAACGTTGGTATGGCTTGATTTAAAGACCTCAGGGCGGGCTGAGGGCAATATCCGCGACCCTGAGGTTGGGCTTAGGGTACCCTGAGGGTATCCTCATCGTTCATTTATCGCCTGCGGGCACTATCTGGTCGGGTAACGATATCGATCGACTGAGCTTCGCGCTCAGACATTCCATATGTCGTCTGCAGCCATTCGATAACGACTTTTTGAGAAGTGATCGTAAGCGAGTCATTCTCGTTATATTGAGCACCGTAATATCTATCGATAACCGCGCGCGCTGCATCTAAAAGCTTGGTCTTGTGTTCGCGGCGTTGCGGCGCTTCTGATTTCGGCTTGTGCTCGTTTCTCAAGCCCAGTTTTTGCCACATTGCCTCACGCCTCATGGCACGCGCCTCATCCGTCAGTTCGCCGCTGCCAGAAAAGTATGCGTCGTGCACATCAAGGTCGCTGCGCTTTATGTACAGACCGTCCGCCCACTCTGGAAGCGACGTGACCTTTCCGGTATCCCAGTACTCCCCTTTTTTGAAAACGTAAATGTAAAGGGGGTCGTCAAAAGAGAGCCTGCTCATGTTGCCATCTGCAGCCATCTTGTACAGCGGAACACCCTCGTAGATGAGATGAGCGGCTGAATCGATCGCAGAACCCAGATCTCCGCTGTATTTCTCAAAAACGGCAAACTGTATCGAAAGGATGTCTAGCATATCGCCCAAGTCATCAGCTTTCAGCCATTTGAAAGTCCCATGGAACCAATTTCTAGTGATTTCGAAGAAGGAAATGTATTCTGAGTCCGAGTCAGACTTTTCACCGTCGTCATCGCGAATCTTGTCCAGCATGAGCTGCGCAAAACTGCCGTGGTATTTTCTCGAATTCCTGAAGATACTGTTCTCGGCCTCAGAAGAGCCATTGTCTCGCTTTGCCATGAATGGGTTACCCCCATTTCCGGGTATCCCTAAGACCGATTCGCAAACAAATTTTACGAACTCAACCGGCTTCGCGTCTATATATTCACGCAGCAATTCCGCGTTGCGGTGCTTTACGTCTTCGAGAGTATTGCCAGTCTCATTGCTTTCAACATTCTTTGCGGCTTCTTCACTCATTTTTCCCTCGGCAGTAACTAACGGCATGCACCCTTCAATACCCCGCAGCCTCATGCGGCGACAAATCCACGCCCGTCTCCGGTGCCAGAGCGAAAATCTTGATTAGCTTGCTGGCATGCTGCGCCGGGATCGTCCTGTCGGCGAACGCGTCCGGCTTTTCGCCGATAAGCAGCCCATCGATATCGTCGATCGTCTTCCACATTTGCGCTGGCGGAATACCCTGACCGCCGTCAAGTTGATAACCGATAACTACGGGTTTGTCGCCCGGGATCAAACCGTAGGCGCGCGCCTCCATCGTTCGATGGTTGCTCCATTCGTCGATATAGACCACGAGGGTTCCATTGAGAACGGCAATCCTGAAGTCTTCGTCACAGTCCTTCGAACCTGACCCACCGCGCCGAATGACTAACCCCGGATATCGATAGTTCATGTTGGCTATTTCCATGAAGAAATCAGGCAAATATACTCCCAACGGCGCCCAACATCAGGCGCCCAAGCCGGTTCCCGACGGTTGCACGCGCGGGCAGCGTGGACGACCGGCTCCGACATGCGCTATGGTGGGATGAAAGACTGAAATAGCCTGCAGCAACCAATCAATCAAGGGAGATTGCCATGCAGCCAACAATTCACCCGTCCACTTGGAAATTCTTGCGCGGCATTTACCGGAATTGGTATTCGCCTCGTCCGGATCTCACGCTTAACGATTGGTTAAGCGACATGCGCCGAGCACACGCCGCGCTGCTTGGCGAGGACATCGAAATCGATAGGATACTCGCGCAGTCGATTATGGTTCTTGAATACGCCATCATTGATCGCGAGGGTCGGTTGCCGGCTAAGATCACCTCGTAACCGCCCCTAGCCGCAAAGTCCATGCACCCGAGTCCGATCAACCGGGGAATCAATCGCGAGGCATGGCTTGGCATTCCCGAGCAATGGGCGCGCGCAAATCGTTGAAGCCGCAAAATCTATAACTCATTGATTTCAAAGCAAACCTCAAAATTGAGTTTTGTAAACTCGGGCAGCAGCGATGGACGACTTAGATTCCGCGAAGGCGCTGGTCTTCGGCTTCAGCGCCTATACGTGCCAAGTGCGGGGCATTTGGATGGCCGGGGAACTGCAGGGGGATGTAGTGGAGACCATCCGCAAACACGCCGAGCAAATGAGCCCCTTCCTTTGCCTAACGCCAGCCCAATCCGTTCTTTGGATGAAACTGCTTCCGGACGAAAGTCTGATTTGGGGCGTGGGGCCCGGCCTGTTGATGCGGGTCGGCGCGGAAACGATCACAGCCTTGGAGATTATCGAAGGGGGAGCCGACGAGGACATAACCCTATCGAAGCTCGCCGTCGTGCTCGGCGATATCTGCGACAAGCTCACGAATCCCTGAGCGGCCTCCCGGCGCTCGGCGTAGGCGCAGAGACCAGCGCATCCCGCCGAGGCCGTCCTACGCGCTCTAGCCCCGCCACGTTTCAGTGACGTTGATCCATGCGGACTCAGCCTTAACGAGCCACACGCCGTTCGCGCCCTCCAGGTACGTGAACGTCTTCTGGCGCACTACGGCGCTCTGCTCAAAGCAAGTGTCCGTGAGCATGTTGTTGTTCGCGTCATACGTGAACTCGTGCGGCAGCGAGGACGGATCGAAGGTGATACCGTTGGCGTCTTTAACGACGGTACGAACGCTTGCGGACATGGCGATTCCTGAGTGATTAGTAGCACTCAGGATGGGGTCACTACTTCGCGGCGAGCGTACGAAAAAAAAACCGCTACGAGAGCGGGCTTAAGCGCTGCTACAGCGCGAGGCGGATGACCTCAAACAATGAGCCTCATTCTATCCATCACGACACGATGCGCAAACGAGGCCGCCATATACCAACAAACCCCGGCTAACCGGGGCGTAGATCAGTTGCTCACGCTGTTCCCGGGCAACGAAACACGTTGCGTCATTCCAGAAGAGGTCGGCGGATTGATCGTGGTGGACAGCTTCTTCGTCTTCGTGGAGCCGTTCACCGTGGTTGAGTTATTCTGTTCAAGCTGCACAATGACCATCGGAGCCTGCCCCGGCAAGTGATCGCTGCCGCCCTTTGCCTTCGCCAAGTCAGCCGCAGGAATCTTCGCCATCTGGTTGCTCAGGTCGTAGCGGATCGGGTTTTCGTGCGAGTAGTCACCCGGGCGCTCAATGTCCTGGCCGAACATAACGCCAGCAGTGCCAGCGTTTTGCGCAGCCCAAAAGCGCCCCGCTTTTCCGTACTGGCTGCCACCCTTGCTGATTTCACTTAGCGCGAAGGCCATTTGTTCCGCAGCCGTGGATTTGTGAATGTCGTGCCCGGCCCATTTTGCAAAGTCCTTCTGACGCCCCGCATCCCACTGAAGCAGCCCGTAATGTCCTGCGTTAGATGCGCTCGGATCGAGTGAACTTTCGCGCATGGCGTTGCCGAGCATCCCGTCCGCCTGCGCTTCAGGAACGCCAGCCGCGATAAGTTGCGCCTTCAGAGCCGCGGCAGTGGCAGTGCCGCTCTTGCCAATGCCACCAGTGCCAGCAGCGCCCGGCCTCGCATTCGCGCCAATACCTGGCATAGTGGCGCTCGGATCGCCGACACTGCTATCGAAGCCAGTCGCAGTCTTGCTCGGCGCGGGCGGCCCCATGTCGCCACCAATGCCGAGCATCTTTTTAGCGATGCCTTCAACCCAGCTTTCCATGCGGGTAATGCCGGGCGCGACATAAGTGCCGATGTTCGTCTTGATGTCATTGAGGTCTGCAGCAGCCTGGCGCGCGAGCGAGCCCTGCGTGTCCTCTTGCCCTTTGCCGGCGAGCACGCGCACCAGTTCGTTTTGCAACTGCTGGAAGTTGCCGCTTTTCTCGGCGCTATCCATCGCAGCGAGGTCGTCGGGGCTCATATCCTTGCGGTTGCGAATCGAGTCCGGGCCGCTGCGGTAGAGCTTTTCGAGATCGTCAAACGAACCGGCCTTCGAGATACCGGCGATAGCCTGCAGGCCGCCCTCGCGCAAGTCGCTAAGGCCGACACCTGCGTTCTTCAGAATCGTGGCGATGCCGTTGTGGTCCGACGTGCTGGCGTTCGCGAGGCTAGCAGCGTCGCCGAGCGACTTCAGGCCAAACATATTTTTGACGGCGTCAAGCTCCATTTCGTAGCCGTACTGGCCGCGACCGGAGTAAGCCTTGTCGAGGCCCTGCATGGTTACGGCGAGGTTCGAACCAGCGGGCCCGCTGTATTGCTCATTCCAGTTTTTGATGCCGCGGCGCGACATGAAGCCAGCAACGTCCTGGTTGTCCAGACCGTTCGAGAACAGGCCGCCCTCTGCGCGAAGCTGCGCGCGGATCGGGTCCATGCCGAATTGCTGCGTCAGGAAGTTGCGCGTCGCCTCAGTTCCGCCCATGCGCTGCATGGCAGAGTTGGCTGTGCCGAGGATCGAAGAGGCATGGTCCGCCGTCATATCGCCGGTCAGCATCGAGCCGTAGGCGTTGCCGAACATGCTCAGGTTCGGGTTGACTGCGTTGAACCGATTCTGCGAAGCAGCGAAGCTCTGCATGGCCTGCATGACTTCGCCTGGGGCCGCCTTACCCTGCGCGGTAACGATGGCTTCTGCAAGCTGGGTCGCGAGTTCCTTGTTGTTCTGGCGCGAGTTGAGCCGCTGCATGCCAGACATGAAGCCGACGCCCTGCGACGGATCGATACCGTACGCGCGCCCGAGGTCCGCGCCTTGGCGCGTGGCCGCAGCGACTTCGTCAGGCGTGCGGTACATGCCGCCGCTCGCCTGATTCGCCTGATTCTCCAGCTTGGCGAATTCAACAGAGGACACGCCGAGCCCCTGGTTGAACTTCTCAGTGCCCGCCGTCAGCGCATCGAACGACACACCGAGATCGCCCATCGAGCGCTTCAGCGTATCGAGGTCCATCGCGCGGCTATTGGACAAGCCCACGCCTTCGGACACGAACTGTGCGCCCTTGCCAATACCTGACGTGAGCAAGGACATGGCCATACCTGGAAGGCCGCCACCACCAAGGCCCGCCGTAATCATGTTGCCAGCAGTACCGCCGATGCCGTTGCCGACAGCCAGTGCGGTCGCCGTTCCCCATCCGCCGTTAGGGCGGCGCTTCCACCAGGAGCCAGTGCCTTCCTCGTCGCCACCGGAGCCACCATAACCGCCGCCAGCGGCACGGCGAGGACGACGCCCGCCACCACTACCACCGCCACCAGCGCCACCTGAGCCGCCTGCGGAGCCGCCAGCACCACCCCCGCCAGCACCGGGCGCAACGGCGTTGCCGTTCGCATCCACATCGTTCGCCAGCGTGGGGTCCAAACTGGACCCACGGACGGCGGCCATGAAGGCACGATCACGCATGCGCTGCGCCGTCGCGGGGTTCGTGGAGAGCTTCGAAAAGTCGATCTGCGATAGATGCGCGCCAGATTGTCCCGTGGCTTTGAGCGCATTGCGTAGCTGTGGCGACAACGAAATTACCTGCTTCATCTGCGTATTGATGAGCGAGAGATCGCGCGCCATCAGCTTCATGTCCGTTGGCTCGAATTTGAGGCCCTGATTTTTTGCGACCGCCGCGCCCAGCTTATTCATGGACGCAGTGATTTTCTGGATGGCCGCATCAACGCCACTGACGTTTGCGCCGACTCCGATCTTGACTTGATCTACCATTTTAAGGATTCCGAATGCGTGTTAGATAGCCTTATCGTGGCGTCACTACAGAGGGCGCGGACCAATGAAAAAGGGCCCTGCGTGAGGGCCTTTCGCGCTGCGTTGCGGGTCGCTTAGACCGACGGCGGCACGTTGCGCGTGATCAATTCCTTCATGGCGCGACTCGGCTCGTAGAAACCGAACGTGCTCTGACTGCCGCGACTGCCGTTGATCTGCATGTGCAGGCGGTAGCGCTCTGCCATTGCGGCCAGGAACGTCGCTTCGAGTTGCGCGATCTGCCTGTCGAGTACGGCGGTTTCAATGGTCCACTCTTCGCGCTTAAATTCGTTTTCCGCCTGCGCGGCGTCGCCCTTGCGGGCAATCACATCACGATTGAGTGTCGCGAGGTGCGCAGCACCTTGATCGATCAGCCCGGCGATGTCCTTGGCGTCAGCGTCGGCGGATGCCTTGCGCAGCGACGCGGTTGCCTCATCAATCTTGCCTGCACGGAAATCGGCGAGCGCGGTGGCGGCTGCGGCTTCGCATTCGGACTTGCGTACGAGCAGCTTCGATTGGGCTGCGTGAGCGGCTTCTGCGCGCTCCGTTGCGGTAACGAGATTTGCGCGGGCTGCGGCGAGAATTTGTGCGGCTTGGGACATTGTCAAAACTCCTTTGATTCGGTGTACTTGTTAAGCGTGGAAAGTCGTACGCGTATCCGGAATCGGGTAGCGCGTGGTGATTGCTGCGATGCGCGCGTTACGGGCCGCCAGAAGCTCTTGCGCAGCACGGTTGATGCCGTCGGCTTCGATTTGCTTCAGAGCCTGCTGTGCGGCGATCTGATCGGCTTCCTGCTGCTCAATCGCGGCGCACTCTGCTTCGAGTGTGCGCAGTGCGGCACGTGCAGCCGTAGTCGGCTCGCCGGTCAACAGAGCGGTATTCAGTTCGAGCTTTGCAGCAGCGATGCGCTTGCTCAGGTCTTCTTTCGACATTGCGGCCTCCGGGGCGCGTTTGGTAGTCGGTTTGATCGTCATTCTTTTGCTCCCTGCGGCGCTTGTTGCCGCGTCTTAAGCCATTCCAGTACTACCGACTTTTTCCACCTGAGCACAGCCGCCGAAATGCGGTAGGGCTCAGGGAAGTCACCCTCTTTGATGAGCCGCGAAATGGTCCGCTTGCTCACTGCCAGCATCGCGGAGACGTCCTCAAGGCTAATCATTGGGTCGCCGGCTTCGATTGGGTTCGTCATTACATCCCCTAACGTTTCGTTGCCATGGACGTATCTTTTCATCACGACTCGGACAACGGCGGCATACGTGCAAAGAAGCGTCGTTTGCGCTGTTACGCGTCAATACGATCAAGTGCATTAGGTGGACATGCGCGGCCTTCGCGCAAATGGTGGCAAATCCCACCTTTTCAGCCGGTCGGGACAGCCCAATAGACACTGACGAACGTCGTCAAAACCAACGCGGGACGCCGCAAAGGAACCTAACCTATGTATCAGCAATTCAGCGAGAGCAGTCCGTCGCATCTTCGGCTCATGGCCCAGCTTGGCTATGCCGTGCAAGAGCAAATGGGCAAGAGCCAAGCCCATGCAAGTTTGCTTCACAGCACGTTGCGCACAGCAGGTAACACGCACGCTGCATCGCATGCGCCCGCAAATCCGCAGCGCGTAATTCAGCGCAGCGCCGTCTCTGATATCGACCGCGAGGCCGAGCGCAAGTATGGCGAACGCATGACGGCACTGCAGCGCCAACGCGCCAAGCGCGGGACTGGCCGCCAGGATGCCGAGCAACTTCGCCGCATGTCTGAAGCGCGCACCAATGGCGGCATCAACGACGAAGACGACGAGGAAATGATCGACGGCGTGCCTGTCTCGCCGTGCTCATTGAGTAAGAGTCTCCACGCAGGCGCTTTCAGCCGTTTGCGGCTGGGGCTTCACTCGTTCATGAAAGCGCAGTCGAGCGATCATACGGACGACTTCGCCACGCGTTACGGCATGCCCACCGCCCACGTTGCGCACGTCGCCGGTCGCTCGGCAGTCGCTAAGCCGACCATCGCAGCACTCAGCAAATCAATTGAAACCGCACGCCAACGCGTGCAAACCACTCTCGGGGTCAGTCCCATGCGTAACCTGAATCAGAAAATGCAGTCCATCGCTCGCAAGCTCGGCAACGAGCAACTGGCAAAGTCGATCAGCGGCGGCAACATGGGCGGCCTGCGCTCGGCAATGCCGCGATACACCACGCCACAAGTAGAGGCAGCCGCAGGCGCTGCGCTTGCACATGGGGCCATCGATGCACAATCCGCCCAGGTGATCGCCAACAGCCTCGCGCTTGGCGGCGTTGGCGCTGTGCCGCGCGAACTCATGGCGAAATTGCGCGGCGAGTAATCTGCACTGCCTAAGAATCATAAAAGCCCCTATCCGAAGGGGCTCTTTCATGCCAGCGTGTCGCACGAAAACCACGGTTAAAAAAGGATTTCTTGACCCCTTTGAGGGAAAAAGTAGTGACGCGAACCTGAGCCCTATCGAATCAAACGGGAGAGGGTGCATGAGGCACGCCACGTATCATCCAGAGCAAATCCGCCGCGCCACCATCCTTCCCACCTTCACGCAGGACCTCGCATCGGTCCACTTTCACCCGCACGCCGATTTCGCATCGCTCCAAGTCTTCACGTGCGATCGCCTCAGTTGCGTCCTGACGAAAGAAGCCTGCGCCGCAAACTACACGCGCACAGACGCGCCGATCTCATGCAAGGGCTGCCCGATTGGGGTTGCTCACGCAGGCGGCCAGCGCTATCGCAATGAACCCGGCATCCACACCGCGTCAGAATTGGCAATGGGTCTTTCGTGCGTCCGTTGCGAAAAGAGCGCCCGCACCAACGCGCGCCTCATTGGCCGCATGCGCCTCGTGAGATCGGCAACGCTATGCGTGTCGTGCTTCAACAGGCAGCGCGAAATAGAGAAGTTCCGCGCCGGTTGCGGCGGCAATTCGAAGGGCGGCGTACCGCGCAAGTGGGCGCACCTGCAAGAAGCCACGATCACCATCGAGGACGCGGCTGGCAAGCGGAAGACGCTGGACATCGGCCTGCGCCAAGACTATCTCGAATGCGCGCGGTACGCTGAGCGTGCGCATCCCGGCGCAACGCTCATCGAGACTGCTATCGGCGGCGAGATCATTTCGCAGTTTTCGTTGTGGACGCCATTGCCGTTCTCGCCGTGGGAACCCGGCATGGTCCGCGACGAGAAGCCTAGTAAGCCGAAACGCACATACATTCATCGCGGCACACCGCGCACCAGCAAGAAAACTAACGCTGTTGCATCACCTGTAGATTGGGACGATTGGGATACGCCGCTCTACAAGCTCGGCAAGCCGGTTGAATCCGATGAAAGCGACGCCGATAGTAGCCGTCAAGCGCGCCGCTGCGGATGGTTGCCACCTATGTCCGAAGAGGACGACGAAGCCTATCGCCAGTCATTCGAGGAGCCCGCGCTTGATCCGGAATCAATCGCGGCGTACTGGGACCTTACCGCCGACGGCCTGGCTGAGTTTGTCGAATGGCTCACTGACGGCTGGCCCGTGCCGGTTATCGAGGTCGGTAGCGAGGCTAAGCCGTCGCTATCCGGGCTCGCAAAAGCGCACGGCATCTCTGCCGCACTGGCGCATTACCGTCTGAGGACGCGTGGAGCCGTCGAATTTCCGCTCGATCCAAATGGCTCGGTGCTGCACACCCGCAACACATCCTGTATCAACGGTGTTCATTGGGCAGTGAAAAGGAATAAGTGGTATGCGCGCGGCTACCAAGCAGGCCACGCCGTCCATCTTGGCTACTTCGACACGATTGAGGATGCGGCTGCTGCTCGCGCTGCGTTCGATAACAAGCCTGCAGAGCCGTCCGCGCCCGTCGCCGATGCCGTCGCACCGAACACGGCGCACGAACCCGTCAGCGCGCCCGTACGCGACCCCATCGCCGAAGCCATCAGCAAACTTGAGGCCACTGAAGAGGTGCGCCCGCTCACCCGCAAGGAACGCCGCGAATACGCCCGGCTTGAGACAAAGATCGCCAAAAAGCAATTGCGTGCCGCGGAGCAGACCGCAAAGCACATGCCAGCGACGAAGGCGAAGGCCACTGCAATCGCATCGCGCGCACTGGCGATCTTCGATTCAATGGGCGCGCAGGCTGGCAAATGAGCACCAAGGCGGAACGACGCAAGACGAAAGATTGGACCGGGCAGCGCTGGGGCAACCTGGTAGCGCTGAAGTATGTCGCGCACGGCGTAGAGGGAGCCCGCTGGCGCTTTGCCTGCGATTGCGGCCATCGCGGCACGTACTACCTGAAGCAGGTGCAGCGTGACGAGCGGACCACGTGCGGATGCGACGCGAAGCCCGCGCCGAAGCCTGCAATCCCGGGCCGCGTCTATCGCATGGGCGTCCCCGTGCCGACCACAAGGGACTATGCAGCCGCTTGGCAGGCCGCGCCGAAGCCCGAACCGAAGCCGTTCGCTTGGTGTTTCCCGCGCGTGCTCGGCACCGATGGGCGGCCCGTGTCGCCCATATGGCGCGCACACGAAAACGTGACGATCTAATCGCACCACCAACACAACGAGCCTCGCCATGAACGCCATCATCGGAACCATCCACATTCGCGCCAAGCACCAAGCGCGCGCCATCGAGCGCAGCACGGGCCATCTTTTCCCGCTCGGGGCCATGCAGTGGATCGCGGCACAAGCGACCCACTACGCGACCGTAGAAGGCGACGATGCCATGCGCTTCGCCATCGGCCTCGCCGGTCTGGCGTACAGCAGCTAGGCGACGCCGGCATGAGGCCAGCCAATGACCTCGCCGGGCGCACGTTTGGGCGTTTGCGCGTCTTATCGCGAGCCGGTCGCAATGAGCGCAGGTATGCGACTTGGAACTGCGCTTGTGACTGCGGCAATAGCGACGTGATAGTCGGCTACAGCCTGACGCGCGGCGACACGCAATCATGCGGATGCCTTGTTGGCCTCGTTCGTCACATGCAGATCCGCTTGCCCGTCCTGTGCCGCGCCTATGGCCCTTCCCGCGCGTCGTGAGTCGCGATGGCTTACCGGTCAGCCCGGTATAGCAATCAGTACAGCGGTAGGCTCATGCCGGCTATGCATCTTCTTTGTATATCCGTTGCTCAAAGATAGCTTTCTGCTGGGCATTAGTCACGCGGCCTACTGCACTGCGCTTCCATCCCCTCGGCGGCGGCCACGTGACACCAATCTGATCCAACTGCGATTGCGTCCACGCACCATTAGGGGTAGCGTATTCGTCAATCCACTCGACAGTCACCACAAAGCTATCGTTTTTCGCGATGTCTCAAGGAGTTCGCTGGCACTATGCCGAACGGCCTCAGGTGCCTGTCCCTTCGGCGCCAAGTGACTTAATTGGTCCGCGATGCCGAAGGGTCCCGCAACAAGAGCTTCGCTCCTTGGCAAGAACATCCCTGGTAGGAACAAGCTGCACAGCAGATCGTTGGAGTTCAACCGCGCGAAACAATCGCCTCGTTAATCGATCCAATGACACGGTTAATAAATCCGCGATCCGTGTGTTCGACAGCCCTCGATTCGCCCGATGAGCTGTGCAATATCACGAAGTGCTTGTCCTTCAATAACACCCAAGTGAGGATCCCTACGACAACCGCCCCAATAGCAAAGAACACGGCTTGGGAGTTCTGATGATCGAAGTACAACGTCCCCGCCGCCACGATGAAGCACAGCACCTGAAACGTACGGTTCGCCGGCTTCTTGGCATGTCGAACCGACGTCACGCCGCTCATTGCATATGTTTGCGAGCCGACCAACACGCGCGCATTCGTAACCTTCACACCGGCTTCGTCCAAAAAGATCCGCTCTTCCATATAGTTGCTCCTATTTTTGGTGGATGCGCTGTGTCGCCTTTTGAGACAACGCATTACCGTGGTTAACGGCAGGCGGAACAGAAACTTCAGAAATTTTTATCACCTTGGTTATCGGGCTTCTTTAAAGGCACTCGGCCGCGCCCCCAGACCATGAGTTCGAGTAATATGCGGACTGGTCGCCACATAAAACGACGAATATCAATCGGGGATAGCGATGAGTGAAAACCAAGCGGTTCGGACGGAACGAGGCCTGCGCAAGGCGATATCGTATCTAGAGTCCATGCTGGTCCAGAATGAGACCTTACATTGCTATGCGGTCCAGCGCAGGCTGTTCGCGTTACTCCACCGTCGCGAACTTGTATCGGCGACATCCGGACGGCTAATTGGCATGACCCGTGGCTTGATCGGAGGATTCACGCCTGTTGACCTTCGGTGGCAAGACATCAAGTCCGCTCATATTCGCGCTGGGATTTTTGGCTGCGATTTGAAGGTAACCGCGCTGACTCAGCCCGATCTAGCAAGCGGCGGCGAAGTACGGGCAGTGGCATTTACAGGCCTCAGAAAGGCGGACGCCCAAGCGGTATATCGTATCTGCCAGGCTCAGGAACAAGCGTGGCGCGAAAAGCGCAGGCTTCGCGAGTTAGAGGAATTGCGCGCCAAATCTGGCGGGTTCCAAGGATCATTAGGACCAGGAGCCGGTTCGTCGAACGATGCGTCACCCGATGATTCTTTGGCGCGCTTGGAGCGCGCCAAAGAAATGCTTAACAAAGGTTTGATTAGCGATTCCGAATACGAGACGATCAAGGCTCGCGTTATCGGTCAAATTTGAGGCCCCTCCGTTAACGACAGAAATCATCCTGACCGTGCCGCTGCCAAGATCGACTGCATGGCATGCATTGGCCCGAATTTGCTGGGCTTGGTAGTAGTGATAGCTCTGTCGGCATCAGCGAAATTGAGCGGAGCGTGGGAGGCGTGTTGTCCGGCCAGCGCACTTAGGGGCGCTCGGATGAATGCTGTTCGATGAGAAGTGGCGAGAGGCCAACATGAAGAACAAGACCAAGGTCTTGATCACGCTTACAACGGCGCTTTTGCTAGGCGGCTGCGGGGATCGTTCGCTCTCTGGCACCTACGTGTCGCACCAGGCGTCTGGCGCTGAGCTGATGCACCTCACGCAGACGCCCGACCACCACCTAACCGGCACGATCCAATACGCCACGCTAATGAACGATGGCAACGTCAGCACCTCGACGGTGAACGTGTCAGGCGTTGTGGACGGCGACAATCTCACCCTAACGATCTTCTCGACGCCTTTGCCGCTCGGGCAGAATTTCGGCGGAATTGTGACGGGGAGCGGCCTGGATTTCACAGTACCAAACACCGGTGGCTCGGCCCAAGCCAAGGTCTCGCACTTCGACCGTGGCACCGTTCAGGATTACGACGCCATGGTCGCCAAGCTGTCGGAGGCTGGCACCGCCATCGCAAATCAGCGTCAGCGTGAGCGGCAGGTGGCGTCGCTGAACCGGGACGCGGAAGCACTCGCAGGAGACCTCGATACTTTCGTCGCGCGTGCACACCAAGTTCAGGACCATACCCCGCCGATGATTGCGTTCTACGCTCAGGCGGTAACGGTCGAGCAAACGAAACTAGCCCATGCCAAACGGCTGGCGGCAACCGGCAACAACGTTCAGATTGGTCAGGCCCAAGTCGAGGTAGGGCAAATGGGAGTGGACCGCTCCCAAATCGAAATCACGGGCAGCGCCATCGCCGATGCACAGAAAGAGTTGGCGAAGCGTGAGGCGGCACTGAACGCCCGGGTCGATCGCTTCAACGGGATCTGCTTGGGTGACACGTCCACAGTGAAGGTTGGCGCGACCATTCCCGACATGGGCCCGTGCAAAGCCCTTTCCCGCGCTTATGCCTCGTACCGTGGCGTGCTGGGACCGGTGGACGCCGCGCTCGCCAGCGCCGCAAAGGCAAAGGCTGACGCTGACCAGCGCCTGTCCGCGATCATGCACACGGCGGCCGACATTCGTTGATGCCCTGTGTTGAACATGGATCGCAAAGGTAATCACGTCACCAGCAACAAATGAGGGGCCGTTATGAAAGACGGTTGGCAAGCGCCATTAGCCGCGCTGGTCGTAGTCATCCTGTTCGCGGCGTTCAACGCCAAACCGATGCAAAGCGCAGCCGATATCGCCGCCTGGGTACAGGGCGTAGGCTCACTGTTCGCGATCATCGCCGCCATCGGGATCTATGCGAAGCAATATCAAGACAAGAAAGCCGACGACGAAAACGAAACCCGTGCATTTGTGCAGGCAATCCGCGATGAGGTCGAAACCGTCTGGAACGACTATTCAGAACAAACCGGCGCTTTGCTGCTGGCAACCCAAGCGGGACACTACTACGATGTGTTTGTGCCGGGCCTCTCAGACGGGCTGATCATTTACCAGGGCTCTCCCGCGCGAGTGGGCAGAATAGACGACGACGAATTACGCAAACTAATTGTTACGGCGTACGTGGGACTCACTGGTCATTTCAACTCAATCTTTGTCAATAACCAGATGATGGCTGAGCTGGAACAGATGCATTCGTCCTCTGATGTTCCCAACCAGGTCCAACGGATCGCGAACCGGGAAAGGGCGCTAGTGGCCTATGCGGACGCCCTCAAGAAAAACCACCATGATTTACAGGGCAAGGTTAAGGCATTGCTGGCAGGGGCTGAGGCCTGGCTAACCAGTCATCCGGCGCGGTAGCTGTGCAATCAATTGCGCAACAGCCCTTTTCACGACAAGTCGCTACCGATGACGCCAAACACTGCACCCTCTGCCTTTCGTTCTACGATCGCCTACATCATATGCGTTGCCCTGTTTCCGGCCGCATACCTGTTCGCGGCGGTGGTCGTCCACGCACAGCATACAACGCCTGGCTTCTTGATTCCCCTACCAATGAGCCTGCCCAGAATGATCTTTGGCATAGGTTTTTATTTCATGCTCGTTTGGGTAGCAGGTTTTTTCATTTCGGCGTTGCCGTGCGTTCTTCTGCATCTGCTGGCAGCCCGCTTTCGAATTCGAAACCCTCTGTTTTATGTTGTTGTAGGTGGCCTGCTTGGACTGCTCGCGGTCGCGGTCGCAGTGAGCATGCCTGAATTTCAATCCGCCTCTGTGCGACTCGACACGGTGCACTGGTATAAGGTGCGGCTGATAACCGTAGGATGTGTAGCGGGACTAATCTACTGGATCATCGCCGGGAGACATTTTGGCAGAAAACTGAGCTAGACCACCGCGGCTTGTTCGTCGGGCACGCCGCCTGCGAGCACTTCCCGTGGCATAGCTTCAGCGGCGTCGCGCAAACGGTCGGTCATTGGTGAGAATATCCGGGAGCCGAACATCGGTAAGCGGCCGCGTACCGAACCGGTCTAGCCCTAAACCTTTCGCAATGAAATGCCGATAACGACGTCGAGATCGGACATCAAGCCGCAAAAATTGCGGCGCGGCGTCGGCTTTTCAGAAGGTCCCATTCACAGCACCACGTTTAAAGAAAACCAGACCATAATGAAACGAACACTTGTGACAGCAGTCCTGCTCGCGACGCTATCGATCACCGCTCACGCAGAGATGCGTTGCGGCATCATCACCAACTCGCTTCCCGGGGGCGAGTTGACGCTGGATGATCGGGACGCAGCGTGGCAACTTGATGCGAACGGCGTACCCGACAAAATGCCGGATACCAGTCGCGGCGAGCAGTGTGGATGCATTAGTGGCGCGACCGATCCGAAAACGCACGCATTCACCAGTATCACCGGCGGCCAGCTAAAGCCCATGAAAGTGTGCGACGCTGACAAGAAGTTGACGCAGGCGTTCAAAGCCCGGTATCACCAGTAATATTAAAGAGCCACGATTAAAAGTGGCTCTCTCGCGAGTTCCGGATCAGGCTTCGCCAATGTGTCAGCCCGGCGCTGCGTTGACGGGCTCGCGCCAGATTGAGCGGCACGGTCGGCTATGGTAACTGGAGGAGTGTCCTTCACGAACACTCCTCCCGAATGCTGGTTTGTTCCATGGTGCGCAGCTTCAGCCCAATCCAGCACGAGCGCCACGGCAACCGCGAGTTGCATCGTAGTCATATGGCGGCGATGCTTGTTCTCAGACACCACAAAGGATCGGTCCCGACGTACTCTGTCGTATTGATATCAATTCCGAGTTCGATGCATGCGCGATAGCGATTTCCACGTGCGGGGCCGCCAAAGAAAAACGGACCCGAAGGTCCGTTCTCTTTACTACGCGACGACTTCCTTCGGCACCTTGTCCTCGGGCACAAAGCGCATGCGCTCAGTGTCCGGATCGAAGCTGTAGACCGCCAGCGGGCCGTTGCAGTTGCGGAGAACGACGTATTGCTTGTCGCCTACCTCCTCAATGTCCGACCCGTAGCTGCTCGGCTGGTCGAATACGTAGCCGTCCCGCTTGCAGCGCTGGAGATACAGTCCGGTAGCCTTCTGGACCATATCATCAATAAATTGCAGTGAACGCATGACTTGAACTCCTTTTCGATGGATTGAGAAAGGAGCGACGGGAGCGCTGTTCGGGGCGCACTTCCGTTCCGCTCACGCGGTCGCGATCCTCTGCGCCGCCCTTGCCTTGCCTCGCCGCGCGCTTACGCGCATTGCAGCCCGAACACGGATTCGATACTACCGTGCAATCTCGCCCGACCGCAACTGTACATTGCGGATAGGACGTTTTCGTACAGCCCCTGGCCTCCCCTAATCTTTCAGTCGTCATGCGCCACCGTACGAATCGGCAGGTCACTCAATGGTGAGAGTATCCGGGAGCGATGGAGCACGCGTGGAGCCGCCCGAGAGGATCTCCGCAAGCTCAGCATCGAGCCGGGCGCACATGGCGTCATAAGCCGGATCGGCGGCGATCCTCGCATCGGCCGCGGCGTGAGCCAGGCGCGCGACGACAGCCATGGACGGCAGCATTACGGTAACCGTCGAGCGCTTTGCTTCAGTATTTTTTGAAGCAATCCCTAGGCGGCTCTGCTGGCTGCGAATCCACTCGTTGATTTCGGCATGTGACCTAAGCATGCGGGATCTCCTGTACGTCGGTTCCTGCGATTGCGTTCGGGCCGTACGCGGCGACAGCGGAAAGCAAACTCTCGCCGGATTGGCAGTGGACCACGATCCGGCACGGCGTCGGCTTCACGGGCTTGCCAATGAACTCTTGAACCTCCAGGCGGACCCGCTGCAGTTCAGTCTCAAGCTCACCTGCCTGCAATGCCAGCAACGCGGTAATGTTCCGCTGACTCGCGAGCGCCGAACCCGGACCCTCTTTCGACCCGGCAGCCTTCAGCGACTCATAGAGCTTGCTGCGGGCCGCGTTCAGTTCCTTCAGGTGGCGGGCATTGATCGACCGCTGGCGAGCGACGATGGCGGCCTTAACGAACTCCTCGCGCTCCCATTCGTCCAGACCGTCAGGCACCTGCATTTCGTCGCTGTACGCGGTCGATTGCGAGGGGGTTGATTCCGATCCTACCCCCCTCCCGGCACCGGGCGGCACGAAGACATCCGCCACCACGCGCGAGGGCGAAACGGCCGGCTCGGCGGCGTTCACGTGTACGGCGTGGGTCGGGCTCGGCACGGCACTTTCTGTTACTTTAGCCTCACGCTCGCGAGCAGTCGGATGCACCTGCGTCGGCACCCCGATATCCTTCTGCCACTTCCCGTCACGCGCCTTGCGCGCGACCAAACTCTTAGAACAATCAAGCAGTTGCGCGATTTTCCCCAAACCGAGACCGGGTTCGGATTCGTAGCGCTTCCGAGCGTCCGCCCACTGTACATCGGTGATTTTCTGCTGTGACATGGCGGTTCCGCCCTGCTGTTCAATGACACCATTGGACCGTCCCGACCGAGCGGCGTACACAGCCGTACACAGGCCGTACACCCCAGTTCGAATGTGGCAAAAGTTGGCGGCAGGGGCGACGCTGGAATCCGGGTAACGCGGGCATCACGGATATCCGTGAGGGGGGTATCCAAATCTGGAGAGGCCCCCGGCGCTTGCGCGAATCGCGCGTGAGCGGCTGGCGCTCTATGGCGAATCCTCGGGATGGTCGGCGTCCGGGACGGCTTGGCGGGCTCGGATTTAGGTGTCCGACTTTCGGATATGTACGCCCTCGGGCGTGACGGGGTGAAGCAAAATGCCCCAGCACCGTGGCCGTTTGCGCGGTGCTTGCGACGTAGAAAGGAATGATCGCGCGCCCCCCTTTGCGCAAGGGGCGTGGTGGCGGCGAGCCAATCATCATGGGACCGGGTTCGGCCAACTGCCGACAGTCAACCCCGTTCGCACGCGGCCATTCGATCGTCCGGTTGCAAGGTTACAGGAGTCTCACAGGCCAAGAGGGCGGAAAAACGCCCCCACGTCCTATTGAAATCAGAGACTTACAGAGAATTTGGAACAGGACGAGTGGGCGATATGAGCGCTACCGCACACTTCGGTGTTGTCTGATCTTTGCGCTCCTTTTCCATCGCCTACAGTGATTGCACGCGCTACACCCGCCAAGTTGATACACCAAAGACTTACGCGCTACTAAGCCAAGACACGCAATGTATCGAGCATGCCTGGCAGGCAATGTACGCATCTTCGGCCTGATGTCAACATGCGCTGTCACTAGGAACGTGCCACTCAACTAATAGGTGGGGCCGGTGAATCAACTTGATCGGGAATGTAGCCACCGATCAGTGGCATCTCAAGCGGAGGCACCATGGACCCTGCAAATGACACCCAAGTAATTGCTGCGGAAGCAGAAAAAACTTTTGGAAATATAATCGAGCGAATTGCCAAGGCGAATGAATCATCTTATAAAAATCTGCAAGAGCCGCAAGACAAGCGCCTATTCTTTCCAAATGGCATCGAGCTGCTTTACCTCAAATTCAAGGTTGGCGAACAAGTTGACATTACCATCGCTGTCGCTGGCAAAGACGCGCCCGTCAAGATTGGCACAACGTTCGCTGCCAATTTGAATTCAGACGGCGGATGGGTATCGTCGGGTTGAATTTTCAGATTCGTTTAACGACTCTGAGCATCATATTTTTTCAAAAGACAAATCAAGTTCATTTTAATCAAATATCAATATTGGAGGGCATTATGGCGGCCGACAATGCGATGTTAATAAAAAATCTATTTGCTGCAATGCAGGATGCCTTATTTCTAGGCGACCCCTTGCTGAAAGGGGAGTTCGTCTCTTTCATGGCACCAGGTCAATTTGTGGACACGAAGAGCGGCGAACAACCGGGAACCGACGCCATGGCAGTGCAGACAGAGATATGCAACGTGTTAATAGATACATCCTACGTTAATAATAGAAATAGCGTTGAATCTGGCACCAGCAAAGAGCTAGTAGGTAGTGTTAATCAGGTTTACCACGACGTACTTAACCATGCAGCGCTTCCACACCGAGACCTAGGAAGTGCGCAGAAAGAAATTGACGCGTTGACAACATGGTTAATGGCCAACAAACCAATTTACGATCAATACAGTGGATTCTATGACGACGCAACATCTGCATACGATACTGAACGAGCCAAGCAGAATCCAAACTCCGATAGGCTTCGAAGGCTGGCTGACGCCCGAAAGCGCGCCTATTCAGATTGGGAAACTCTTGGCAAGAAGAATTTGTACGAAGCCAAAAAAGCTCGAATCATTTATCTAAGCGCAGAGAGCCCCGAAACGCTTTGGGCAAACTTCATTACAAATATGGAGTCAAGTAGAGAACAGGCTCCGAACAAAGGCGAATACTTTAGCACATTTCTGTCGCCCCCCCTCTCACAATGGGATAAAGGTGAATGGGCATCCTTTCAGCAAACAATCTCTGAGCAGGACCAATATCAGTACTCGCATGAAACATCCTGGTCAGGCGGAGTTTCTGCGGGTTGGGGCTTGTGGAGCGTCGGCGGCGAGGCAAGCGGTTCAACTCAATATACACATCAAGACTCTGAGGAAACAAGCGTGACACTGAAATTCGACTACATGAGAGTACGCATTATTCGCCCATGGCTCGTGCCCGATGTCTTCGCATATCGCTTTTGGACGTGGCGGAAGGAGTATGGATTCCAGTTTCTCAGTGATGGTGGCAATCTCAACACCACCCCGCCGCAGCGCCCAGTAGGTCGCATGCCCGTGTTGCCGCAATATCTAATCGTGGTACGGAACGTAGAGTTGACATCAAATTTTTCAAAAAAGGTACAGGACGATTACGCGAGCCAAGTCAGTGGAGGGGTATCAGTCGGATATGGGCCATTTTCCGTATCAGGTCACTACTCTGAGTCTACGCAAACCCATTACTATCACGCAGATTTTGATGGATTCACCTTTAAAATTGCACAACCTCAGATCATTGCGCGCTCTGGAATTATGCTGCCTAAGTCGCCAGATCCAATCGAATCGCTGCCGTGGCAGGGCGATGAAGTATTTCCACCGAAGGCGTTTCCCAAGGCATTAAGGAAAATCAGAGATCAAGACTATAAGCGGATGCTCGCTTTTGAAGCTGCAGAGGAAATCATTATTAGCATAAACCGTCAATACCGTGAGGCCATTCGAGCCGCCAAACGGAACGCGCTGCCCCCCCAAGAGCCAAATGAAAGTTAAAAGCTCGATGAGCGCGAAAGCAATCGTCCTTTGTCTAGCAACCGCTCAAGTGATTTTGAGCGGTTGCGCATCCGACTATGCGCTGCTATATGTCAAGACTGTAAATAAGGATACCGGAGAGAATTTTTCCGCAAGAATTTATTCAGGCAATTCAGGTCAATATTTAATGGATTCTCCTAGTTACATTATTCTTCAAAAAAGACATTTTTCGTCGGATCCGAATATCACATTAATTGGTGAAGAAGATTGTTTTAAAACTGCATGGCAAATCATAACGGTGACCAATTGGACAGGAAGTATGGACGGGGTATTCCTACCGGAAAACAAAAATGAGGCTCTGCTCTTAGCTTCGCCGATCAGTCCTTGCACGGGCGAAAACTCACCGCCGTCGCAAAAAGGGCAAGAGTCGAAACGAACTCAGCAAGGCAACTGAGCGCACTACGTTTTGACCGCGCGCCTCCGCCGAGAGGTGCTTGCGCGGCATAAATCCAAATGAAGCGGTGGCACCGTGTCGAACCCTTTCTCGCGCTGGGGGGCTGTGAACGGGACGCCGTACGTCCCTTGCACGTGTAACGATCGCATCCAGATCTTGGCGAACGGCCAGTATGGCTGCTGATGCGACGCGAACGGCCGTTGTTCGTTGTGAAAGCGCCGTCAAGGTGTCGCTAAGGGAAAGGACCGTTTCGGGTCGAACTGAGCCGGACGTCATGCGGCCCAGTTCGGCCACCAAGGGACATTCGTCGGACCGGCTGCCGTGGCACTCAGGCGGCAGCTTCGCCTTGAGACCGGCCATTCATCGCACGACTCCGCCGTCGGCCCGCCCGCCCCGGACGTCGTTCGAATATCGACGATGGAAAGCCCGCCTAAGGTTGCGGACCAGACGCGCACTGATGAAGACCGGCGAACGTCTGCTTCATTTGGGTGGATGGATACTTTCGACGCGGAGCGGATTCTTCGAACAGTCGCCCGAAAAACCACCGCATTCCCTTTGCCCTTAGCCATCCATTCAATAAATGGCTGCGCGCGCCACTCGTCATGGTGGAATATTTCCAACCATGCTGGGGTGCCGGCCGAGGAACCGAAGGTTCCCGGCCGGCCGAGCATCACGTTATGCCTAAGTGGCAATTTGGATACATTGGTTCAACTCGCACCACATCTGCGTGCTCTCCAAGTCCGCATCCGAGTATCCGACGCGAAAAATCCCCTCCACGAAAGCCGCATCGATACTGCCGCCCCGCGTGCCCCACATTCGCCGAAGCGCAACGCTTATAACGGCCATAATGTCGTGGCCGTTTGCGACGAACTCTGGTCGCCCCAGATTTCCTGGCCACGAGAGGGCTTGCGCTGCTTCCCAATTGCTTTGATTCAACGGCGGTTTTCCGGGGTTCTTCCCGTTGACATGGCCAAGCAACGCCGGCACGTTTATAGAAAGAGTCTTGTCGCAAATAAATTTTTTGTGTTCAATCTCTTTAAAACTGATTTCCAGTCCATCCGTTTCGCAGTAAATCCGTAGCTTTCCGAGTTGCACGGCGACCGAGTATATCTCCCCCCGAATCTTAATTATGTCAGGATGACCGTTGCCATCGATCGGTATTTTGTTTATTGACGCATACTCGGAAATTACACGACCGAGTGCCGACGAACTGAACATCATATTCTCGATGTCTCGCAAGTCAGTAAGAACGAGTTTTTCGCTGTTGACCTGACAACCACGATGATCACGATAATCTCGATCCACCAACCCCATCACGATCGCATCCGACTTCTCTTTGGAATGCTCCAAAATAATATCCCGTACACCTTCCCATCCGTAACCCACGACAATCTTTACGGGCCGATTGAAATTTCGGGATCGCAGTAAAATTTCATCAGAAAAACCTTCAACCGCGAGCCACGGACGGGCGTCTCTCGACATGACAATTTCCGTGACGATTTCCGCCGGAGTCGATTGTATGCTGGTCATTTTTCCAAAATCCCTTCCTCAAGAGGTACAGCAAGGTCTCTATGGCTCCCAATGATCTGTGGGGAGTGGGTAGCGACCAGAAAGCTACGGTCACCAAGGGAAGAAATCTTGTGAATGTCCGATATAAAACTTCGTTGCCAATCCACGTGCAATGATATTTCCGGCTCGTCAACAAGGAAGAAAGCGTTACGTTCAGCCCGAAAAATAAGCTCGTAGAAAAGGACAATTTGATGCTGTTCGCCCGAAGAAAGCTGACTCGGGGCGAGCTGGTATCCGGGGCGCCTCACGGACTCAATAGAGAATCCATGTTGTCTGCTAACCGTAAATTTTTTTGTTCTGAGTTTCGGCGCTACGATGTCCAAGAAAATCTGGATTTTTCCTTGCAAATCATCAAACACGCTCAATTTTTTATTCACATCACTTAAATACAACGAAAGGACCTTCTTTTCTGTTTCCTCCAGTTTTTTATCTGGCAGCGCGATGTTTTTTTGTTGATCAATCAGGCCGGCGCCTACGAGTTGCTGAATTTTTTGCTCTGTGTCAGCATACATCGATCGAATCTCTTCCTCTGTGTCGGATTTCTCATCCGGCAAAGAGAGTAGGCGCTCTGGGAATGAGCGATCATGCAACTGCGACACGGCAGCTTGCTCGGCCAATTTATTCGAAATTAAATCTTTTATTTCATTCGAATAAATTTGAATAACATCAGTGACACTTTGCTCATCAGACCGAGCGCGTCGCTGAGATGAGATATCGAAACTTAGAAGGCGCTGCGTCTTGATGAAATGAAGACTTATAGAGGAAATATATTTTTCCAGCCACTCGGGTTTTTTGTTTCCCGAAAAGTGTGGCATGCGATCCGCGAATCGATATATAACCTCTTGATAGTCATATCGTCTTCCCGTTTTTCTGTCGACCCACTCGCGCGGCGCGACTCGCGATAGCGTCGGGACGTATTCTTCTATTTCCGGGGGGGCAATGCGAATTGTCGAATAATCGCGGGAAATCGTGAAGGGATCGCACCCTTCGATATTTGTTGAAAATACTAGCGTTGGGATGAGTTTTTCCGGAGTTTCAGGATCCGGTGTTTGGTTTTTTTCCACTACAAGTACGGACCCGTCGTCCTTGAAAACCTCTATTTTTGTAAAATCCTCATCAACGAAAACATACGGGTCCCAAGAGAAAACAGCGGCTACCAACTTTAGTACAGTAGTCTTTCCGCAACCATTCGGGCCATGTATGAAGGTAATCCCGTCAGGATGAAGGGGGATCACATGATCCAGATAACCAAACAATCCGAATATTTTTATTTCCGCTATCTTTTGCGTCGCCATTGATGCCCCGTATGAAGTGTGTGGACGCCAGACTGTGGCCTGTGATGCCGGCGCAAGGTGCGGGCGATCCGGCTATTAGTATGAGATATCTTGTTTAAATTTTCCACATCGTCCGTCAAACGCTAGCGGCGCCCGCGACCTCGGTCGGACCTGCAGGTCCATATAACAGGTTACTTTGGCCTGCCCCGCCAACGCATTACAAATAGGTATGCGGGCGCAATGCCCGAAGCCGGGTAGAGCGGCAGCGTTTGCCAAGTACTCATGGGGCAACTCAACTGCGCCGGCGGCCCTTGTACCCCGGAAGCGGTCATTTCTGATGAAGGGCGCTGAGCGGCCAAGTCGGGTCGAACTGCGACCTTCGAACCGGCAACGCGCGAGGCCGGTCGGTGCGACGCTCATCGCTTGACGCTCGGCGAATGCTTGCGAAAACTCATCGCGCTAGGCGAGCCTCACCACCGATCATCTCAAGAGTCTCCCCGCCCCGCGCTTGCCGGCGGCGGCATATCAGCGATCGGACGCGCGTTCGCCCACGCCTCCACCTCGCTCACGAGCCAGCCGACCCTCCGGGCGGAAAGCACTCGCGGCCTTGGGAAGCTTCCCTCGCACACAAGCCTCTGCACGCCCCTGGTCGACAAGGAAACTGCCGCCGCAACGCCATCGATATCCAAGAAAAATTTCGTCATCTCAAAAGTGCTTTTGCGCGGGAGTGCCTGTTTTCAGCATGATCAAGTGCGACGAATTCCGCATAGGTGTTCACACTCCTTCACCGCGGCTGCGCGCCGCGTGTCGATGAAGTTTGCAAGATCCTGGATGTGCACGCCTTTCGCGGTCTTTTGTGATGACGGCTCCATACGGATGAGCGGCAAAGCAATGTCGCCGGCCGAAATCTTGCGCATTAGATTGTGTAACTGCAACGGTGCAAAAAAATCACGGCATACGATGTCAATCGGGATAATGACTTGAGCGTCGTATCGCGCCATCAATAAGAAAACCGTATTCATTGGTGAAATTCCAGTCCTTCGGCGGTCCAGGAATTACTTCCGAGCAACGCCGTGTTTCATGAGCGCCGCTCGACACCCGCACTCAACCCGCGTTATCACACCCGAGATCATTCAGGACCGACACCGCGAGGTTGACCCCGAGTTGAGCGAGTTCGGCGACGTTGATATCGCCCAGCTCTGCAATCCCAAGAAGCAGATTTTTTGCGGCGCTGTGTGCCGAAACCGCACGCGTAAAGCAGTCAACTGCACCAATCACGTCATTCGCGCTGGCGTGATCACGGCAATCAGCGAGCCCGTCGCCGGCAGCACGGCTACCAATCCGCGCAAGGTCAGCAACGTCATCGTTCGCAGTAACGATTAGCTCGATTTGAGAGAACAGAATCGATAGCACGTCTAAGCCAACCATGGCCGATTGCAACGTGCTGTCTGCCCCAAGCAAGACAAGCGCGACGATTGATGTTTGATTGCGAACTGACGTGACGTTCATGATGCGGCTCCTATTGCGGGTTAGACCCGCGCCCCGTCGCCAAACGGGGTGGGCGGGCAGTAAGCGGGGTTGGCGAACCAGGGCAATAGGACCCGGCAGACTCGAAAGTCTCCCCGCCCCTGCCCACCCATAGGCGTGCAAAGGCAACAGACATAAAAATGCCGCGAGGCGGCCGTCTGCCAATTGCATGTCAGGTCGCCAAACCCGAATCGCTTTTGTTTCAGCGACGACGAACGATACCGCCTTCTAGGGCCATTTTCAAGTACTTGATTTAATTGCACATAATCTGCTTCCCTCGAAGATTATCTACAATTCTGCAAGCGATTTTCGCGTCATCGTCTGCGTTTCGAGCAGAGTCGAAAACCAGTCGCAATCAGCCTGCATATCGGCCAATGTGGCGTTATTGCAGGCGGCTGGGAGCGGCCACGAACACACTGCCGCGCGCCTCGGCAGCCAGCATAGCCTGCAGTTCGTCGCGGGAAGCCCTCGCCACCTGCATCGCGTAGTGGACGGCTGGGTTGCGGCAGAACACCCGCAACTGCAGCAGCGGCCCGACTCTCTCGGCTGTGGGCTCGGACTCGACACCAGCCTCGACCAACTGAACAAGCGTGGCCGTCGGCATAAAGTCTTTCGCGCGGGCCGGGTCCGCCCCCAGGATCGCCAGGCGGGTTTCGAGCGTTATGATCGGGCTCGCCTTATTCGACAGGTTATCGAAAATAGCCACCCACGCGAACAGAAACTCGACCAACTCGATGCGGCGCGCAGTGGCGGCAAGTTCCGCCTCGGCATCGCCCGCATCGCGGACGCGGTCCTCCTCGGCGAGTGCGTCGGTAAGGTCGGCAAAGCACTTCTGCGATAGCTGGCGAATGCACTCCACCTGCTCGTCGGTCGTTGCCATCGGCATTTTTTGGTCTGTCATAACACTGATTCTCGTTAGTTGATCGCGGCCCGGGGAAGTCCGATCTGCGGCGCAGCGGTTAGAACGGAATCGAATCGTCCATTTCTTCGAGGCGCGGAAGCTTCGCGGGAACGAGCTTTAGGGGCTGCGGCGCGACCTTCTTAGAGAGTGCGTGTGCGGACGCGCAAAACGGCACTTCGGATGCCTGCGCATACCGCTCAGTGACGCCACTCAGATACGAGCGGGCCAGTGCAGCCAGGCCGCGATGATACTTGTGCTGCATCCACGGCGCGCGGGTGAACGCGCGGTAGCGCGGGCAGGCGTGGTCAACCTTCGACAGGCCGTGCTTCGCCTTCCAGACCTTCGAGAATTCGATTGCGACGTCGTGCCATTCCTTCGCGTATTTGTCGTGTTCGTGAGCGGCGACCACAAAGTTCAAAATCGCGGCTTCGAGCGTGCGGCCCGGAACATGCTCATCGAACAACCCGCCCGGCTCGCCCAGCGGGCTGAGCGCATAGTGCGCGTTCGCCGCCAGAATGCGCTCATACTTCGCGGCCATTTCCACATTAACAATGGCGAAGTCCTCTTCGTCCATGCAGTCGCGATAGAGGCCGTACGGCGTGCCGCTCACGTTCTCATACTCGCGCTCCTCCGCAAGAAACGGACGGCCGACATGATCGCGGTAAAACGCCATCGCGTTCGGCATGAACTCGGCGGGGATGGTTTCCTTTGCAACGCTTTCAATGAGCGCCATGTCGGTCGTCACAACGCACAAGTCCTCGCCTGCATAGGCAAGCGTCTTGCCTTCGGCCAGCAAGCGCGGCGCGTCCTTCTCGTTCGTGAGGAGTGCGGCAGCGCCAATGCCAAGGCCACCAATCTCCACGATGCGCTTATACAGCTTCGAGCGTCCAACAGTCTTGAACGAATGAAGTTCGTAATGCATGACCGGGATAGATGCCGGGTCGAACAACGGCAGCGCGGCCTTCTTTGCACGGGCCTTCTTTGCCGGGGCCTTCTTCGCGCCGGCCGTCTTCGTTGCGTTTGCCGCTTTGGTAGTCTTAGCCATGGTCAATACCTTTAAAATTTTAGTAGTGCGAATTGTATTTGTGTTGCAACCAGGCTGGGGAGACCTTCGGTTATTTCTGCTTCGATTCCGTCTGAGCGACTTCCGGCTTGACGCCGTGCTTCTCTAGCACGTGAGCAACGCCGTCGCGGATAAGCTCTGCCGCCGACGTTTCGAGATTGACGGCCAAAATGCGAAGGCTCGTGTGTGTCGCCTTATCCAAGCGAACCATAATCGGCTTTACCATATCGATACCCCCATGTGTGTGTATGTGTGCACGTATGCACGTTGAGGCGAATAGTAGTGGAGATTCAACAATCGATATCGCTATATCACTATTGAATTTTCCAATCACTTTTGAGTCTGCATGACGCGCAGAATCTTTTTAAGCAGAATCCATTTTGGTACATGGCTGGGGAGCCGTTGCTAACGCTTAGCGCACGTCTTCAATGCGGTAGGCGGCGTCGCGCACGCCGCACTGCTGCGTGGCCCGCTCCATCTTTTTGCGGTAAGCCTCGGCGTGCTCAGCGTTCTCTGCCTTCGGCCACTTCGGTTTGTATTCGCCGCTCGCGACGAGGCGGTGATAGCCCGGGGAAATCAGGCGCAGCAGTTCCGTGAACTTCGAGACGTAGAAGAGGCACGTATAGTCCTTGCTGCGGCCCACGCGCTCGTCATAGCCGTAGCGCATGCCTTCCGTCGTGAAGCGCCAGGAATGCTTCAGAACGTTCTTATGCTTCGTGCTCGGACGCGAGAAGTGGTACACGATGCCAGCCTCTTCGAGCAGCTTGAAAAAGCGCGGCACCGGCAGGCAGCGGCCAGCACTCTTCAGCAGGTGCGTCGCAGAGCCCTCGTCGGAATACGTGTCATCGGTCGGGGCCGGAAGCATGTCAGTCGGCAGACCGTGCGAGCGAATTAGCTTATGGACGCCGTTGCGGTGCTCAGCTTGCGTCAAGCCGTAGGACTTCGAGCCAGCCAACAGGTCAAGCACGATGATTGCCTTCGACACGCGGGCCATCGTCTTGTCTTCGATTACCTGGGGCTCGGGCGTCGGCGCGGGGCGCTCTGCGTTGAGCTTCGCAATCGCGGCCTCTTTGAACGTTTGCAGCACGTGAGCGTAGAACTTCGCGCTAATCCATGCGGCGTACGCAATCACAAGGTTCTCGTGGCCGTACGTGCCGCCGTTGCGGCCTTCCGTCGAAACTACACAGATATGTGCAGTTTGCTCCTCCAACTCAGCAATCAGCTTCTGCGTGTTTTTCAAGCGCAGGAAGTGGTTAGGGCTATCGCCAGCCGCGCCGCCCGCTGCCTCATGAAAGTCATTGAAGGAATAGCGGCCATCCTCGTCGCGGCGAATCGAAACGCCGTTAAGGCACAGCGCCGCCATAAAGTCATTCGACGTGCCGACGCGCGCCAAGGTGTTGCCAGTCATACAAATCCTTAAAAGGTCAGGTCAAAAAAATCTTTGCCGTGGCCGTATTAAGAATTTCCTCGTTGGTCCGCTCGCGGGATGCGGCGGTGACTGCACTGTAACGCGATATCGGGCGCTCTCGCAAGCCCAAAAACGCCGAAAACCCAAGCCAGATGCATCTTTCAGCGATTCGCACTACGTCATAAATGATGGCTCAACAAAGGAATCTGGTAGGAATATGAGCAAGTACTCGCGTTTCCATTTTTCTCGTTTCCGTTGCGTGCTTGGTCGTCGGGCCAGCACAATCACGCCGTCACACCTTGCAAATTCAAAGACCCGGAACCCCTAGCGGAGAACCCGGCCTCTTCTTTTTGTCCGCCGATCTTAGTTCTACCAATCGCGCAGAAAAGAGATCGACGTATGAGTCAGAATATTTCCGACTGCCCGCCTGCAGCGCCGTCGCGATACTTCACGTCACCGGCCTCAAGCAACTCGGCGAGCGCCTCCTGAACCTCGTCTGACGCCCACAATGAGGCGAACATGCTCGGCACGTACTTGACCAAAACGGGGTCGCCAGTGGGGAGCGCGCTACCCTCGTTCACGATTCCGAGCGCCTCGCCGCGCACGGTTGCCGCGCGGTAGCTTTTCATTGGGCGGCCCGGCTTGGACGATTCGCGCCACCTGGTCTCGGTCATTGCAGCCGCCGCCAAAACCTTATTTGCCGCAACGGCGGAAAGTGCGATGCCGTTGGCGTTCAAAACTTCGGTCAAGCTAACCGGCGCTTCGTTCGTGTTCATGTTTTCTTCCGTAAGGTCAGGGCCTCGTATGAGGCGATTTAAGAGGCTCGCGGACCTTCGCCGATGAAGCGCACCGGCGAGAGGTCATTAGGCCGTTGCGAGCGATTCTGACGAGCGCGGGCCGTAGCCGAGCGTCTGGCGCATCTTTGCGAACTCTGTAGAGCGGGCCGCAGCGCGCTCCTCGTCGCTCATGACGGGCCCTGCGGGTTCGGTCGATACCTCGGCGGCCACAATCTCGGCGACGGCTTCAGCGGGCTCCCGTGCGACCTCCTCAACTGCGCCCATGTCGATTACGTCGCCAGCGGCGGGAGCATCGCCGGGCGTGCCGTGCTTCTCGTGCATGCGGGCAACGAATTCGGCGGCGGCAGCATCGTTCTTCATTGCAGTGACTTCCGCCTTGCTCAAGGGCAGACCATCGCGCCCAATCGGCCAGCCGCCTTTCGTGTAGCCAGCGATATTGCCGACGCCATCGGATTCGGGCTGTTCGCCGAACTTCGCGGCTAGGCGCGCACCAAGCCCGGCGTTAGCAGCCGTCACCAGGGCGGACTTGCTCATGCCGACGGTCGAAACGGGCGGCGCGCTCGCGTTCGCCATGAAGCGGTCGATCTGGTCTGCATTGCGCAGAATCAGTTCAAGGCCGTCGTACTTCTCACCGCGCTCGTTCTGGCCCATGTTGTGTGGCGTCAGCGAGCAGCCCTGGATGGCGCGGCAAAGATCGCGCGGCGCATAGCCCCACTCCATCGCTTTGCGGATAGCGCGGCGGCGCTTGTCGTCCAGCTTGGCGCGCGGCTTACTCATCCTTTCCTGCCAGTAGCTGAAAATCTCACCAATGATTTCCGCCTGAGTCTTCACGCCGGTCTGCTGCTCGCCGGGGTTATGGTCTTCAGCAAACAGGCCGGACTGGATTGCATCGTCGTCGCTCGCCGCTTGCGGCGCTACGCAGTCGTCCACTGCCTCAGACGCTTCGCCCTGCAGGCCGGAAGTGGTCTCTGAAGTAGTCTCTTGGATAGTCTCTGTCTTATCTAGAGTCGATGGCAATTTGCCATCGTCAGACGGTTGCAAATTGCCATCGTCAGACTCTTGCAACTTGCCACGCACGTCGGCGGATTTTTGCGTCTTCGATGATTGCAATTTGCAATCGACGGAAGCCACCGATGATTGCAGGCTGCCACATTCGAGAGCGGCGAGGGTTTCGGAGTTGATGCGGTAGTAAGGCGTCCTGTCAAAGCGATTACCGCTAAGGCACTCAGCAACCAGCAGACCGCGCTCTTTCAGGTTCGCAATTGTGCGGCGTACCGTATCCGTGGACCAGAACGGGAATTGCGCCTTCCATTGCTCCAGCGAGTTATAGACCCAGCGGTGGCCGTCAGCGGTCGTAGTGCTGCGCTGAAGCCAGTAGTGAACTTGCTGCAACACAATGGCCTCGTTGAGCCCGATCTTGCACGCGAGCGACGGCAGCACCATCAGCGGATACTCTTCAATAAGGAGCTTGCTCATGCTGCACCGCCTGCGTATGCGCGGCTGATAGCCGTCACGGCGTCGTCAAGGGACTCGAATGAGCCGAGCTTCGCGGGCTTGCCTTCAGCGCCGACGTATGACGCCTTGAACGCGCCTGACTTCGTGCAGAACATGACGCCGGGAACGCCGAGCTTGAACGTGCGGAATGCTGCGGACTGGCGAGCGTGATTCGCCGCCGAAAGAACTGTGGGGGACTGCTGTGTAGACATGGCACTTCCTATGGCTGGAAGCACCGAATTGGAGAAGCGTGAACGACGCTAATTCTGCTTGCCACGAATACGGCGAGCGGTTAACATATTCCTGTCCGTGAACTCCTCAGAACACAGACTTTTGCTTTCCCCTTCGGTGCATTCGAAGGTTCCGAAAAAGGCTCGCCGGCAAGCGGGCCTTTTTCATTGGGTGACCGGAATATAGCGCGCGCCCCTCTTCTACAGCAAGCGCAGATTTCCCGCTCATCCCTGCACCGCAAGGCTTTGCGGTCTGCGCATCACTCAGAATCACACCAGAAATCCTTGTTGAACAAGGATATTCTTTTCACGCAGAATTATCTTTATTCGATTATCTGCCGTGTCTCGCATACATTTATTACTTCTTAGTCGCATATCGAGGTGTACGAAAACGTGCTTCACATTTCGTCCAGTTGTCGTTAAAGCAGAATCTGCGTAATCTGCAATCCGTAGCGCTGTCCCAGGAGGGTTCCTGAGCAGCGCTTTTTTCGTTAACGAATTGGACGGACATGACTGCATTTTTCTTCGATATGTCAGCGATCACCGGCAACACGCACCGCTCACCCAGGACGGGCCGCGCAGCCGAGCGGTACTCTCACGTATGCCTGCGCGCGCTCGACGCTCGCAACGAGGCTGCTATGCAGTCCATCGGCGGCGGCAGCGCACCAGCACCAGTCCGCGCGCCGCGCAAAAGCCCCGGCACCGCCAGGGCAAAGAAAGCCGACAGCGGCGGGGAAAGCGACGGCGATTCCGAGCGCCTGCAATCGATTGTCGGGGTGACAACGCAAGGCGAACGCATCGCGCGGGCAGACAGCCCTGGGCGCAAAAAATCCGCCGCGCTGGTTGTCCCCAAGTTGTACAGGATCAGCGATGTCATGGAGCAACTCTCCGTGAGTCGGGCGACCCTGTATCGCTTGGTCTCCACTGGCAAGCTTCGCCTAGTGAAGGTCGGCTCAGCGAGCCGCATCACCGCCGAGAGCATCGACGCCCTCGTGGCCGGAAACGCCTAACGGGCGCCTATCCTGTTCGGATACTTCTGGTCCGTAGCTGGGATACTAACGACGGTCGCTCCGCGCTCAGTTCCCCCCGCCTCGATCTCTCCTCCATCATCAACACGCGCAGCTTTTCTACGTCACGCCCGACTGGCTCCCCACGCCCACCCTCCAGCGGGGCTGCGAGACTGCCCAGTAGGCTCTCACCTCGTCGACTCGCACGGCAGGCGCACGACCCCCGGCACGAGCTACTGCATCTCCTGCTGCGGATAGCGACGGTACCTCTCGTATTAATCGGCCGGTTTTTGAATACATCGGCGCGACGATAGGAGCACGCGTCGGCGCATGCTATCTTATTGCAACAATGTCGCGTCAATCCCACGCCGGTAACAAGAAATGGTTGAATCTCTCTTTCGAGCGTCTTGCTATTTTTTTCCTGCCTTTCCGTTGTTGACCCGGCTTGTGCTTTGTCTACGATGGCGCAAGCAGATGTCTACGGAACTCTCAGAAGCTGCCCAAGAGCGAGATGTTAGCCGAACATTTATATTTTCATTGGCTGGCTTTAGTTTCACAGCCGTTGCGGGACTGGCGGTGCTCGACAGCGAAGTTCGTGTCAGCTTGCAACTTCCAACGTGGTATGTACTCGCTAGCTTTGTAGCATTCGTTAGCTCGGTTAACGTCCAGTCGTACAAGGTAACCCGGTGGCAGAACCAATTGGCGACCGCTTTGCTTGAAGTGGGGACGTTTTCTTTAATGCTCGCGCTTGTCGATCTCCTCTTCACGGCGAAGTTCGCTGAAGTGTTTCAATGGGTCGCGATGGCGGTTACTCTTGGAGCATGGGGCGTAGACCACGTCTTAAGAATCAAATTCGATAGTGACCATTTGGCCGATCTATAAGGAAATTTGAGAAAACCGTAAAAGGAGCATCCATGGCCGCGCGAAAACCAGCCGCCAAGAAAGCTGCGGCCAAAAGGCAGCTTTCCAAGAAAGGACCCGCTAGAAAGCTCGCAGGGAAGAAGTTACGGAGCGACACTGATACAGGCGTTGGCACATTTCTTTTCTGCATCATTCATAAGCGACGGTATCCACGGGGTGAGTCATGCCCTAAGTGTCCCTGAATAACCAGGCGCCTAGGATACTTTCCCTATTCGGGAATAGTCGTCCAGCGCCCCACTGCATTGAGAGGCTAGCTGCGCAGTCGCTAACCACTGATCTCTGCGCAACTGATAGTTCGAGTGTCCAACGGTTTATCAATCTGGCCAACAGAAAATGGCTGACGCCAGCAGTCCGAAGGCAGGTAAAGTCCGAGTGGACTGCAACGTGACAAGAGTTCGGACACCTCCGGAAGTTAACAATTTGCCTAGCCGAGTATGCTGTGGTTTCAACGGCGGCACACTGCACTCTGCTCCCAGAACCATGGCTCTCCTACCAGCTCAAAGATGGGTAGCTAAATGGGTAGCTAGATCAAAATTAACCGCCACTAGAAGCCCAAACCCCATATTACAAAAGCAAGAGAATTTCTCGTGAAGATAGCCACCTGGAACGTCAACTCCCTCAAAGTCCGCCTGCAGCACGTCACCGACTGGCTCGAAACCAGTCACGCGGACGTGCTGTGCCTTCAGGAATTGAAGCTGACCGACGACAAATTCCCTCGCGCCGAACTCGAAGCAAAAGGTTACCGGAGCTGGTTCGCGGGCCAGAAGACCTATAACGGCGTCGGCATCCTCGTGCGCGAAGGCCTGAACGTCGACGAAAGCAGCATCGTGCGCAATATCCCCGGCTTCGAGGACCCGCAGCAACGCGTGATCGCCGCGACCGTCGAGGGCGTGCGCATCATCTCCGCATACTTCCCGAACGGCCAGGCGCCGGGCACCGACAAATTCGCCTACAAGCTGAGCTGGCTCTCCGCCCTGCACGACTGGATCGCGAGCGAAATGGCGGTGTATCCGAAACTCGCGCTGCTCGGCGACTACAACATCGCGCCGGAAGATCGCGACGTGCACGATCCGAAAGCATGGGAAGGCCAGAATCTGGTGTCGCCCGAAGAGCGCGCCGAGTTCGTGCGGCTGGTCGAACTTGGTCTCATCGATGCGTTCCGTCAGTTCGAGCAGCCGGAGAAAATCTATTCGTGGTGGGACTACCGGATGATGGCGTTCCGCCGTAACGCGGGGATGCGTATCGACCATATTCTGCTGTCGAAAGCGCTTGCAGAAGCGTGCTCGGCCTGCGATGTCGACAAGGTGCCGCGCAAATGGGAGCAACCGTCGGACCACGCGCCGGTGGTCGCCCAGATCGACTGAACGCGCGGCCCCAAGCGGGGCCTCAGCAAGATCAGAGCGGAGCGGCAGCCGGCCTCTGTTTCAAAAGCCTACGCCGGCCCGTTCAAACAGCGCCACAAGAACTCGAACACCATCGCATCATGCCCGGCCTGCTCCAGCTCATCGGAGCCGCCGTGGCCCCCTTCCGTGTTCTCCCGATACCAGACCTTCACTGCGCCCAGCGCCTGCATGCGCGCGGCCATCTTGCGCGCGTGTCCGGGGTGCACACGATCGTCAGCAGTCGACGTGGTGAACAGCACCGGCGGATACGCCACGTCCGCACTCACGCGATGATAGGGCGAGTAAGCCGCCAGCACGCGTGCTGCGTCGGGTTCGTCCGGATCGCCGTATTCATCGATCCATGACGCGCCCGCGTGCAGCAGGTGATAGCGGCTCATGTCGAGCAGCGGCACCTCGCACACCACGGCGCCGAATAATTCGGGTCGCTGCACCATGCTCGCCGCGACCAGCAGGCCGCCGTTGCTGCCCCCCTGAATGCCGAGTTGCGCGGCGCTGGTCACGCCTGTGCTGATGAGCGCCTCGGCCACCGCGATGAAATCGTCGAACGAGCGCTGCCGATGCTCGCCCTGCGCCGCCGTATGCCACTGCGTACCGAACTCGCCGCCACCGCGAATATGCGCCACGACGTACACGCCACCCCGCTCGAGCCAGCCGATGCCCGGCCCGGTCAGATAACCTGGCAGCAACGGAATCGCGAAGCCGCCGTAACCGTTGAGCAAGCAGGGGCGCGCTTGCTCCTGCGCTTGCTCGTCCGTTTGCTCATGCGTCCGCTCGTACACTTGATCGCGCGTCTGCTGCGCGGTCTGCGTCGTCTGCTCTTGCGCAGTTTGTTGCGCAACCCGCGGTCCGATCACGGTGTACGGCACCCGCGTGCCGTCCGCGGACACCGCGTGCCCACGCGTCACCGCGAACGGCGCCGCATCGAACTGAGTCGGCCAGCGGTCGAGCAACGTCCAATCGGTCAGGTCATTCTGGGCAAGATCGGTGAGCCAGTACGCAGGCGGTTGCAAATAGTCGTCGGTATCGACAAACACTTCATCGTTCAGCGTCGGCTCGATCGGTGAGACGTCGGCTTGCACATCGTCACGCGACGGAAAGAGGCGTTGATGCCATTGCCAGGCTTGATCGGCCGCTTGCGACGGGGTCCACAGCAAGGTCTTGCTCTGCACATCTTCCAGGTACGACACGATCAGGTGATTGCGCGTGTGTGTCCACTCGCAGGCGGAGGTTTGCGATGTCGGTGTGAAAAGCGGCACCACGTCACGCTCGCCACGCAAGAATGCGGCTTCGCGGATCGCCAGTAACGCGCCGCCCGGATAGCGCACGCCATTGCAGTCCCAATCGAGGCGCGGCTCGAGCAGCAGCCAGCCTTGCCAGCCGCCGACCGCGACGTGCGACGGCACGTCGTACTGCAGCCAAGCGCTCGCGCTATTGGTAACGCTGCCTGCATTAACCGCATTAGCGGGATTGCGCTCATTGGCCGCGTGGGTCACACCGGCGGCATGGGTCGCGTCCGCAGCGCCATCGGTGCCATCGAGGTGGTACGTATACGAATCGAAGAAATCGACGCTGCTCACCACCGTGTGGCGCCGCTCGATCGGATCGTAGTGAGCCTCCACACCGATGTCGCCAAACGCCCCTTTGAAGACCACCGGCGCGTCGGTCAGTGCGCTCCCTCGCGTCCAACGCCGCACTTCGCGCGGATAGCCAGAGCGCGTCAGCGTCTTGCGGCCGTTGTCCCAGCCGACATAAAGCGTGTCCCGATCGATCCACGAGGCCGTGTGCTTGCCGGCCTTCGCAATCACGAAGCCGTCGTCGACAAACCGTCGCGCGTCAATGTCGAACTCGCGTACCACCAGCGCATCCGAGCCTCCCGGCGACAGCGTGACCAGCGCGCGATCGCCATCCGGATAAAGAATGTCGAGTTCGGCGCAGACCCATGGCGTGCCTTCGGCTGCACCAAGCGCGTCGAAGTCGAGCAGGTTCTGCCAGACGGGTGCGCCACTGCGCCAGGCCGCCCACGTCGTGCGCCGCCAGATGCCTTTGGGATTGCGCTCGTCCTGCCACAGATCGTAGGCCCACTCCTTCCAGCGATCGGGGACGACCGGACGCTCGCGCGGCAGATAAGCGTCGGCAAGCCGCTGTTTGAGCGACTCGAATTCCGCGCTGCTGCACCACGCGGCACGCGTGCGGGCGTTCTGCGATTCGACCCACGCGAGCGCGTCAGGGTCGTCGAGCGCTTCGAGCGACAGAAAGGGATCGGAAGAAAGCGGCCAGGAGAAAAGAGCGGGAGAAGCGGGCATCGTCGGCTGTCGAATGAAAACAGCGTCGATTATGCCTTGCGGGAGCCGGAGAGCCTTTGACGCTGCGCGCCGGAGCGGCTGACGGTACAGCCGACGAAGCTGTCCATGCGGCGGTGCCTGCGGGATTGCCCAGGAGCCGACCTAACGGGGCAGCCTAAGTAACAACTGCCGGGGCGGCTGACAAACCGCCCCGGCTAACCGCGCAAACCTCAGGGCTCGAGATTGAGTTCCTGAATCTTGCGCGTAATCGTATTGCGGCCAATGCCGAGCCGCTCCGCCGCCTCTACCTTGCGTCCGCGCGTGAAATCCAGCGCCTCGCGAATCACCGCCGCTTCGAAGCGGCGCGCGAGTTCATCCATGACGTCGGCCGCATTCTCGCGCAACATCCGCGCGACTTCGGTGCGCAAGCCGCCTTCCCAAGCGGCGACGGTGGTCGCGACAGGCATGCCGGCAGCGCTGGCCGGATGAGTGGCCGCGCTGATGCCGTTGATCGGCGCGCCGCCGGCGAGCCCTGCTTCACCCGCACCGATCACGCCGTTGCCACCGCCCGCGAGATCGGCCACGCCGACTTGCGTGGGGCCCAGATCGGGCGGCAAGTCCTTGATCTCGATGGTCTGCGCCGGCGCCATCACCGTGAGCCAGTTGGCAAGATTCTCCAGTTGACGCACGTTGCCCGGAAACGGCAGCGATGCCAGATAAGCGAGCGCCTCTTCCGACACACGCTTAGGCTCCACGCCCAGATCGCGCGCACTCTTTTGCAGGAAGTGGCGCGTAAGCAGCGGAATATCTTCGCTACGCTCGCGCAAGGCCGGCAAACGCAAGCGGATCACATTGAGCCGGTGATACAAATCCTCGCGGAACAAGCCCTGACGCACGCGCGATTCGAGGTTCTGATGCGTCGCGGCGATCACGCGCACATTGGCGCGCAACGGATTGTGACCACCGACGCGATAGAACTGCCCGTCCGACAGCACCCGCAACAGGCGCGTCTGCAGATCGAACGGCATGTCGCCGATTTCATCGAGAAACAGCGTGCCGTTCTCGGCCTGCTCGAAGCGCCCCTGGCGCATGGCCTGCGCGCCGGTAAATGCTCCGCGCTCATGACCGAACAATTCGGATTCCAACAGATCCTTCGGAATTGCCGCCGTGTTAAGCGCGATGAAGGGACCGTTCGCGCGTGGGCTATGTCGGTGCAACGCACGCGCGACCAGTTCCTTTCCGGTGCCTGATTCGCCGGTAATGAGCACGGTGGCCGCGGAATGCGACAGCCGGCCGATCGCGCGAAACATGTCCTGCATCGCCGGCGCCTGGCCGAGCATTTCCGGTGCATCGGCAACGCGGTCGTCCCACGTCTGTTCGCCGCGCATGCTTTCGTCCACCGCGCGACGGATCAGCTCGACTGCCTTGTCGACGTCGAACGGTTTGGCGAGGTATTCGAATGCCCCGCCCTGGAATGCGGCGACCGCACTGTCCAGGTCCGAGAACGCCGTCATGATGATGACGGGCAGGCCCGGCACCTTGTCGCGGACGGTTTGCAGCAATTCGAGGCCGGAGCCGCCAGGCATCCTGATGTCGGACACCAGCACCTGCGGGCTGTCGTGATCGAGCGCGGCCGATGCCTCGCGCACGTTCGCGAAGCTGCGTGTCGCGAAGTTTTCGCGGGCGAGCGCTTTTTCAAGCACCCAGCGAATCGATTGATCGTCGTCTACTATCCAGATCGGCTTCATATAGGTCGTTCAGAAGTCTTGAGATACATATGTTTAGCAGTCGAGCGGCAGCAGAATCTGAAACTCGGTGTGGCCCGGCCGGCTTTCCACTTCGATCAGCCCGTCGTGCTGTTGCACGAAAGTCTGTGCGAGCGTCAGGCCGAGACCGCTGCCGTCCTCGCGCCCCGACACGAGCGGATAGAAAATGCGGTCACGGATTTCTTCGGGAATGCCTGGCCCGTTGTCAGTGATATGCAAGTCCAGTGCCAGCTTACATAAACGTTTCGACACGGTGATCTTGCGCGCAATGCGAGTGCGCAATTCGATGCGCGCATCGCCTTGCGAGATGCGTTCGCGCAAGGCTTCGGCAGCGTTGCGCACGATGTTCAGCAACGCCTGGATCAGTTGCTCCTTGTCGCCGCGCAGGTCCGGCACGCTCACGTCGTAATCGCGCTCGATCGTGAGACCGCGCGGAAACTCCGCGAGAATCACCTGGCGCACGCGCTCGCACACTTCATGAATATTCACGTCGCCGACGATATGCGGATGACGGTGTGGCTCCAGCAGGCGATCGACCAGCGTTTGCAGCCGGTCCGATTCCTTGATGATGACCTGCGTGTACTCGCGCAACTCGTCGCGCTGACGCTCGCCGAGTTCGAATTCGAGCAGTTGCGCCGCGCCGCGAATCCCGCCGAGCGGGTTCTTGATCTCGTGCGCGAGATTGCGGATCAGTTGTTTGTTGACCGCCGTGAGGTCGTTGATGCGTTCCTCGCGGTCGGTGCGGATATGCCGCTCGTTCTCGAACAGTTCGAGCAGCACGTAGTCTTGCACGCTCTCCAGAAAGCCGACGATCGCATGCACATGCAGCGGCTCGTGGCCCGGACGCTCGAGTACGGCGTCCAGATGCGTCGCGTGAAAACGGTGGGCGGCGATCGCCGAAATGGTGGCGAGCAGTTCGTCCGCATTCGAGAAGATGTCCGGCCACGCCATCTGCGTCAATTGCTTGCGCGAGAGCTCCAGCATCGACTCCGCCGACGGGTTCGCAAACACCACGCGCAACGTGCGTTTCTCCAGCACCAGCACGACCGTCGGCAATGCCTCGAAGCCCGGCAGCAAACCGGAACCCACAAGCTGAGCGTCGTCCGACAGCGTCTGCTCGTGCCCTTTCCTTGCCTTCATCAGATTCTTCAGAACCATCTTGCAGTCTGGCCGATAGGAGATGGTGATCAATCAGGTGTACCGCTTATTGTCCTGCCTGATGCGCTACTTCATTGCCCCTGCGCCGCGAACGCTGCGAATGGACTCATTCGCGCCTAACAAAAAAGGGACGGCGCCGCCGTCCCTTCGTGACCGATCGCGAGCGTCGGGCAAAGCGCTTCGCCGTTTGAAGGGCGAAGCGCCATTGCCGCTTACAGCGAGTAGTACATTTCGAATTCGATCGGGTGCACCGACTGACGATAGCGTTGCAGCTCGCCCGTCTTCAGTTCGATGTACGCGTCGAGCATCGAGTCCGTGAACACGCCACCGCGCGTCAGGAATTCGCGGTCCGCGTCGAGTGCGTCAAGCGCCTGGTCGAGGCCGGCACACACGGTCGGGATCTTTGCATCCTCTTCCGGCGGCAGGTCGTACAGGTTCTTGTCGGCCGCTTCGCCCGGGTGAATCTTGTTCTGCACGCCGTCCAGACCCGCCATCATCAGCGCGGAGAAGCACAGGTACGGATTCGCCATCGGATCCGGGAAACGCGTTTCGATACGGCGGCCCTTCGGGTTCGACACGTGCGGAATACGGATCGATGCCGAACGGTTGCGAGCCGAGTAAGCCAGCTTCACCGGTGCTTCGAAGTGCGGCACGAGGCGCTTGTACGAGTTCGTCGACGGGTTCGTGATCGCGTTCAGCGCGCGAGCATGCTTGATGATGCCGCCGATGTAGAACAGCGCGAATTCCGACAGACCTGCGTAACCGTTGCCTGCGAACAGGTTCGTGCCGTCTTTCCAGATCGACTGGTGAACGTGCATGCCCGAACCGTTATCGCCGACCACCGGCTTCGGCATGAACGTAGCCGTCTTGCCGTACGTGTGCGCGACGTTCATGATGATGTACTTCATTTGCTGCAACCAGTCGGCGCGTTGCACCAGCGTCGAGAACTTCGTGCCGATTTCGTTCTGGCCCTGGCCCGCGACTTCGTGGTGATGCACTTCGACCGGGATGCCGATCTGTTCGAGCAACAGACACATTTCCGAACGGATGTCCTGGAACGTGTCGACCGGAGCGACCGGGAAGTAGCCGCCCTTCGTGCCCGGACGGTGGCCGGTGTTGCCGCCTTCGAAGTCCATCGCCGACGACCACGGTGCTTCTTCCGAACCGATCTTGACGAACGTGCCCGACTGGTCCGTGCCCCACTTGACCGAGTCGAAAATGAAGAATTCCGGTTCCGGACCGAAGAAGGCCGTGTCGCCGAGGCCCGTGCTCTTCAGGTACGCTTCAGCGCGCTTGGCCAGCGATCGCGGGTCGCGTTCATAGCCCTTGCCGTCAGCCGGTTCGACGACGTCGCAGGTCAGGACGAGGGTCGACTCTTCGTAGAACGGGTCGATGAAGGCGGTGTTCGCGTCCGGGATCAGCAACATGTCCGATGCTTCGATGCCCTTCCAGCCGGCAATCGACGAACCGTCAAACGCATGGCCGCTTTCGAACTTGTCTTCATCGAATGCCGACACCGGCACCGAAACGTGTTGCTCTTTGCCGCGCGTGTCGGTGAAGCGGAAGTCGACAAACTTGACGTCCTCGTCTTTGACGAGTTGAACGACGTCGGCCACGGATTTACTCATAACCTATCTCCTGATTAACGAATTCGGCGGATTCAGCCGCCGCCCAATCTAGCTGACCCGTCCCGGCGCGTCCACCCCTCTATCATTGAGGATGAACATAAAAGCCTGCTGGAACAAATCGATCGGCACCAATAAAGCAGCTTCTGTGCCATGTATGCGCCAACCCGGCGCAGAACCACACTGCGCGCGCGTTTGCGGGGAATGGGCGCACCGAACAGCATGCAGCCCTCAAATCTTTACACTGCGCAACGCACCGAGTTAGTGCATTCACAAAATCAGCAACGGGTGACGCCTCTATTTTGGTGCATTCTGGAGAATATGCACCACTATTGAGCGCACGTCTCCTTGCTTCGTGCGGACGGGACGCCGTCTCTGAACCGCATGCGCGTCGCACGCCGCGCGCTAGAATGTTCATTTGGTCCGACGGAGATTTGCGCTCATGAGCACGCTCGAACAGTTGTACGCCCAGGCGGACAAGCGCCGCACCGAGAGCCAGTTGCCCTATGCGGGCGCGATATCGCCCGCCGAGGCGTTCGAACTGCTGCAACTCGATCCGCGCACGCGTCTCGTCGACGTGCGCACCCGTGCCGAACTCGATTGGGTCGGCCGGCCGGTTATCGGCGACGGGCAATACGCCCACGTGGAATGGACGCGCTATCCCGGCGCCGTACCGAACCAGGAATTCCTTCAGCAACTGAGCCACATCGCCTCGCCCGATACGCCGGTGCTGTTTTTGTGTCGCAGCGCCGCGCGCTCGAAGCTCGCTGCGATCGCCGCTACCCAAGCCGGCTTTACCAAGGCGTATGACCTGCTGGAGGGCTTCGAAGGCGACAAGGACGGCCAGGGGCATCGGAAGACGGTGTCGGGCTGGTGCTTTCGCGGGTTGCCGTGGATCGGCGCCTGATTGCTGATTCGCAGGGGCCTTCGGGCGATGGGCGGGACAATCAGACGCATCGTCCGCGCTGCATGTGACAGGCCGATGATGCGTTGAGTTTTCAGTCAGGCACGGGCGCAAGCGCGCCCGAAGGAAGGATGGCGTGCGCGGCGATCAAACGGCGGCACGACCAGGCTCAATCACTACTCAAGCGCGCGGTTTAGCCGCAGCCGCCTCCGGCTCGACGATATCGCCGCCCAGCAGGTGCACACCTTCACGCAGCTTCACAAAAGCCGCCGCCACCGCTTCCGGTTCGCCCTTCACACCGAGATCAATGTGATGCCGCGCATACACGCCGCCGCGCTCCGCATCGCCTACGCTCGGCAGGCTGAACACCCGCACACCCGGAAAATCGTGTTCGATCTTTTCCATCAACGGCGTCACCCGCGACTCCGGCAGCTCGAACACCAGCAGTGACTTTTCCGCGTGCGGCATCGCGTGATGCAGATGTGCATACTGCGTATCCAGCACCCACTCGATCATCGGCCACGCCATCACCGGAAAGCCCGGCACGAAGTAGTGCTGCTTGATCGAGAAGCCAGGAATCTTGTTGTAGCCGTTGGGAATGATCGACGCGCCCTGCGGATACGTGCCCATGTTCAGACGATGCCGGTTCTCAGCCGAATTCAGATCGAGCGGCGTTGCGGCGTTCGCCGGATACATATCGCGGATGCGCTCCTGAATCAGCTTCGCGGCCTCCGGATGCAGTTCGAGCGGCACGCCGAGCGCGGCTGCCGCGCACTGGCGGGTGTGGTCGTCCGGGGTGGCGCCGATGCCGCCCGTGGAGAACACGATGTCGCCCGAGGCGAACGTGCGTCGCAACGTCGCCGTGATGCGCTCCGGCTCGTCGCCGATGTATTCCGCCCAGCCGAGCGCCAGCCCGCGCGCGCCCAGCAATTCGATGACCTTCGGCAGATGCTTGTCGATACGTCTGCCCGACAGGATTTCGTCGCCGATGATGATGACGCCAAATGCCATTGCCGCCTCTTTCGCTTTGTCAGTAATTCATCAGTAGGGAACCGGCGCCGCGTGCCGCGGGCCGTGCTCTTCCGCGCGCATGCGTTGCAGTGCGCGCAGACAGTAGTAGCCGAACCACAGCGCCGAAAATACAAGGATGAACGCGTAGATCCAGATCGTCACCGCGGTGATCACGGGAAACAGCACGATCAGCCATACCGACGACGCCCACAGCAGCGTCGGCAGCGAACCCAGCAGCCCACTCGCGATGCCGATCAATAGCAGCGGCAACCGGAAGCGCCGCACCAGCGCGCGCCGCTCGTCACGCGTGGCATGCAGCGCGAGCGCGTCGTAACTCATCACGCGATACGTCAGCCAGCCCCACAGCAGCGGCGGAATCAGCGCGAAGAACGGCGGCACCAGCCAGAGTGGCAACGTGACGACCAGCAGCACCAGACAAACCACCGTGGTCCACAATGCGTGGCCCAAGCTACCGTACCACGTTCCGCCGCGGCGCATTTCAAGGCCGGGGAATTGCCGCGCCGACAGAAAGCGGATCACCGCCGGCATCGACAGCGTGGCGATCAACAGCAGCACCGTGACGACGATCAGCGGAATCGCCATCGCAATCACGATGAACGGCGCGATCGCCGTGTGCAGCGCCGAAAAGCCGAGCCAGTCGAACAGATGATAAAGCGTGACCGTGAACGACCAGCTTTCGAGCCACGTGCGCGTGGCGCCGATCAGCGTCTGCCAGGAAAACCACAGGATCACGCCCCACCCGACCGTTGCCGCCAGAAACGGCAGGAAAGTCAGCCAGAGCATGCGCGGGTGGAGCGCGCTTGCAAGTGCGCGCCCGAACGAGCGCAACAGATCATTCATGCGAGCCAGTGCCGGTGAACGAAACGATGGAATAAAGGAAATAGCGCGGCGAACCGGCGAAGGGTCCGGTGAACAGACCGAAATGCAGACCGGAAAACGACTCAGGAACGTGCGCGCAAACGTGGACAGGATAAACCACGTGACGCGCCGCCGGGGAAACCGGCGGCATGAGAAGAAGACGAATGCTCAGACCGCAGCGGCGTCGTTGGCTTCGGCGCGGCGCTTCGGCGAAAGTCGCCCGGCGATGCGCACAAGAGCGAGCCAGTGCTGCGCCCAGAAACCATCGCCATAGCGGCGACCTTCGAGTTGATCGCGGATGCCAGTGGGCTCCATTTCGCGGCTCCACGATACGCTTCGGAACAGCATGTCCCACCATGGGAACAGCACGCCGAAGTTGCAACCGTACTTCAACCCTTCGTGGCCATAGCCGATTGCATGATGCCGGCGATGGAAGGTCGGGCTGACCAGCAGGCGCTCGCCGAGCCAGCCGAAGTACAGACGGATGTTCGCGTGCTGCACGCTCTGCGCGAGGTTCGTGATTGCCACCAGCACGACGAATTGCGACGGCGGCACGCCGATCACCAGCGCGATCGATGCGAAAAACGACGCCTGCAACAAACTGTCGAGCAGATGGTTACGGTCGTCCGACCATAGCGACATCTGCTGCTGGCTGTGATGCACTGCGTGCAGCTCCCACCAGACGCCGAACCGATGTTCCCAGCGGTGGTACCAGTAACCGGCGAAATCGAGCACGAGCAGATACATCGCGAACGTGACGAGCGGCTGCGTAGTGACGCCTGGCCACAGATTGTCGAATTCGATATTCGCGATGTTGTGCAGACGCAGCCAGGCCTGCACGTTGTCGAAGAATGGCTGCAGGGCGAAGAAGAAGAACAGGTTCAGGATGCCGAGCTTGACGATCCATGTGTAGATCACGTCGACGCGCACCGCCTTGCGGTTTTCCCACCGCTCGACCGGGCGCAGCGCTTCGAGCGGGCGCAGCACCGCGTACATCGCCAGCACCTCGAAGACGCCGACGATCACCCAATACAGGCTGTCGAAAGTGTCTTCGTCGTAGTCCATCAGATTGAAGCGGAACAGCAGCGGCTGCACCACGTCGACGTACAGCAACGTCTGCACCGTTGAGACGAAGCTGTCGAGAGAAGAAAAAATCAGATGGAACATGGTGCTGGCCTGTTACTTCATTCCTGGCGGTTCGCTGATAACAGCGTCAAGCGCCGTTCGGCGCCGTGACCGGCGCGCGATTGAAGAAATAGATACCGTGCGGCGAACGGCCGACGGCAATCGTCTGGATCAGCTTACGCGTGTTCAGGTCGATGATGCCGATATGCTTCGCGAAACGGAAGGTCACCCACAGATAGCGTTTGTCGGCGGACAGTTCCATGTCGTCCGGCCCCGGCATCAAGCCGGTGATGTCGCCAACGTTGGTGAGCGTATCTTCGTCGATGATGCTGATCGTGCTCGCAACGCGGTTCGACACCGCCACATGTTTGCCGTCAGCCAGCGAACGGAAGTTGTGCGCGCCCTTGCCCGTCGGGATCGTCTTGACGATCTTCTGATTGCGCCAGTCGACCACGGCGACGTAGTCCGCCCCGGTCATGCCGATCAGCAGGTACTTCTCGCCCGGTGTCATCCACAGGCCAGCCGGCACCTTGCCGACCTTCATCTTCCACTTGACGGTTTGCGTGGCCAGATCGATAGCGGCCAGCTCGCCCGAAACCTGCAGCGTGACGAAAACCGTCTTGCTGTCATTGGTGAACGCCATGTGGCTCGGCATCACCGCAAGCGGCAGACGCGAGGCCAGCGTCATCTGGTTCTTCTGGCTGTCGTAATGATAGATGTCGAGGCGGTCCAGACGCAGCCCGGTGGTGACGAGCCACTTGCGGTCGGGCGAAAAACCGATCTGGTACGGATCCTCGATGTTCTCGACCCAGCGCTGAACCTGGCCCGATTTCGGATCGACGAACATCAGGTTGTTCGACACCGAGTTGGCGACGATCAGCGACGAATTGTCCGGCGTGGCCATCAGGTGGTGGGGTTCTTTACCCGTCGGCACCGTGCCAACGACTTGATGAGTGGTCTCGTCGATCAGGCTCAGCGTGGCTTCGCCGGAATTGAGCACGATCACGTTGTTGGCGTGAGCCGCCGGAGAAAAAAAGCCTGCGGCGGCGACCAGCGCTGCACCCGCGGCGAACGTGGCAGTCAAGCCGGGAAGAAAAAATTTACGCATGAAAACTCACTTCGGAGAACAACCGTCATTGTAGAACGTTTGCTGTGACCAGCGGTTGACGTGGATGCGGGTGCGACGCGCGGAAAAGCGGAAACCAGGCGGGATGCGGGCACGACACTGTCAGCATATTCCGCCGCACTGCCTACATAACGCCGGCTTCATGTAGGAAATCCTCATTCGATTTTCACAACGCCATTATTTTAATCAAATCAATGGATCATTACATTCTTACATTTTTAAAATTCAAATAAGACAAATCAAGACGATTCTTTATATTTCCTAATTTTATACATCTGGATATCAATTAATCAAAATAAATTACAAACAATTATTTATTTTCAACCGTTTAGGAATTGGCTTATTCCACCTCTCCCCCGCCACACCTGACAATCCCGCCGATCATCGCCCATGCACTTAATCCTGTGGACTCAAGAGCGTAAAGCCGGCGATTCGAACGCGCGAAAAAATCAGCAGGACACGGAAAACGGATACCGGAGAAACCGCGGCCTATATGTTCTTATTTTGTGCGCGACATACCAGGGCGATGACGCCTTATTCGAATCGCCGCGCTTTCATCTGCAGTCCGCGCATGCGATAACCGCGGAGTTACTTAAATAATGAACAAGATTTACAAATCGGTTTGGTGTGAAGCGACGGGAACGTGGGTGGCCACGTCGGAAACGGCCCGGGGGAAGACGAAACGCGGGACGTCGCGGAAACAGGCGTTGGCACAGGCTGTGCTGGCTGGTGCTGTTTTGCTGGGAGGGGTGTCAGGAGCGTATGCGGGGAACGCTGACATTTATTTCGACGCCACATCACTAGTCCCGGCTGGAGATCACGACGCAAGCGCTAGTCAACCAGGCGCTATCGCGGCAGGCGCGAATGCCGTCGCGTCGGGTACAGGCTCCTCCGCGTTCGGTTATGGGGCCAATGCGACTGTCAACGGCGCCAGCGCGTTCGGCTATATGGCAGAGGCTAAAGCCAAAGCAGCGTTTGCTGCCGGCGATGGAGCGCTAGTCGACACAGGGGCGGAATACAGTACGGCCGTCGGCAACATATCCACGGTCAGGGGAATCAACTCGACATCCATCGGCGCCTTTTCGGAAGTGGACGGCGCCAACTCCGTTGCAATTGGCTATAAGGCCACTGCCACTAGCGACAACAGCATCGCGCTGGGCAACATGGCCGACGCTAGCGCCGACGGCTCCGTCGCATTGGGCCAAGGTTCGATCGCCGATCGTACTAACACCGTCTCTGTCGGTGCAAGCGGCGCAGAACGTCAAATCACCAACGTCGCAGCCGGCACTGAAGCTACGGACGCCGTCAACCTGAGCCAACTGAATGCGGCCGCCGCTAACGCCTCGCGCTATTTCAAGGCAGGCGGCGCCAATGACGGCTCGGACGACGCCACCGCAAACGGCGACCACTCGGTCGCGATCGGCGCCTACGCCAACGCTTCCGGCTACGCGTCATTTGCAGCCGGCACCTCCTCGTGGGCACAGGGAGACAGCAGCACGGCCGTCGGCACCCTCGCCACGGCAGCAGGCGACGGCTCGACGGCCCTCGGCTACAAGGCGAATGCCGTCGCGGTCAATTCGGTCGCGCTGGGCCAGGGCTCGGTCGCCGATCGTGCTAACACCGTCTCTGTCGGTGCAAGCGGTGCAGAACGTCAAATCACCAACGTCGCAGCCGGCACAGAAGCTACGGACGCCGTCAACCTGAGCCAACTGAATGCGGCTGCCGCTGACGCCTCGCGCTATTTCAAGGCAGGCGGGGCCAATGACGGCTCGGACGACGCCACTGCAAACGGCGACCACTCGGTCGCGATCGGCGCGTACGCCAACGCTTCCGGCTACGCGTCATTTGCAGCCGGCACCTCCTCATGGGCACAGGGAGACAACAGCACGGCCGTCGGCACCCTCGCCACGGCAGCAGGCGACAATTCAACGGCCCTCGGCTATCAGGCAAATGCCAGCTCCGCCAACTCGGTCGCCCTGGGCAACGGCTCGATCGCCGATCGCATCAACACCGTATCGGTCGGTTCAGCGGGCGCAGAACGCCAGATCACCAACGTTGCAGCCGGCACCGCCGACACCGACGCCGTCAACGTTGCCCAGTTGAAAGAAGTTACGTCGCAGACCGACGCCAAGCTCGACGGCGCCGTGATGTATGACAAGAACGCCGACGGCAGCGTCAACAAGAACAGCGTCACGCTCGGCGGCGATGCATCCAGTGGTGGCACGATCATCCACAACGTCGCCGACGGCGTGGACTCAACCGATGCCGTCAACGTCGGCCAACTGAACACGGCAATCGGCAACGCTGTGCAGAACATCACGGTGAATCCGAACGTGCCGTTCTTCAGCGCCGACGGCAATGTCGGCACAGAAGGTGCACAGGCCTCGGGCACGCATTCGGTCGCTGTGGGCGCCAACGCCAACGCCACCGGCACGAACGCCATCGCCATGGGCGCGAACTCGGTCGCAAGCGGCAACAACGCCACCGCGCTCGGTGCCGCGGCGAACGCCAGCGCCGACAACTCGGTGGCATTGGGTCAAGGCTCGGTCGCGGATCGCGCGAGCACGGTATCGGTCGGCGCAGCAGGTCAGGAGCGTCAGATCACCAACGTCGCGGCCGGCGTGCAAGGCACGGATGCAGTCAACGTCAATCAGTTGCAGCAATCCATGAGCGGCGCAGTCGGCCAGGCTAACAGCTACACCGACGACCAGATCCGCTCGGCCCGCCGCGATGCCTACGGCGGCACGGCAACGGCACTTGCAGCAGCAGGCTTGCCGCAAGCGGTCTTGCCGGGTCACGGCATGGTGGCCATGGCCGGCGGCACCTACGGCGGGCAGTCGGCGATCGCCATCGGCGTGTCGCAATTGTCGGAAACCGGCAAGTGGGTCTACAAGGTACAAGGCACCTCTGACTCGCGCGGCCAGTTCGGCGCGTCAATCGGCGCCGGCATGCACTGGTAAAACGTCGGCAAGAAAGATGACCGGTTCGATCTGAGCCAGTCACATCAAAGTCATCCGCGTTGCTGTACTGGCAGCGAGCAGGCGCGGGTCCGAAAGCGCTCGCGCCCTTTACGCGTGACGTCATTCTCAAAAGGAATGGTGTCACGCGTTTTTTTGCTCGACGCCACGTGCCGCACCGAATCCGCTAGCGCTAGGCAAGCGAAGCGGGCACCTGCGGCGCCCCACTCCATGTGTCGCTCAGCGCCGCGTCGCGCCCTCCTCTCACCGCTCAACGCTGCATCGACTCCCACACTTTGTAGAGACGCTTCACCGAGACCGGCATCGGTGTACGCAACTCCTGTGCGAACAGCGAAATCCGCAATTCTTCGAGCAACCAGCGGAATTCCGACAAGCGCGGATCCAGCACGCCGCCGCGTTGCGCGAGCGCACGCTGGTAGTTCTGCAACAGTGGCTGGAATTCTGCGAACTGCCGTGCGTCGCGCGCGGAGTCCGCCTTCAGCTTGTCGATGCGCAGCGCAATGCCCTTCAGGTAGCGCGGGAAGTGCGCCAACTGCGCATACGGTGTATCGACCACGAAGCGTTTGCTGACCAGGCCATCCAGTTGGTTCTGCATGTCCGCATGCGCGGCCGTGAACGCCTTCGCCTGCACCAGCTTTTTCGTCACAGTCGCGTATTCGCTGAGAATCTGCCCTACCAGCCGCGCGATTTCCTGAGCCAACAAAGTCAGACGGCTGCGGCCTTCGTCGCGGCGCGTGTGGAAACTGACATCATCGGCGGGCAGCGGGTCTTGCAGACAGGCGCGGTCGAGCGCGGTGTCGATCAATTGATCGCGCAGTTCTTCCTGGGTGCCGCGGGGCATGAACTGCATCGCCATTTCGCGCAAACCCGGGAGATTCTTTTCCAGGTACTTGATCGGCTCCTTCAATTGCAACGCGAACAAGCGCCGCAGCCCTGCGCGATGGATGCGCGCGGCTTCATCGGGTGAATCGAACACTTCGACGTCGCAATGCGTGCCGCGATCCACTAGCGCCGGATAACCGAACAAAGTCTGACCGCCACGGCGAATTTCGAGCAACTCGGGGAGCTTGCCGAAATTCCACGTTGTCAGCTTTTCGTACAGCGCGGTGCCTTGCGCGCCTTCTTGCGACGTCGCAAGCGGTCCGGGCGCAGCAGTGCTCTTGCCTCGCGAAGCCGCACCGTTTGCCGCGCCGACTGCTCCGCCTGCTTGCGCGCCGGCGGCCACGCCGCCACCGCCGCCCGCATCCGCCAACGCCACCCCGGCCGCACCCGACGCGATCTTCTGGAAGTGCTGCTGCGCCTGCCCGCCGAGTTCAGCACGCAGTTGCGACATATTCCGGCCCATCGCAAGCTGCCGCCCGTGCTCGTCGACGACCTTGAAGTTCATGAACAGATGCGGCGTCAGCGTTTCGAGTTTGAAATCCGATTGCTTCATCGCGACCTGAGTCTGCTCGCGAACGTCGGCGATCAGCGATTCGAGCAAACCGCCCGCGCCGAAGCGAGGACCACTATGCCGTTCGACGAAACCCGCCGCGAACTCGGGCAGCGGCACGCAATGGCGCCGCAGCTTCTGCGGTAACGATTTCAGCAGAAGTTGCGCCTTCTCTTTCAGCATGCCGGTCACAAGCCATTCGCAGCGTCGTGCGTCGACCTGATTCAGCGCATACAGCGGCACCGCGAGCGTCACGCCGTCGCGCGGCGAACCCGGCTCGAAGTGGTAAGTGAGCGCCATCTCGACGCCCGCCATCGTCATCCGCTTCGGGAACAGGTCGGTCGTGACGCCGGCAGCCTCGTGCCGCATCAGATCGTCGCGCGAGAGATACAGCAGACGCAGCTTGTCTTCCGGCTGGCCGCTCTTCTTCACCTCGTCGCGATACCAGCGCTCGAACGACGCGCCCGTATAGATGCCTTTCGGCAGCGCCTGATCGTAGAAGCCGAAAATCAGTTCGTCGTCGACCAGCACGTCCTGACGGCGCGACTTGTGCTCCAGTTGCTCGATGTCGGCGAGCAGCTTGCGGTTGTGCGCGAAGAACGCGAGCTTCGTATCGAACTCGCCTTCCACCAGCGCGCCGCGAATGAATAGTTCACGGGCGCGCGCCGGGTCCTGTTTACCGAAGCTCACACGCCGCCGGTGGTAAATCGGCAGACCGTACAGTACCGCGCGCTCGAACGCCGACACCTGCGCCGCGCGCTTCTCCCAATGCGGCTCGGACAACGACTTCTTCAGCAAATGCTCACCGATCTTTTCGATCCACTCCGGCTCGATCTTCGCAATGCAACGCGCGTACAAACGGCTCGTCTCAACCAGTTCGGCGGCCATCACCCATTTCCCGGCTTTCTTCACCAGCGCCGAGCCCGGCCAGAGGTAGAACTTGATGCTGCGCGCGCCGAGGAAATACGGTTCGTCGTCGGCTTTCAGGCCGATGTTGCCGAGCAGGCCAGTCAGCAACGCGAGGTGAATCTGCTCGAAAGTCGCTTCGGCCTCGTTCAGCCGCCAGCCGTGCTCGCGCACCACGGTCAGCAGTTGCGAGTGCACATCGCGCCATTCACGCAGGCGCAATTGCGACAGGAAGTTCTTGCGGCACTCGTCCTGCAATTGCCGGTTCGACTTCTTGTGCGCGATCGCTTCTTCGAACCAGTTCCAGATCTTCAGCCATTGCAGGAACTCGGAGCGCTCGTCGGCGAACCGGCGATGCGCCTGGTCGGCCTGCTCCTGCGCTTCGATCGGCCGGTCGCGCGGATCTTGCACCGACAATGCGCTGGCAATGATCAGCACTTCCTTCAACGCCTGCTGATCGCGCGCGGCGAGAATCATCCGGCCTACGCGCGGGTCGAGCGGCAAGCGCGCGAGTTCGCGGCCGAGCGGCGTGAGCTGGTTGTCGTCGTCGACGGCGCCCAGTTCGTTGAGCAATTGATAGCCGTCGGCGATGGCGCGGCCCGGCGGCGGTTCGATGAACGGAAAGGTTTCGATCGCCGTCAGATGCAGCGACTTCATGCGTAAAATCACCGACGCCAGCGACGAACGCAAAATCTCCGGGTCGGTAAAACGCACGCGGCCCTGATAGTCGCTTTCCTCGTACAGACGAATACAGATGCCATCCGCGACGCGGCCGCAACGCCCTGCCCGCTGATTCGCGGCGGCCTGCGAGATCGACTCGACCTGCAACTGCTCGACCTTGTTGCGATACGAGTAGCGCTTCACGCGCGCCAAGCCCGTATCGACCACATAGCGAATGCCGGGCACCGTCAGCGAGGTTTCCGCGACGTTAGTGGCCAAAACGATACGGCGCGCGTTCGAGGTGCGGAACACGCGTTCCTGTTCGGCAGCGGACAAACGGGCGAACAGCGGCAAGATTTCCGTGTGCGGCGGGTGGTGCTTGCGCAGCGCCTCCGCGGCATCGCGAATTTCCCGCTCGCCGGGCAGGAAGACCAGCACGTCGCCGGGGCCTTCGCGGCACAGTTCGTCGACCGCATCGACAATCGCTTCCATCAGATCGCGATCCGTTTCGCGCTGGGTCCTCGGCCTGTCACGCGATTCACGCGAAGACGATGCGGAAGAGCCCTCCGCCGCCTTCACCGCCGGGCTGTCCTCAGCGACCGGCCGGTAGCGCACCTCGACCGGATAGAGACGGCCGCTCACTTCGATCACCGGCGCAGGCTTGTCGTCGCGGCCGAAATGGCGTGCGAAGCGGTCCGCGTCGATCGTCGCCGAGGTCACGATCAGCTTCAGATCGGGCCGCTTGACGAGGATTTCCTTCAGATAGCCGAGCAGAAAATCGATGTTCAGGCTGCGCTCGTGCGCTTCGTCGATGATCAGCGTGTCGTAGGCTTTTAGCAGCGGATCGGTCTGCGTTTCGGCGAGCAGAATACCGTCGGTCATGAGTTTGACCGACGCGCCCGGCGACAGATTGTCGGTAAACCGCACCTTGTAGCCGACCACTTCGCCAAACGGCGTGCCGAGTTCTTCGGCTATGCGGCGGCCCGTTGCCGACGCCGCAATTCGGCGCGGCTGCGTGTGACCGATCAAACCGGAGCCGCCCGCGCCGAGACCACGCCCGAGTTCGAGGCAGATTTTCGGCAACTGGGTCGTCTTGCCCGAACCGGTCTCACCGCAGACGATCACGACCTGATTCTGTGCGATGGCCCGCGCAATTTCTTCCCGACGGCCGGACACCGGCAGCGCTTCAGGAAAAGTAATCGGCGGAATCGGGTTCGGTTCGACGACGCGTTGAACGCGCGGTGGCCGCGGCTCGCGACGGGGCTGGCCGTTTTGAGCATCGCCTGCTTGCGGCGATTTCTGCGCGGGCGCACCGCTTTGCTGATTGGCACGTCCGTCGCCACGCCTCGGCTGATTTGGAGCTCGCGTGTTTTCGGACTGCGCGCGCCGTTCATCGCCCTGCTGCTGGCGTTGGCCGCGAGGCGCGTTCTGCGCGCGTCCATCGTCGCGGCGCGCGGGCTTCTCCGCGCCGCCGGAAGTCGGCTGACTGCGCGCAGCGTCGCCCTGTGGCGTGTGCTTCCGCCCCTCATGAGCAGCTTTCGGCGCCTGCGCGCCCGCTTCGCGGCGCGCCTCACGCGGCGGATTATTTTTCTGTGCGGACACGCGCGCGTCATCCGCGGAGCGCAGAGACTCACGCGCGGCTGGTGGCGTGTTGCGAGTTGCGTCCTGCGCATCGCGGCGGCGCGCGTCGCCGGGCTTCGCCTGATCGGCGGGCGGCGTCACATTCTCGTTCGCCGTAGCGGGACTTTTGGGTACATTCGACATGGGGGCGCATTATAATCCCCGGCATGAATTCCCAAACCGACCTCGTCCCCGCGCCCGCGAGCGTTCCGGCCCCCGCCGGAGCAACGGAAGACCTCGCACAGCACGCGCAATTCGTCGACTGGATGCGCTCAGTCGCCCCTTACATCCATGCGTTCCGTAACAAGACGTTCGTCGTCGGTTTCGGCGGCGAGGTGGTGCATCAGGGGCTCCTGAATGCGCTCGTGTCCGATATCGCGCTGCTGCAGGCCATGGGCATCCAGATCGTGCTGGTGCACGGCTCGCGACCGCAGGTCGAAGAGCAGATGAGCCTGCACGGCGTGGAATCGGAGTTTTCGCACGGTATGCGCATTACCGACGCGCGCGCGTTGGAGTCCGCGAAAGAAGCGGCCGGCGAAGTGCGTCTGGATATCGAGGCGGCGATCAGCCAGGGCTTGCCGAACACGCCGATGGCGCACGCGCACATCAGCGTGGTGTCCGGCAACTTCGTGACGGCGCGCCCGGTCGGCATTCTGGACGGCGTCGATTTCGCCCACACCGGCGTGGTGCGCAAGATCGACGCGGATTCGATCCGCCATTCGCTCGCAAGCCGCAAGCTGGTGCTCCTGTCGCCGCTCGGCTTCTCGCCCACCGGCGAGGCGTTCAATCTGTCGATGGAAGACGTCGCCTCGGCGGCGGCGATCGCGCTGCGCGCCGACAAGATCGTATTCCTGACCGAGACGCCGGGCCTGATGGAGACTGGCGAAGACGGACCCGTACTGGTTCGCGAACTGTCGCTCGACGACGCCTACAAGCTGCATGAAAGCGGCGAAGTCACCGGCGACGCGGGCTTCTATCTGAAACATTCGATCCGCGCCTGCCGCGGCGGCGTGGCACGGGCGCACATCATCCCCTACGCGCTCGACGGCAGCCTGCTGCTCGAACTGTTCCTGCACGACGGCGTGGGCACGATGATCTCGTACGAGAACCTCGAAAGCCTGCGCGAAGCCACGCCGGACGACGTCGGCGGCATTCTCTCGCTGATCGAGCCGCTCGAATCCGACGGCACGCTGGTGCGGCGCGGCCGCCACCAGATCGAACGCGACATCGACCATTTCTCGGTGATCGAGCACGATGGCGTGCTGTTCGGCTGTGCGGCGCTGTATCCGTACCCGCAGGAGCGCATCGGCGAAATGGCGTGTCTCACGGTCGCGCCTGAAGCGCAAGGCACGGGCGACGGCGAGCGCCTGCTCAAACGCATCGAACAACGCGCCCGGGCACGCGGCCTCACGCGGATTTTCGTGCTCACTACGCGCACCGAACACTGGTTCCTCAAGCGCGGCTTCGTCAAGGTCACGGTCGACGACCTGCCGGAAGACCGCCGCCGACTCTATAACTGGCAGCGCAAGTCGCTCGTGCTGATGAAACAGCTCTGAGCGTCCCCATATAAAGCGACTGCCCGCCCCCACATCGATATAGGAGAAGCACAGTATGACTCGTACGGTTCAATGCGCGAAGCTCGGCAAGGAAGCCGAAGGCCTCGATTTCCCGCCGCTGCCGGGCGACCTTGGCAAGCGGATCTACGAAAGCATTTCGAAGGAAGCCTGGCAGGCCTGGTTGAAGCAGCAAACCATGCTGATCAACGAAAACCGCCTGAACATGGCCGATCCGCGCGCACGCCAATATCTGATGAAGCAGACCGAAAAGTTCTTCTTCGGCGAAGGCGCGGATACGGCACAGGGCTACGTGCCGCCGGCAGCCGAGTAAGCGCCTTCTTGCGCTACAAGCCAGGATTGGCGATCACCCTGACGAAAAATCCGCGCCGCGAGCGCGGATTTTTTTCGCCTGTTTGGCCACGAATTTGGCGGCGCATCTCGCCTCTCATTTTTCCTCGCCTTTCGCCACTTTAGAGCCTTGGCAAAATTCACTAACCGGACCATTTCCGGCCACTTTTAAGCCTCTTTTCCATACCGCCGCAATCCGCCGAATCCCCCGCCACGCAAGGGATTGAGCGCCCTCCCCGAGCTGCCGGCTGGACCCCGGGTTTGCACGATCATCCGTCATCGTGCTATGATGTGCACCGTTCCAACAGCAATTCACCTTCATTCGCGTTCAGTTCAAACTTGGCATGCTGTGCGTACCAAGGGCCGGATTGAACAGTTTTTATACAAGAAGGCTTGTCGGTCTTTTCCCCGCTTGAGCTCGCACTATGAGCGGCGATCCAGCACCGGCCTTTTTCGTTTCGAGCCTTTCAGCGGCGCATGGGCCAGCTTTCAGCCACCCCAGCGTCCTCATGCATCTGCCCCCCTTCCACGGCCACGCAGATGCAACAGTCAGCACAATCTAGACGAGTGTTTTTTCGCGAATGATTCGCGAGGCACGGGCGTTCTGTTTTCTTTTTTCACGCCCCCTTCGATCGCCTTCGGGCGAAAGAGACGCCATCGCTCTGCTCGCGAAACTGCACTTCCCCAGCACCCGTGGCGGAACGTTCATGCGCGTTTTCATGAGTTTCGTCGCAGTCATTGGAGTTTTCACCTTGACCGCTTCCAGCAACGGCTTCTGGCGACATCACAAAGAAGAACAACGCCTCTCACTCGATGACATCACCGTCGTCGACAAATCTCTCCTCAAGCGGGCCGTCGGCGCCATGGCGCTCGGCAACGCGATGGAATGGTTCGATTTCGGCGTGTACAGCTATATCGCTGTCACGCTCGGCAAAGTGTTCTTCCCGTCGTCGAGCCCGTCCGCCCAGTTGATCGCCACCTTCGGCACGTTTGCCGCGGCGTTCCTCGTGCGGCCTGTCGGCGGCATGGTGTTCGGGCCGCTGGGCGACCGCATCGGCCGTCAGCGCGTGCTGGCCATGACCATGATCATGATGGCGCTCGGCACCTTCGCGATCGGCCTGATTCCGAGCTACGCGACGATCGGCATTTTCGCGCCGGCGTTGTTGCTGGTCGCGCGCCTCGTGCAAGGCTTCTCGACGGGTGGTGAATACGGCGGCGCCGCTACCTTCATCGCCGAATTCTCGACGGACAAGCGCCGCGGCTTCATGGGCAGCTTCCTCGAGTTCGGCACGCTGATCGGCTATGTACTCGGCGCGGGTACGGTCGCGGTTCTGACGGCAACGCTGTCGAACGAGGCGCTGCTCTCGTGGGGCTGGCGTGTGCCGTTCCTGATCGCGGGCCCGCTGGGTCTGGTGGGTCTCTACATCCGGATGAAGCTCGAAGAAACGCCCGCGTTCAAGAAGCAGGCCGAACAACGCGAAGCCGAAGACAAGGCGCTCCCGAAGCAATCGTTCCGCGAGCTGCTCATCCAGCAATGGAAGCCGCTTCTGCTGTGCGTCGGCCTCGTCCTGATCTTCAACGTCACCGACTACATGGCGCTCTCGTATCTGCCGAGCTATCTGTCGGCCACGCTGCACTTCAACGAAACGCACGGTCTCTTCCTCGTGCTGCTAGTGATGGTGCTGATGATGCCGATGACGCTGGCAGCCGGCCACCTGTCCGACACGATCGGCCGCAAGCCGGTGATGCTGTTCGGTTGCGTGGGTCTGTTCGTGCTGTCGATTCCCGCGCTGCTGCTGATCCGCATGGGCACGGTGCTGCCGGTGTTCGGCGGCCTGATGATTCTCGGCGTGCTGCTGTCGTGCTTTACCGGCGTGATGCCGTCGGCGCTGCCGGCGCTGTTCCCGACCAAGATCCGCTACGGTGCGCTCGCGATCGGCTTCAACATTTCGGTGTCGCTGTTCGGCGGGACGACGCCGCTCGTGACGGCATGGCTGGTCGACAGCACCGGCAATCTGATGATGCCCGCGTACTACCTGATGGGCGCGTCGTTGATCGGTATCGTGTCGGTGTTCGCGCTGCGTGAAACGGCCCGCAAGCCGTTGCTCGGCTCCGGTCCGTGTGTCGCAACGCGTGCCGAAGCGCATGCGGTGCTGCGCGGCGAACGTGAGGCGGCGGAGATGGATGAAGGTTACGCTGCCGCGGCTACGGCGCGTGCCTGATCCTAGGTTGCGCGGTAACTAATCGCTGAAGTTGTACGCGCATCGCCCGCAATCGCTATGACGGGCGGCGACAGGCAACCACAGCAATAAGCGTGAGCATGTCCGAAAACGGGCCGGCAGATGTTTGCCGGCCCGTTTTTTATGTCACCAGAGAATCGAACGTTGCGCTGGCGTGCGCACCTTCAACGATCAGCATGCCGGCGGAAATCGGCAACTTGAAACGCCTTGGCCCTGCGCTGCCCGGATTGACGAACAGCACCCCGTCGCGCTCGCTGATCGCGGGCTTGTGCGAGTGCCCCGTCACGACCACGTCGATGCCCGCGCTGCGCGGATCGTCGCCCACGTCGGCGATGTCATGCACGACTAGGATCGTCACCTGTTGGACGGTCAGCTTGACGTGTGTCGGCAGCGAAGCAACCGGTTCGTCGATATCGTTATTGCCGCGCACGGCGGTGACCGGCGCGATCTGCGCGAGCGCATCGAGCACCGCCTGATTGCAGATATCGCCCGCGTGGATGATCGCATCGCAGCCCGCGAGGTACTGCAGGGCTTCAGGACGCACGAGGTTATGCGTGTCGGAGATCAAGCCGATCCGGGTGACGGGGGAGCTTTGTCTGCGCGAAGTCATGATGTCAGTATCGGCCAAACGGCCTCAATCCGCCGACTGCTGTTCAGCAAGCTCACGCGTCAATACCTGCACTGGCCGCTTCGCGCGAAGCAACCGTCTGGTCGCCCCCTGCACCACCATCGACACCGCCGCCGCACACGCAAAACTGAACCACACGCCGTAGTGCGGCAACATCGTCGCGGTCACGGCGAAGAACGCCGCGAACGAGCCGCGGCCGATCACCATGCCGCGCATCAACAATGCGACGAAGTCCGAGCCATGCGCGCGCTGGGCCGACACCGCGAGGACGATCCCGAGCAAAGGAAACACCGACAGCAGCCCGCTCCACGTCGCACCCATCGACGCCGACAGTGTCGTCACCGCAACAGTCAGCAGCGCGCCGGCGAGCATGCGCAGCGCAAGATCGCCGAGCCCGAGACGCGTCGCCGGCACATGGCCCGTGACGCGCGGCAAGCCGCTTTGCGAAACGACGACGGCCACACAACCCGCGGCCACCGCCCACATCAGTCCACCCGGCAAATGCGTGAGCAACATCGCCACGCCAACCCACCCGAGCATCCCAACCGTGAGCGCAAGCGGCCATGCTGAACGCCGGCACGTCCACGCATACGCAAAATTGAACGCCTCGGAAGCGGCGATCGCCGCAATCGACGCCGCCGACGCCTGCGCCGCGAACGCCGGCCCACGCTCCAGCGCGAGCAGCAACACGATCGGGCCGGACACCACCGGCAGCCCTGCTAGCCATCCCGCCACCGACGGCCCCCACACACGCCCCGCCACGGTCAGCGCGGCGAGAAACGCGGGCACCAGCGCGAGCTTGAGCGCAAGCAACATGCTTACGCTTCCATCAGGTGTTCGATGCGCCGGTCAGGTATCAACCACCACGCCGCGGCCAACGTGTAGAGCGCAGCCGAGAGCCACGGCTGAACAAATGCCAGCCCCATGCCCGCCAGATAGATGACGACCGAGACCTTGCCCTTGAAGTCGTTGCCGACCGCCTTCGCGATCGTCGAGTCGGTGCCGTGCTCGCGGATCAGCACGCGGGTCAGAATGAAATACGCAATCGCCGACATGAACAGCACGGCGCCATACATCGCAGTCGGCCAGGCGGCGAGATGGTTTTCGCCGACCCAATGCGTGACGGCCGGCAGCAGCGACAGCCAGAACAACAGATGGAGATTGGCCCAGAGCACCGCGCCGTTGACCTTCTGCACGGTATGGAACAGGTGGTGATGATTGTTCCAGTAGATGCCGACGTAGATGAAACTCAACACGTAGGCGCAGAACACGGGGATCACGGGGCGCAGCGCGGCGAGATCGAAGCCGTCCGGCACCTTCAATTCGAGCACCATGATCGTGATGATGATGGCGATCACGCCATCGCTGAAGGCTTCGACGCGTCCCTTGCCCATCGGTCGGTTTCCTGATTGTGTAGTCGCGATTGTGAAGACCTGTGCTTGCGGGCATGGCACACCGCAATTGCCCGCCGAAGCCGCAGTATGCGGGACTGCCCGGGCAGGTCCGCACGCCGCCGATTATCGGCGATGACAACGGGACTTGTCGAATGCCGGCCGGCGGCGTATGCACGCCTCACCTTATCAGCGCACCCCGCTCGTCCAACAACTGACGCAGAATGCTGCGATGGCACCGGCTTTCGTCCTCGCAGTAGCAACCGACGGAAAAGTTGGTCGTTTTCGACAAGGCGGCCAGCAGGTCCAACACCTTGCTGGCGTCGCCGCCATTCATCTCCGCGCGGAATTTTTTCGCAAACGCGGCCCAATCGCGATCGCTCGTAACCGCCTTGGCTTCTTTGACCAACTCCGCGTCAGGCGACAGATTGGGGAGCCACACATCGTAATAGTCGCGGGTGGCGAATTCGGCCCGGGGTACGCCGCGCGGCGGTCGCCGAACGGTACCGATACGCAGCCCTTCGTCGGCCGCTCTCGGAGACCCAAGCTGGACGATGCTGATGCTCATGTTTTTTCCTGATCCGTGGTGGAAGCGCGACCTTCTCCCGTCGGGTCGATCAACGCCGCTCGTCAGTGGTTCTGCAATGCAGGCTCAGCGTCTCAAGCCCTTCATGGCCTCGATTTCCATCGCGGCGTTCCGCTCTTCGCTCGCCTCGATCGGGTCCATCGCCTCGTCGATCGAGGCCGCCGCACGTTCCGCGGCGGCTTTCGTTTCGTCGAAGTCGGGATCGAATTCTCCGTCGTCATCGCCCGGCGGTTCCAGCATGTCGCGAAGCATGGACGCCAGTTCCGGCGTGTCCCACTCCGCGCCCTGTTGCTTCTGCTTTTTTATGTAGTGTCTGACTTCCGCGTCCTGTTCCGGGGTCAACGGTAGACCGCGAAAAGTGCTTTTAGGGTCAGCATCATTCATGATCTCGCTCCAGGATACGTGCCAGTTCGAGTTTAATCCCCGAGTTCAGTCCCGTCACGGCGACGTGATCTCAGCTATCGGTCACTGGCAAACGCCAGGGTAGTACACCGCCAGCCACACGCTCGGCTCCGTGTCGCTCGTCCATGCCACCCGATGCCGGCAATGCGCGTCGATCAGCACGTGGTCGCCGGGTTTCATCGGATGCAGCTCAGGCTCGCCTTCGAATTCGAGCGTCGCCGCGCCGCTCAGCAGCACGACCCACTCGGCGCGCGGGCTGTCGTACCAGAAGTCCGGCGGACTTGCGTGCCCCCGCGAGACGATCCGTTCGATGCTCACACCGGCCTCTTCCACGAGCGCGTCGACTTGCTCGTCAGGGCCCGCTGGCGCACCGGGATCGAAGAGGTTGCCGCTGCTGATCGTGCGTTTCATCGCTTGTGCTCCGGCTATGCTCGCTACCTGAGTTCGTTGCACGTTATCGTCGAGGGCGCTCGCCCCCGGTTTGCCACCGCGTGCGCCGCTCATTTCATCGGCTTGAGGCCATCGAGCAAGGTCGGCACCAGTTCGCTGATGGTCGGATGAATGTGCATGGCGTACTGCAAGCTCGGATACGGCGCGCCGGCCGTCATGATGTCGATGAACGTGTGCAGCGCTTCGTCGCCTTCGATGCCGTGGATCGCCGCGCCAAGAATCTGCTTGCTTTGCGGGTCGACCAGCACCTTCATGAAACCGTCGGTCTCGCCGCGTTCACGGGCGCGGCCCACCCGCGTCATCGGCATGGTGGCGATCAGCGCCTCGCGTCCGGCTTTGCGCACGTCGGTCTCCGAAAGCCCGACACGCGCGAGCGGCGGGTCGACGAACACCGCATACGTCATGATCCGCGTATCGACGCAGCGCGCGCCGCCGTCGAGCAGATTGGCGGCGACGATCTGAAAATCATCGTAGGAAGTGTGGGTAAAGGCGCCGCGTCCGTTGATGTCGCCGATCGCCCAGACGCCCGGCACGTTGGTGCGCAACTGGCCGTCGACGGGAATCATGCCGTGCTTGTCCGTCGCGATGCCGGCCACATCGAGGCCGAGGTCGTCGGTATTCGGTTCACGGCCGGTGGCGAACAGCAGGTGCGACGCTTCGAGCGCGGGAATGTTCTGCTCAAAGCCGATGCACACCTCGTTCTCGTGATGCGGATGCGGTTCGACCCGCGAAGGCTGCACGCCGAACACAAACTCGATCCCTTCGCGCGCCAGTACCTTCTGGACCGAGCCGGCGAAGTCGGCATCCTCACGCGTCAGCACGCGTTCGCCGCGCACCAGCACCGTCACCCGGCTGCCGAAGCGGCGAAAAATCTGCGCGAATTCGAGCGCGATATAGCTGCCGCCGACAATCGCCAGATGGTCCGGCAATTCCGTCAGTTCGAGCAGGTTGGAGTTGGTGTAGTAGCGAACGCGCTCAAGCCCATTGAGCGGCGGCACGACGGCGCGCGTACCGGTATTGATGAAGATTTCGTCGGCGCTGAGTTCGTCGCGCACCGAGCCGCTGATGGCGAGCGTATGCGCGCCGGTGAAGCGCGCGTGGCCTGTGAAGACGGTGACGTTAGCCGTGCCGCGCAGCCATTTCTCGACACCGTCGCGCGATTGGCCGATGATCCTGTCCTTGCGCGCCTTGACCGCTGCCAGATCGACGCTGACCGCCCCGCTCACCTGCACGCCGAGGTCCGCGGCGTGGCGCGCCACATGCGCCCCACGGGCGCTGGCTACATACGATTTGGTGGGTGTGCAGCCGACATTCACGCAAGTCCCGCCGAAGGCCCCGCGTTCGATCACCGCGGTTTTACGGCCGCTTTGACCGAGACGGACAGCGAGCGGCGTCCCGCCTTGTCCCGTACCGATCACGACTGCGTCGAAGTGCTGTGGCATGGCAGATCTCCCGAGGCTGGGGTGCAGGTCGTAGCATCTTACCCTTAGCGCCTCGCGTTGCCGTTACCGCCCCTTCTCGTTGCTTCTGTTGCGCGCGGTGACGTTCGTGCGCCGGCTGCCGATCTGTTTTCGCGCCGCCGATGGGCCGGCGCCGCCGATTGATGGAAATTGCGCCCGGTTGTGTTCAGGCGTGGCAATGCACAGCGCAGATCAACTCGCGCGAACGTTGCAGCGCGGCCTGCGCGCCGCGCGCGGCCACGACCCAGCCGACCTGGCCGAGGTTGAAATCCTGCGACACCATCACCTGCATGAGGGCGACCATCGGCAGGATCACCGCGGGTCGATAAAGCTGGTTTTGAATCAAGGCTGGCATAACGGCTCCCATCGCGCTGGGCCGTTTCGGCACGACGCGGAATGTATATTCGATGGGAGAATTTTAGGGAGACCGGGGCCGCGGATAAATACCGGGAACGCGAAGGCACTTGTTCGCGAATCTGAACAATCGAATCTGGGTCCCCGCGGCAGTGGGGTTCAATTGCTCTATTAGCCACTCAGGCGAAGTGGGATTGCGGCGCCTGCGGCCATGGCTGGAGACGTCAGGACAGCTATAAAGCGCTGGCCAGCCCCACCTGCGCGTCATGCAAGCTACGTGCATAAGCGCTCGCCCCGACAGGCCGGCTATAAAAATACCCCTGCTGCTTGTCGCAAGCGATTCCGCGCAAAAACGCCGCCTGCTCGGCGGTTTCGACACCTTCCGCAGTGACATTCATGCCGAGCGAATGGGCCATCGCCACCACCGCCTGCGTGATCGCGATCGAATCGCGATGATCCGGCAACCCCGCGACGAAAGAACGGTCGATCTTCAGGTTATGCAGCGGAAACCGCTTCAGATACGACAGCGACGAATAACCGGTGCCGAAATCGTCGACGGAAATCCGCACGCCCATCGCGCTCAACGCGGTGAGCATCGGCAGGACGGCGTCGCTGTCGCTCATCAACAGCCGCTCGGTAATCTCAAGCTCCAGCGCCGCCGGCTCGAGCCCGGACTGCTCGAGACAGCGCTCGATCCGCTCCACCAGCCCGCCTTTGAACTGGCGCGGCGACAGATTCACCGCGACGATCAAATCCGGCGCCAGCGTGCGCCGCCACTGCGCGACCTGGTCGCAGGCCCGCGCCAGCACCCAGGATCCGATCTCGACGATCAGGCCGGCGTCTTCGGCCACCGGAATGAATTCCACCGGCGAAACGTTGCCCAGCTCGCTGTTGTACCAGCGCAGCAGCGCCTCGGCGCCGATCGTGCGGCCGCACTGGCTGTCGACGATCGGCTGATACACGAGACTGAGTTCATCGGTGGCGAGCGCGCGCCGCAACGCCTGCTCGATCATGAAACGGCGTTGCAGATGCTGATTCAGCTCGGCGGTGAAGAACTGAAAATTGTTGCGGCCGCATTGTTTCGCGTGGTACATCGCCGAGTCGGCGTTGCGCATCAACGTGGGCACGTCCTGACCGTCTTCGGGAAACAGACTGATGCCGATCGACGCACCCATGTAGTACTCGTTGTCCGCCACTGCGAACGGTACCGCGATCGTGTCGAGAATGCGCTGGGCGAGCGCGATCAGCCGGCCCGTGTTTTCGTAAGCGCTGACCACGATCACGAATTCGTCGCCGCCCACGCGCGCGAGCGTGTCGTCGCGCGCGACACATGCCGACAGCCGCTCCGCCACGCTGCACAGAAGCGCATCACCGGCTTCGTGACCGGCGGTGTCGTTGACCTTCTTGAAACCGTCCAGATCGACGAACAGCACGGCGACCCGCGCCAGTTCGCCCATCCCTGCCACCTCACCCGGCGTGAACAGATCGCGCATCCGCTCGGCCAGGTAGGCGCGGTTGTAAAGGCCCGTGAGCGGATCGCGGGTGGCCAGAAACTTGAGCTGCCGTTGCGCTTCGCGCACCGGCCCGATGTCGGTGAACGAGATCAGCACCGAACTGGGTTCGCTGTCGCCCGGTTTGATGATCGGCACGACATTCTCAGTAATCCAGACGACATCGCCGTCCGTCAGCTCCAGACCGATCGTGACACCGAGCGTGGGTTTGCCGGTCGCCAGCACCTGACTGGTCGGACGATCGACCTCGGTAACGATGGAACCGTCTTCGTGATACGCACGCACCATCACCGTCAGAATGTCGTGACCGACCAGCTCGGCGCTCGCGCGCAGAATGCGCTGCGCACTCGGATTGCAGGCCAGCACCACGCCTTCGCGCGACTGCACGATGATGCCTTCGTTCAGATGGTTCACAACCAGCCGGTGATGCTCCTCGCTGTGCGCGAGGCGCTGCGCCATGGCGTCCTGATGGACGGCGAGACCGACACTGTGGCCGATGTCGTAGAGCATCGCCGCTTCTTCGGCGCTTGGCCGGCGCGAGGTGCGGTGATAGACCGCGAACGCACCCAGCACCGCGCCGGCATCGTTTTCAAATGGCACCGACCAGCACGCGCGCAAACCGAGCGGCAACGCGAGGTGCCGGAAATCGGCCCACAGCGGATCGGTTTCGATATCTTCGACGGCGACCATGCGCCGCTCGTACATCGCGGTGCCGCAGGAACCGGCGCGCGGGCCGATCGGGACGCCGTCGATCGCGGCGCTAAAGTGCGCCGGCAACGAAGGCGCGCCGCCCACGCGTGCGCGTACGCCGTCCGCGTCCAGTAGCAGGATCGAACAGGTCGCACCATCGCCCAGCAGCGCTTCCGCGCGGCGGCATACTTCAGCGAGCAATTCCGGCAGCGGTGTGTTGCGGGTAATCAGCCGCAACACCGTACGCTCCGACGCCAGCACCCCCTCGGCCCGGTCCGGCCCGTAGCGGGTGCCCTCAGGCGTTGCTCCCATCGTGCAATCTGATGTCGCTTCGCGTGTCATTTGTGCGCCCCCTAACCCCACATCGGCAGGTTAGTGTACGCGGCGCACCGGGGTTTACGCGAGGCCGGCGCACTTTAATCGCGAAGCATGGCGCGCAAAACGTGTGACCGGCTAGCCGGTCAGCCAATGAAGCGATTGCCCCATTAACACGGTGAATCCGACGATCGCGGCCATCGGCAGCGCCAGCCCTGCCAGATGCGCGGCCAGCGCCACGCGGATATCGAGCGGCGCTCGCTGCACCGGTTGTGCGGGGGTCACCAGCGCGGCTGCCGGACCGGTCTCAGCCGCTCTGCCGTTGGACGCGCCGCCGGCGCTCACTTCAGGCTCGCGACACCCGGCCGCGCGAGGTGGAGCACCTCGTAGACCGTGCGCCCCGCCGTGGCGACCGGCGCCGCCGACGACAGCGTGAGACGGATCAACTTCCAGTCGGCGACATCGAGCGCGGAGACCACGGCGACCGTATCGTCCTGCTCCGCGATGCGACGGTTCTGCTCGATCAATGCGGCGCGCAACTCGGCGCGGTTGTCCTGCTCGCCGATCGGCTGTTCCTCGCGATACAACGCAAGCGCCCGTTGCGCCGGCCCCTTGCGGGCGTCGAGCGGCAGCCAGGTTTCAACCTCGGGACGGCCGAAGTCGTCGATCACGTTCTGAAAGCGCGAGCCCATGAAGAAGTCGGCGGTCTGCTCGACGTCGAGCCATAGATACACCGCGGAATACACGTTCGCGGTGGCGCCGTAGCGGCCCCGTTCACGGACGACGAAAGCCTTGAATCCCAGCCCCTCGGTTGCGTCCCACAGCGGGCCGCGCCGCGTCGCGCGCTCGCGGATGATCCCCATGTCGTAGGTGGACGGCAGGCGGTGCGAATACTGTTTGGCAAGCATGGCGAAGTCCTTGTGGTTTCGACTGAGGATGAGCTTGCGCCCGCACAATCATTACATCAAGATATGGTGATTTATATCTGCGATAAAGTTTTGATATGGGCAGCCTCACCCGTCCTCTCGATCTGGATGCGATCCAGGCTTTCGTGCTGGTCGCGGATCTCGGCAGCTTCACGCGCGCCGCCGAAGTCATGGATACGTCACAAGCCGCGATGAGCCTCAAGCTCAAACGGCTCGAAGCGCGTCTGGGCTACCGCTTGCTGGAGCGCACACCACGCGCGGTGAGACTCTCGCCGCGCGGTGACGCCTTTATCGGCGCTGCCCGGCAATTGCTGCTCGCTCATGAGCGAGCGCTGGCGGGGACCGCCGACGCGCCGGAACGCCGGCTCAAGCTCGGCATCAGCGACCACGTGGCAGGGCCGAATTTGCCGGTGCTGCTGGGGCGGCTCGCGGCTTACGATCCGCTACTCGTCATCGAAGTACGCATTGCCGCGTCACGCGACGTACTTGCATGGTTCGAGCGGGGTGAAGTCGACGCTGCGATTGGCCGTCGGGAAGGTGATCGCCGCGATGGGCAACTGCTGGCTGAGGAGCGGCTCGGCTGGTTCGCGGCGCCAGGCTGGCAGCATCGCGAGGGACAGCCGCTGAAGCTGGCGACGCTCGCCGCGCCATGCGGGATTCGCGCGATTGCCACGGATGCGCTCGATGCGGCCGGGATTGGGTGGACCGAGGTGTTCGTTGGCGGAGGCGTGATGGCTGTTGGCGCTGCCGTCAGCGCAGGGCTCGCCGTGGCCGCGTTGGCGCAGCGCGTGGCGCCGGCGGGAGCGGTGGAGGTCGGCGAGCAACTCGGCTTGCCGACGCTGCCGACTTCGAAAGTGGTACTGCATACGCGGCTAAGCGACCCGCGCTCGCAGGAAACCTTGCGAGCGGTCAGTTCGGCGTTTCTGAGCGCGGCCTACTGAAGGGAATGGGCGGAGCGGATTGACCGGTCCACCCTGGCTCAGTTGTTTCCACTTCCTGGCGGTCTCCCGCCATCCTGTGGAGATCCACCTTGAGGGCGGTTATTTCCACCGCCTTGCTGACCTCCCTGCGGACGGCCGCCTGCATTGCCCGGTTGCTGCCCGCCCGGAGGGTGTCCGCCCGCATTGCCCGGTTGCTGCCCACCCGGCGGACGACCGCCTGCATTGCCCGGCTGCTGCCCGCCCGGTGGACGACCGCCTTCATTGCCCGGCTGCTGGCCGCCTGGTGGGCGTCCACCTCCATTACCCGGCTGCTGCGCGCTCGGTGGACGACCGCCGCCATTGCCCGGCTGCTGCTCGCCTGGTGGGCGTCCACCTCCATTACCCGGTTGCTGCTCGCCTGGTGGGCGTCCACCTCCATTACCCGGTTGCTGCCCGCCCGGTGGACGACCGCCGCCATTGCCCGGCTGCTGCCCGCCTGGTGGGCGTCCACCTCCGTTGCCCGGCTGCTGCCCGCCCGGTGGACGTCCGCCTGCATTATCCGGTGGCCGGCCTCCTGGCGGCCGACCACCCGCATTCCCGGGCGGCGGACCTCCGGGCGGACGCCCTCCTGGTGGCCGTCCGGCACCGGAGCTCGGAGGTGGCGGCGGTGGATGATGCGCCCAGCGGGATTGCTGGCCGTACCACGGCCGGCCACGATAGTAATTGCCCCAGTAGGTACCGATCGAGAACGTCACGATCGGCAAGCCGATCACCGTGCCGTAACTCATCACCGGCACATTGCTGCCCTGATAGGGATAGCTGAGTCGCGCCGCATAGACCCAACCGCGCAAGTTCGGTGCGGCGACGTCACACCATTGGTAGTTGCTGATGCAACCCATCACGCTAACCGGGACACCACCCGGCAACTGCGTCACGACGGGATAATCCGAAGCCGGCCCGGCGCGCACGTTGACCGTGCTGTTCGTATAGGCCTGCGACTGTGCGGACGCCACTGCTGGCAGCGCCAGCAAGCTGGCCGCCACATACATGCATCGAACGAGGTGTTGTTTCATTTTATCTCCCGTTTTTTACGTCCCGCGTTTGCGTGCGTGCCGCTACGGCTTGCATGTGTGCCTGCCTGCATGCACGTGTGAATGCGTCGGGCCTGGTCGTCGCTTCAAGCGGTGTGGCGGCCACAGCGCCTACTCATCCGCACCCGCAATGCACATGCCTGAAACCACCCGGCAAATGCTTACGGACTTGCCCAAGCCGTTCCAGTGCGCCCCGTGCAAAGCAAGATTTGGTAATCACCCACCCGAACTCACGCTGTTTTCGGGCATCTGCATTCCGGCGACTCGGCCGATCATCCATTGCATGAAAAACCCATGCACCGCCGGGAGCACCATGAAAATTTTCCGACCAATCCTTGTCGCCGCACTGATGCTCACGCATCTGCCCGCTCACGCCACCAGCTTCGACTGCACCAGGGGACGCTCGCTCACCGAACGGATGATCTGCAACGACCCTGCGCTCTCGAAGCTCGATGACACGCTTGGCCAACTGTACTGGAAAGCGCGGCGACGGGTCATCAACCGTCGCGCCTTCCTCACTGACAGTGACAGCAAGTGGGCGTGGCGGGAAGCGAATTGCCGCGATGCGGCGTGTCTGGGGACGTGGTATGCGACGCGGATCGAGGAACTGCAGCGGCTGATCGAAAGTATCCGAACGGGAACCCAGGATGGTCCGGCCGAACCCGACACTCAACGTAAGGCGGTGATGCCCGCGCTACAGCAAACCGAAACCGCGATGCTTCGATGCACCGCGGCGGATCCCGGAATCGTCGTGAACGACCAGTGTTCCACTGTGATCAGGGAGAACAACAGTAAGTGGAAATATCAGCCGCACGGCGGCGACTGGTTCTGCGGACTGGCGATGCTCGCGCCGGCGGAAGTGCGATAGCGCTACCGGGCGCTCCAGAACCGCCGCTGAACCTCCATCACCTCACTCTCCACCTCGGGCACCGGGCCGATCACCTCGACGGGCTTCTGGCAGTGATCGAACACATACCGACAATCCACGCTCATGGTGGGATTCTCGGAATGATCGCCGGTCGCCTCCAGCAAGCGCTTCTCGGTCATGCCAAACACGACGCGGCCGATATTGGCCCAGTACATCGTGCCGGCACACATGCAGCAAGGCTCGACTGACGTGTAGAGCGTGCAACTCCACAAATACTCCGGCGTGAAATTCAACGCCGCCACGCGAGCCAGGACCGACTCGGCGTGATTCACCGTATCGACATTGCCCTGCTCCATCAACACGGTCTCCTGATCCGGGCCGACCAGCACCGCGCCGAACGGATGGTGTCCCAGCAGCGTCGCCCGCTCGGCTACCCGGCTCGAATGCCGCAGATGCCGTACGACCTGCTCGTGCGTCGGCGTTAAACCCTGCGGCGGATAGGCCGGCGCCACTCCAGCGGCGCCGGCATCGGTCGGGACGGTAAGACTCACGGGCGATCTCCTTTAGTTTTTAATAATAGTTAGGCAAGCCAATCAATGCCTTACTTCGGCAGCGAACCGTCGACGCCTTGCACGAACCAGTTCAAACGCAGCAGCTCCGCATCGCTCAACGACTTGCCCGCGGCGACCTTCACCACACCGGACTGATCCGCGATCGGACCGGCAAACGGATTGAACTTGCCGGAGATGATGTCGTCACGCTTCTGGCTCAACGCCTTTTGCGCCGTCGGCGACACCGCATTCGTGTTGATGTTGGCCAGATCGATCGCCTTCTCTTTCAGCCCCCACCACACGGGCGAGTTATTCCACGAACCCGCCATCACCTGCTGCACCAGATGCGTGTAGTACACGCCCCAGTTGCTCACGCACGCGCCCAACTGCGCGTTCGGCCCGAACTTCTTCATATCGGAGTCCCAGCCGAATGCATGCACTTTCCTCTGCTCGGCTGTCTGCATCGTCGCCGTCGAATCGGTGTTCTGGATCAGCACGTCGGCGCCCTGGCCGATCAGCGTCTCGGCGGCCTGCTTTTCGAGGCCCGGGTCGAACCAGCTATTGATCCACACGACCTTCACGCGTGCATTCGGATTGACCGAGCGCGCACCCATCGTGAATGCGTTGATGTTGCGCACCACCTCCGGCACCGGCACCGAGCCGACAAAGCCGAGCGTGTTGGACTTCGTCGTATAGCCGGCGACCAGTCCGGCCAGGTAGGCGCTCTGGTAGGTCCGCACGTCATAGGTGGCGAAGTTGGCGGCCTTCTTGTAGCCGGTCGCATGTTCGAACACGGCGTCCGGGAAGTCCTTGGCGACCTTCAGCTCGAAATCCTGGAAGCCGAAACTCGAGCCGACCACGATCTTGTTGCCCTTAGACGCCAGATCGCGAAACACGCGCTCCGAATCCGCCGACTCCGGCACGTTCTCGACGCGCGTCACCTTGATCTTGTCGCCGAATTTCGCCTCGACCTCTTTCACGCCCTGCTCGTGCGCGTAGGTCCAGCCGGCGTCGCCCGGATTACCGAGGTAGACGAAGGCGATGCCGAGCGGCTGCGCAGTCGCGGCGGCTGCCGCTCCGGCACCGAGCGCGAGGGACGCGCCGAACGCTGCGGCAAGAACGGTCCGGACGGTTTTGATGCGCAATGAGTGATGCAGCACTCGCGCCAGCTTTGCTTTCATGAATTCTCCGAAGATGATTTCCAGGTGCCTGCCAAAGTGCCGGGACTGTCCCGGGCAAGGCTCCAGCATAGGGGGTCATATTCGAAGGTCAATTTCCGCGGAAAAATTATTTCTCGTTATCTCGCCCATAACGAAATCTGTATTTTGGTGGCAAAAACCTCAGTGAACGCGCGGCGGCGGGTCCGCCTGCTCTTCGCCGGGCGAATCGCCCTCACCGAACAAATCCGCGCACAAGCCCTGCCCGTTCTCGCTCAGGCGCGCCGTTCCCGTGCCTTCCTCGTTGAACGTGGTGTCCACCAGGCCGCCGTCGACCAGCGCCGTTAACTGCCGTCGTAAGCCGCTCATCGGCACATCCGCCTGTTTAGAAAGCTTGGCGAGCGACCACGCGCCGCCAGGCGTCTCCAAATGCGCGCGCCACAACTGCGCCAGCACGGCTACCAGTACCGGATCGAGTTCCTCGTCTTCCATCGTGAATGTCTCCTCGCTTTTCTCAAGGCCGATCAGGCCATCTGCGCCACCAGTTCACCCAGCGTCTTCAATGCCGCCTCGGTCTGCGCCGTCCACGGATAGCTGTAATTGAGCCGGATGAAGTGGCGAAAATCGTCGCGCATCGAAAACATCATGCCTGGCCCGATCGTGATGCTGCGCGCGAGCGCCGCCTGATAGAGCCGCATCGAATCGACCCGTTCTGGCAACTCCACCCACAGCACGTACCCGCCTTGCGGCGCCGACATGCGCGTGCCCGCCGGAAAAAACCGCTGCACCATCGCCATCATGATGCTCGCCTGTTGCCGGTAGATCTTGCGCACGTGCCGCAGATGCCGGTCGTAGCCGTCCTGCTTCAGGTAATCGGCGACGGCGACTTGCGGCACCGAAGGCGTGGTCAGCGTGTTGAGAAACTTCAGCTTCTCGACCTGTGCGCGGTAGCGCCCCGGCATCGCCCAGCCGATCCGGTACGAAGCGGTGAGGCTCTTCGAAAACGATGCGCAATGCAGCACCAGCCCTTTGGTGTCGTAGTTCTTCAGCGTCGATGGACGCGCCTCGCCGAAGTACAACTCCTGATAGACATCGTTCTCGATGGCAGGAATCTCGTGCGCGGCGAGCAGTTCGACCAGTTGCTGCTTGCGCGCGTCCGGCATCTGGAAACCGAGCGGATTCTGGAAGTTCGGCATCACCATGCACGCGGCGATCTTCTGCCGCGCGATGACCTGGGCCAATGCCTCGATGTCGATGCCGTGGACCGGATGCGTCGCCACTTCGATGGCGCGCATGCCGAGACGCTCGATGGCGTGCAGCATCGCGTAGTAAGTCGGCGACTCGACGGCGACCGTGTCGCCCGGCTTGGCGACCGCCTGCAAGCTGAGGTTGATCGCCTCCGTCGCGCCGAGCGTGATGATGATTTCGTCGGGATCGACCGGCACGCCATTCTCGGCATAGCGCCGCGCGATCTGCCGGATCAGCTCGGGATTGCCGGGCGGCAGGTCGTCGATCAGATTCCAGCTCGCGTGACGCCGGGCGATCGCATTTGCGTACTGGTTGATGCGCCGCCACGGAAACAGCGACGGATCGGGATACGGTGAGCCGAGCGGAACGGCATCATGCGCGCGGATGCTGCGCAGGGTCGACAGCACGAGGCGGCTTACGTCGACCTCAGCGGCCACCGGCAGCGCCTGGGTTGCCGGCTGGCGGTTCAGACGCGGCTCGTCGAGCGCGGCCGCCGTCGCCACCGCATCGCGCACGAAATAGCCCGACTGCGGCCTGGTTTCGACAATCCCCCGGCTTTCCAGCAACGCGTATGCGTGCAACACGGTCTTGATGCTGACGCCGTGCTGCTGGCTCGCCTGCCGCACCGACGGAATCCGCTCGCCCGCCGCGAAGACGCCGCGGCGTACGGCTTCGGTCATTTCGTCGGCGAGTTTTTCGTACAGTTTCAAGGACCAGGCTCGAACAAAAACATGGGCGGGAACGCCAGTCTATGACAAATTTCCACCAACTGTACCCCTCTCCTTTCCGATTTTCTGTATGCTGCGCCGTTTTTGGAACACAGTAGGCTTTCATGCATCGGCATAAAGCCTCGTCCAAGCCACCTCCGGCGGCAAGATCATGAAGAAACCTGAAGCTCGCATCGAACCGTATACCCACCCCGCCGCTGGCTGGGGCGCGCTCAAATACGTCGCCATCAACCTCCTCAAGGAAAAGGTGACGGGCGGCGACTACCGCATGCTGCTCAAGCAGAATCAGCCGGACGGCTTCGACTGCCCGGGTTGCGCGTGGCCGGACCGCGAGCATGCGTCGACCTTCGAGTTCTGCGAAAACGGCGTCAAGGCTGTGGCGGCCGAGGCGACCAGCAAGCGCGTGACGCCGGCGTTCTTCGAGGAACATACGGTCGAAGAACTGATGGCGCAGTCGGATTTCGAGTTGGAACAACATGGCCGCCTGACCGACCCGCTCGTCTATGACGCCGTGCGCGACCGTTACGTGCCGATCGGCTGGGACGAAGCATTCGACCTCATTGCCGACCACCTGAAACGCCTCGACGATCCGGACAGCGCCGCCTTCTACACGTCGGGGCGCGCCAGCAACGAAGCCGCCTTCCTGTACCAGTTGTTCGTGCGCATGTACGGCACCAACAATTTCCCCGATTGCTCGAACATGTGCCACGAAGCCACCAGCCGCGGCTTGCCGCACACGGTCGGCATCGGCAAAGGCACAGTCACGCTCGACGACTTCGAACACGCCGATACGCTGCTGATCTTCGGCCAGAATCCGGCGACCAACCATCCGCGCATGCTCGGCGAACTGCGTGAATGCGCGAAGCGCGGCGCGACCATCGTGTCGATCAATCCGCTGAAGGAACGAGGCCTCGAACGCTTTGCCAGCCCGCAGCATCCGGTGGAAATGATCACGATGGGCAGCACGAAGATCAGCTCCGTATTCATCCGCCCAAAGGTGGGCGGCGATTTCGCCTTGATCAAGGGCGTTGCCAAACGCGTGATCGAACTCGACGACGAAGCGTTGGCCTCGGGTCTGGAACGCGTGCTCGACGTCGCGTTCATCGCCGAACACACGGTCGGCTTCGATGCGTTCGCCGACGATTTGCGTGCCGAAAGCTGGGACACGATCGTCGCCGAATCGGGTGTGCCGTTTGAAGACGTACTGAAGCTTGCCGACATCTACGTGAAGGGCCGTGCAGTGATTTCGACGTGGGGCATGGGCCTCACGCAGCACAAGAACTCCGTGCCGACGGTGCAGATCCTGTCGAACCTGATGATGATGCGCGGCAATATCGGCCGCCGCGGCGCGGGCTTGTGCCCGGTGCGCGGACACTCGAATGTGCAGGGCGACCGCACGGTCGGCATCGAAGAACGGCCGACTCAGGCGTTTCTCGATCGGCTCGGCGAAGTCTACGATTTCGAACCGCCGCGTGAGCATGGTCTCGACGTCGTCAACACGATCCAGGCGATGCTCGACGGCAAGGTGAAGGTGTTTATCGGCCTCGGCGGCAACTTCTCGATCGCGACGCCGGACACGCCGCGCACATGGGAAGCGATGCGCTCGTGCGAACTGACCGTCCACATCACGACCAAACTGAACCGCAGCCACCTCATACATGGCCGCGACGCGCTGATTCTGCCGACGCTCGGACGCACCGAAATCGATCTGCAGAATGGTGTGGCGCAAGGCGTGAGCGTCGAGGATTCGATGAGCATGGTGCACATCTCGTACGGCATGAACAAGCCGGCCTCGGAGAATCTGTTGTCGGAGATTGCAATCGTCGCGCGCATGGCGCACGCCACGCTCGGCAGCAGCAAGGTCGATTGGCTCGCGCAGGCAGCAGACTACGCGTTGATTCGCGACGGCATTGCGCAGGTGATCGACGGCTTCCAGAACTACAACGAGCGCCTCAAGAACCCGGGCGGTTTTCACCTGGGTGTGGCGTCGCGCGAGCGGATCTGGAAGACGCCAAGCGGCAAGGCGCAGTTCCTCGTGCATGCGATTGACGTCGACACGCCGATTCATCAGGCGCGCGCCGAGCATGGCGAGCGTCTGATGACCCTGATGACGACGCGTTCACACGACCAGTACAACACGACGATTTACGGCCTCGACGACCGTTATCGCGGCGTATATGGGCAGCGGCGCGTGCTGTTCGCCAACAAGGACGATCTCGCGATGCTGGGTTTCGTTGCGGGCCAGCGTGTGGATATCAAGAGCGTGTGGGCCGATGGGATCGAGCGTCACGCGGCCGGGTTCCTGCTGGTGGAATACGACATTCCGCGCGGGTGTCTTGGCGCTTACTATCCGGAGACGAATCCGCTGGTACCGCTCTCTTCGGTTGCCGATGGCGCGGGGACGCCGACTTCGAAGTCGATTCCGGTGTTGTTGACGGCGTCGGCGGTTGAGACGGTTGAAGCAGCCGAAGCGGTTGCCGCTTGACCGCTGACCGTTGCCATCGTTTGCGAGTTTCGCGGGATTCTGATCATCAGTGAATCCCGAAGCTCGAGGCTTAACGCTCAGGTCTGAGCCTTCTTCAGATCGCGGTGCGTGAGATACAAGCGCAGATCGAATTCAATCTGGTGGTAGCCCGGTTGCATGAACTCGCAGAGGCGGTAGAACGCCTTGTTGTGGTCGCTTTCTTTCAAGTGAGCGAGTTCGTGCACGACGATCATTTTCAGGAACTCCGGCGCGGCGTCCCTGAATAGCGAGGCGATGCGGATTTCTTTTTTTGCCTTCAGTTTGCCGCCCTGCACACGCGAGATGCTCGTATGCAGGCCGAGTGCGTGGCGCACGACGTCGAGCTTGCTATCGTAGGTGACTTTGTCGATTTGCGTGCCGTTGCGAAGGTGTTCGCGCTTGAGCTCCGCGCAGTACTCGTACAGGGCCCGGTCTGTTTGCACTTGGTGCGTGTCGGGGTACCGCTTCGCGAGGTAAGGGCCTAGTTGTTCGTCGGCTATCAGTTTTTTGACTTTTTCCTGTAGCCCGGCTGGGTAGCCTGTCAGGTATTTCAGGTGTTGCATGATGGTGTTCTTTGCGAATGGCGACGGCACGGGAGTTGCATGCCTCGCGGCGGAGACAGCGGGACGCGGATTTTCGTTGGGTCGAATTCAACCGCGATTGTCTTCGCAGTCCGTCCACAACCGCAGCGGATCCCGGTGAAGCGGATACTGCTTGTCGAGCCACGCCGACAGCCGGGTCCAATCGGGGTGGTTGGTCCCGGTCTGCGCAGACCATGTCGACGACCTCTCGAGAATCTGTCCGTTCTCGCGATCACGGACAAGCAAACTGCCAAGACCGCTCGAACTGTTCTCCTGCGTTTCGACCCGATACCGTGGCAGGAGTCTCACTTCAGCATCCCCTGCCCAGCCGTACACGGCCCGGACCACGCCGGTTGCGTCCTTTAACTCCACTGCGCCGCTGGCCGGCCGAATGGCCGCCCAGCCTTCAGGAAATTCCGCGACGACCTCATTGCCGCTTTCCCGGACCCATTTCATACGCCAGGCCCGCTCCATCGCATCGCGCACGTGCGACACCGACTCGTACCCCGGAGGCAATTCGATCGCTGCAGGCAAGGTAACGAGGTTGTCTTTCCAAAGCTTTGCCTCGCCACGATCACGTCGATCGGTTGTTCTGGAAACTTTTTCTCCGAACGGGTTATCAGGCCGGCTAGCGAGATGGGCGCCGCTTTGCTGCAGGTCGGGGAAAAGACCGTCTGCATCACGACGCGTTAGTTTTGGTTTTCCGTTTTTCATGGTGTCTCGCTGAAAGGCGCTCTCAAGAACGACCAATTTACATTAAACATGGCAACGTTCTTCGCAACGGCGCAATTATCCGGGCCGCGGCGGCCGCCAGTTCGATATGTTTCGCCACGAGGGCAAGCAGGAAGGCGCGCCGCCTTGCACGTCAATTTGCGGTCTTTGCGAATGATTTTCGAGGACACCGTGACCGTGCGCAGCGACAGCACCGCTACGCCAAGGTCCGCCTGACCGAGTGTGGGCGGTCAAACGTGCGGCAGGTCGTCAATACATTTTTCGACATGCTCGCCAGGGACATCAGTGTCAATCCCGTCATGGCCGTCGGTGTGAGCGACAGACACGATTTTTGGCCCCAGAAACCGTATGCCGCCGAGCGTAAAAAGGGACCAAACAGCATTCCCCCGACGGATCGTGGCCACGACTTCGGCCACCTCGACAATCGACGTGGGGGACAACCAATCACGCGTCGCCGGGTCGACGGGAGCCCAACGCACATGGGTAATCCTGTCGTTCGTCGGATTGATGCGAATGGCGTCTATAGCAAACGTGGCCATATCTGCCTCCATCATTCTGCCAAAGGAATTTCACTATTATGCGCTGCTTCTTTTTCTGGTTCACCAGCCAATTTCCTCGCCGGATCGTCTGCGACGGCGACGCGGCGCGCCTCGAGCGCAATTCCCCGCGGAAGGTGTTCGGCAGCGTTGTCTTCAGTCAGACTGATCTTGACGCGAGACCCCGTCGTCGCTCTGGACAAGCTTCGGGCGCCCGGTCGCGTCTGGACCTGTATCCACCAGCTTGTTGCGGTAGTCACAGGCGGGACAGAGGAAAAAGAATCCTTGTTCATCCAGTTCCGGCTCGACGCGATCGAAGTCGAACGAGACATTGCAGTTTCGACAGGTCCACATAGCGGCCTCCGTCGGTATCTTCGAGGAATCCTCGTATGAAGGATACTATCCGCAAGCCGACCCTCTGGCGCAAGATAATCAGTGCTGCCCCGCGTTCAGGAGCATCCAGATCTGTCGCGTGGGCGCACCTGCGAGAATGCGTGCAAACACGCCGCCGCACCGCACGCACGTGTAGTGCTCTTCTGCTCGCGTATCCTTCACGGTGCCGACGCCGTTAGGCGTCAGGTCGTCATGCGGAGCCGCAGTAGCCGACTGCCCGTAGAGATCAGCGCATCGTGCGCATGGTTGAATCCAGAGTTGCATTTTGAACAACTAGAGCAGTGATCAGCCGTTGCTGACGACCGAGCCGCCTTCGACCATCAGGTCGACACGCCGCTTTCCTTCTACATACCCAGCCTCGCGGGCCGCTTCTTCGCTGCCGAACGTGGCGACAAGTTCCTGGAAGCGAATGCTCTGCCCGGCGAGGTGGGCATCGGAACCGTGGCGACAGATGTACGCCGAGTAGTGCCACAAGGTGGTTGGGGCCGGTGGACCGTATGCAAGGATCGGAAGGACCCAGACTTCATATCCGCTGTGTTCGATCTTGTCCCACATAGCTACCTCCATCGTGATCTTCGAGGAATCGTAGCATGTCATACCTGACGACACGGATCTCGCTGGCGAGCACGGCATGCGTCCCAACGCCGCTATTTTGTTGACACTCGCAGTCAGACTTCACTCATACAGGGCCAAATATTCATGCAGCGACTGAAGGACAGCGGCGCCCTCTCCGACAGCAGCCGCGACCCTCTTCACCGAACCACTGCGAACGTCACCAACTGCAAAGATGCCTTGCCGGCTCGTCTCCAGAAATCGAGGCGGACGATCCGGCGGACACGCCTTAAGTGCATCGGTGCCGGTGAGCACGAAGCCGTTCTTGTCCAGCGCAACACAATCGCCGAGCCAGCCGGTACTGGGCTGCGCACCGAGAAACAGGAAGACGTGCCGGATCGGTTTTTGTTCGATCTCCCCTTGCCGGTCCCATTTGACCGATTCAAGCCGCTCCTCGCCGTACAGCTCCACGACTTGGGTCCGCTGATGAACGGTAATGTTGGACGCCGCATCGATCCGTCGGATCAGATAATTCGACATGCTCGCATTGAGTCCGTCACCGCGAATCACGATGTGAACATGCCGCGCAAATCCCGCGAGAAAAACCGCTGCCTGGCCGGCTGAATTTCCGCCACCAACGATAATCAATTCTTCGTTGGCACAAAACGCGGCTTCCATGAACGTTGCGCTGTAGTAAACGCCGCGCCCCTCGAAATTCTCCAGGCGGTCCAGCGGCGGTTTCCGATAACGCGCGCCAGTAGCAATGACGACGGCGCTGGCATATACGTGCTCGTCGTAATTGAGCCGAATGTGAAAAGGCGGTGCGTCCTGGCAATCGATGCCGAGCGCTTCAATGGGTACGCCGACCTCGGCACCGAACTTGCGGCATTGCGACAGGCCGCGGCCGGCAAGCGCTTGACCCGAGATGCCCGTTGGAAACCCGAAGTAATTTTCTATCTTTGAACTGGTACCCGCCTGGCCACCCGGCGCCTTGGTGTCGAGGACCGCGACCTTCAAGCCTTCGGAGGCCGCGTACACCGCGGCCGCAAGACCTGCCGGGCCGGCGCCCACCACGACCACATCGAACCGCTCGCCATTCAGCTTGTCGGGACTGAGACCGATTGCATCGGCCACGGCGCGGTGGGTCGGGCACTTCAGAACGTGACCTTGTAGCGTGATGACCACTGGTATATCAGCTTCTGTCGCGCCATTGCGTTCGAGAAGCGCCTGCGCTTCCTGATGCTCGACGATATCGAAGTAGGCCGATGGCTGACCGTTGCGGCTCAGAAAATGCCGAAGACGGAACGTGGCCGCGGACGCCGAACTGCCAATGACCAGAATACCCCCGCTCTGGTCCTGAATAAAAGCGACCCGGCGCAGGATGAACGCGCGCATGATTGTTTCGCTTAATTCAGCTTCCGCGATGACGAGCGCGCGCAGCGATTCCTCGTCGATAACGATGACTTCGCAATCACTGGTGGCGCGCGCCGTGGCCACCGCGGCGCGGCCGGCAAGCGTTCCGACCTCACCTGTGAAGCTGCCTGGACCGTGCCTGCCCAGCACATGGAGACCGTCTCCTGAGCCTCTCGTCGCCTCGATAGTCCCTGAGACGATGGCGAACATGGGAATGTGCCGGTCGCCTTCGGAGAACAGCACATCGCCCGTGTTCAGCCTGCGTCGCTCACCGTACCTCTCCAATAGTGCAAACTGTCTTTCATTCAGCGTTGGAAAAATCTGGTGGTGGCGGCTGCCGCCTGACACCAATTCTCCAACTCCGCCCGACGATTTATCGCTCATGGAGAGATTCCAAATGAGTGGGCACGGATTGTGACCCGGGTGAGCACCTTGAGGGCACGAATAATCAAAAGGACTGGAGACTGCGAACTGCAATATCCGTGCTGATTGTGTACCTGAATTTCGGTCGCAGTAAAGTGCGCGAGACGCGGTGGCTCGCCCGCACGCTGGATGGTAATGGCAGCGCGCCTATTCGAAAAGCCTTGAAGCGGCTGGTCCCTGCCGCTTCGTGAATCGTTATGTGTCTGCGGTCTAACGGGCCAGCGTTGCAGCCGATTCGATTGTTGCCGCGTCCTTCTCAGCTTTGGCGACGCGACCGGGGTTTACGCGGACGGCCTCCCCGCTCTGGTTCGGAAGGGATCACGTACGGCTCGAGCTCCATCAGGATCTCGTCGAGCCTGATACGTAGTTCCTTTGGCACTTGCGCCATCATCTCGGCATAGGCCTCGGTTGTTACCTGGCGCATGGCCTCGATTTTTTTCAAGCCAGCAGGTGTCAATTCAACACACTTCTGCCTGCGATCCTCGGCCGCCTCCCGACGATCCACCACGCCTTCCCGATACAGTCCGTCGACCATACGACTGGCCGCAGCATGACTCAGGCCAGTTGCCTCGGCCAGTTCAGCAATGGTCTGCGAATCGTGGTGATGGAGATGGAACAGAGAGATGACACGCGCGAAGGTCACGTCGCCGCTTAACATCGTCGACTCAAGGGTTTACAGAATTTCCGGAAATCGAGCGGAGTACAACTTGGTACGGGGACCGCATGTGATCGAAGCGGCTATGTGCGTCAGCGAAGAGACTTTAGCGCGGTAAGGTAAGCGGTGCGCTCGGCCGTGACCAATCGGCGACCTTCAACTTGCGGGCGGAGGATCTGTTCGAAGAATAGTCGTTCGTCCACTGTGAACTGCGTCGCGAGAATGTCGCCGAGCCGCGGAGCCCAAGGGTGCGGCGAGCTGCCAAGCAGCACGTCCCAGGAGGTGACCGCGGCGGGACGTACATCAATGTGAAACTCCATATGAATATCCGCGAACCCCGCATCTAAAGCGAAGCGGACCAGATCGCGTTCGCCGTAGTTGGCAATCGGATTCGCAGAAATTTTTTCGTCAGTATCGGGAAACTGAGCGGATTTCCAGCGATGCAGCAGGTGGAAGAAGTTGCCCCCTGCTTTCTCGGGCAGACCTTCAACGATTTTCCGCAGCGAGCTTGCCTCGATTGCATCGTCGCGCATAATCGGTTCGGCGATCGACAGCCGGCCACCGGGCCTGAGAATCCGATGAAATTCCCGCAGGGCGGCCATCTTGTCCGGGACATACGCGAGAACGGCCCGTGTCGTGACTGCATCGACAGTGCCAGCCTCAATGCCATCGAGCGATTCGGCGGAGCATTGGATGAAGACGCACTGATCCTGGATGTTCCGCTGAACTGCGAGTGCTTCAGTGTGACGAAGCAGAGGTGCCGAAATATCCGTCATAAGCACGCGCAGCGATGGGCCTATCCGGTCGATCGCGCTTAAACCGATCAGCCCATCTCCGGTACCGATGTCGGCGAGCGTCATGCCAGGGGTAAGCCTCGCGCCGTCGAGAACGCGGTCCACATGGTGTTTGAGTTCGACATGGAGGGCTCGTTCGTGCCCTGGATCATCTCCGTGCCGGATATGTAACAGCCAATCGGACCACACATCGGATTGGGGCTGGGAGTCGGAGCTATTCATGTCGAAGGACGAATGTCGATTGGATAACGAGGTGTGTCGAATGACCAAAGACTCGAACCTCATCCCGGATCAGCCGACCAGCAGTTGGGCGGCATCGCCGTCGGCGAATGAATGTAAGGGACGTTACCTTATGAGAACCTGAGGGACTTGCTATCAGAGCGGGAAACCACGCAGGAATGTCTGGCGTCGGACTGTGGATAGACAAAGAGGTCCGCGCTATGAGAGGCTTCGCATCACGTCGACCCGACGGCGAGGCGATCCGCGCCCGCTGACGTTGACCGTATCGCCCGGCCTCCGCTGAAAGTGGGTTGGGAAGTCGCCGCTCCAGCACGGCGATCCTTCAAGAAAACGAGAGCTAGAACGTGAGTGAGTGGGAAGCCGGCGGCATTGATGGTATTGCGTACACGTACGGCTATTGCGACGAACTGGATCCGCTGCGCCTTAGACTTCCGTTGCTACAGTCTGGATTCGCCCCTCCGGCCCTGCGTACCGCCTGCGAACTGGGATTCGGCCACGGCGTCAGCGTGAATATCCACGCAGCCGGGTCAGCTACAAGATGGTTCGGTACCGACTTCAACCCGTCTCATGCGAGCTTTGCACGGCAATTGACACAGTGCGCCGGATCGCAGGCAAGCTTGTTCGCTGAAAGCTTCGCAGAATTTTGTAGGCGAGACGAATTGCCGAAATTTGATTTCATTGGCATGCACGGTATCTGGAGCTGGATTTCCGACGAAAACCGTGCGCTCATTGCCGATTTCATACGACGCAAACTCAATGACGGCGGCGTCGTGTATATGAGCTATAACACCCAGCCCGGGTGGGCCACGATGTTGCCCGTGCGCGAATTGATGAACTGTCATTTCCAGGCGAGCGCGAGGTTGAATGCCCACGGCGGCGTGCCCGCCGAAACGCAAGTCCAGACGCACATTGCAGCGGCGTTAGACTTCGTAAAGACCGTGGTTGCGACGCAACCCGGCTACGCAGTGGTCAACCCGCAGCTGGCTGAACGTGTCGACGCATTGTGCAACGAGAACACGCACTACCTCGCGCATGAATATTTCAATCGTGACTGGCAGCCCATGACTTTCTCGCAGGTCACATCATCGCTTGCCGCGAGCGGTTTGACCTATGGCTGTTCTGCGGACTATCGCGATCACGTCGACGAGATCAATCTCAACCCAGCTCAACGCGCCTTGTTGGTGGGCATTCCGGATACCGCTTTACGGGAGACCGTACGAGACTTTTGCATCAACCGGTCGATGCGGCGAGATTACTGGGTCAAAGGGAGCCGAACACTCGGTGAGGAGGCGCAGCAGACGGCGCTGCGCGCGCATCGCGTCATGCTGGCGCTGCCGAGGGCTTCGGTCTTGCTGAAGGTGCGCGGAGCGCTGGGAGAAGCGACGCTACCGGAAAGCTCATATGGTCCGATTCTCGACGCGCTTGCCAGCCATCACCCCGCACGTCTCTCCGATATCGAAACCAGCGTCCGCGGACGCGGAATTACGCTCTCCTTCATTGTCAAGGCCGTAACATTGTTAGTGGGGGCCGGCGTGTTGCTGAATGTACAGGACGAGGCGCACATTAATCTGGCTCGTCCGTCGTCGGACAGGCTGAACGCCGCCATTTGCGAGCAGGCGCTCCAGCATGGGGACGTACAATTTCTGGTCAGTCCCGTGTCCGGATCGGGTGTTTTGATTCCCCGTGTGCCACAGCTCTTCCTGTTGGCAAGGCGACGTCATTTAAGGGAACCCACACAGTGGGCCGAATTCGCCGAAGCTGCTTTGCGTACGAGTCCCACGCCAGTTCACGTCACGGAGGGCGTTTCCGTTAGCCCGCTGAACACCCGCGACGATCTGATTGCGAAAGCGAATCGCTTTGCTGAAATACATCTACCCATATTGCAGGCACTGGGAATCGCTTGAGGAAGAGATACGGTCGGCAAGCGGATGGCGCTACCTCCATGACCGCGTCCCCTCCAGGGGACAATCGCGCGTTCGGCCAACGCAATCGCCGCAGAATTGCTTACGGCGACCACGTCATCCTGCAATCAACGCGCGGCCGTTACTGCCGGTCGTCTGTCGATACAAAGGCCATGCCGTGCGGACTTACCAAATTGGTCACCAGAGGAAGGAGTGCTCCGCTACGCAGATCAAGTTGGCCGACATAAGCCGGCACCGCCGGCGTGCTACTCGTAGCGGCCACGCCCGTTGATGCGGAGAACGCCGCGTCGCGCTGCCAGACATTGGCACTAATCTTGTACACCACGTTCGCCTTCGTATCGGACACCAGCAGGTAGCCCCGTCGCGCAGTGGCGAATACCGTGTCGTCCACCTGCACGTTGCCGAGAAGCGGCAGATATTGCACTCGCGGTTCGTCGCCCGACGAGCGCAACAAGACAAGCTGACCATCTCCCTGATCATCGAGCAGTACATCACCCGACGGCGTCAGCGTCATTGAATCCGGATCGGTCAGGGTCAGGTTCGCCACCGTGCCAAACGGAATGTTGCTGGCGTCCAATGTGCCGCGCATTACCGGAGTGACGTCGATTGTGTAGGTGCTCGCATCAAGGTGCACAACGCGGACAATCGCGGGCCCCATATTCTTGCCGCTACTGTTAAGGGTGGGATTGGACGCGCTGAAGTAGGCCTGGCCGTCCTTGAACACGATGTCATCGTAACCGCCGCCGTGCAGCGTCTTGCCAAAGGAATACGGTTTGGATGCCTGGCCGGTCGAGGGATTAATGATGACGAGGTTTGGATTCGCATCCTCATTCTGCATCGCCCAGATCTCGCGAGTATACGGATTGATCTTCAGGCCATCGTTGTGTCCCGCGACTTGATAAGTCTTCACGACACTGCCGTCTTGCGCGTATTCAACAATCACGCTCATCGCGCCGTTCGAGCCATCTGGTGCGCCGTTATTTGCATAGCCGACCCAAACGTGACCATCGAGCACGGCCAGTGAATCCGGTGCGCTCATCAACCCGCCGGAACCCGCCGCGAACACGGTTATGCTAAAACCCGGAGTGACTAACGGCTTCGCCGCGGTTTGCGCGTTGGCGCCGCCAGCCGCGAAACTGAGGGCGGTGAACGCTAGTGCGGTGCGACTAAAAATGCGGCTTACTGTGTAAGCAGATCGAATGCGGGGCATGTTCGTCTCCGGAAACAGGTATGCGGGCGGAAAAGGCAGAGGCACCGGCATATGCCAGGTACCCGGCAATGAAACGAAATATATGGAAACATGCGCGCATGACTGAACGGTGACGGCGCGTAAAACTACGCCGGCTGGTATGCCCCCATGCGTCTGCAAAGCTCGTCGCTAGTAGTGTTCTTGCTGCCAGTCTGTGCCGAATGCGGGCGAGAACCGTTTGGCATTTTTACCTCTCCTTAAGAGATCCTTAAGAAGATGGAAATTTTGAAAAAATATACTGTTCAAGCACTCCGAATCGAGGCCGATAGACAGAACGCAGTACACACGTTTTTTCTCTATCGGGAGATTGGGATGTCCATTCAGGCAATCGGTCAAAGCGCCGCACAAGCAGCGGCTTCATCCGCCGCGTCTACCTCGAGTTCAGCGTCGAGCGCCCCGGCATCGGGCACGAGCGCCTCTTCGGCTACGGGGTCGAGCACCAGCACGCCCGCGTCGTCCGCTTCGTCAGCGTCGTCGTATACGGTCAACATCAGCAGCGCCGCACGTGCTTTGTTGGCCGAAGCAAGCGAGACGTCGGTTCAAACCGCGCAGGAAGCAGGAAAGGGCGATCAACAGGCGCAACGCCTGCTCGCCAAGGAGGCCGCAGCCAAAGTGCACTAACGCACTCAGGAAATTCAGCCGGAGGGTAAGGACCGCCGCGCCGGATCGGCGGCGGTCCCGCAGAATTGGAATGCGTGCCGAGACGACACGCTGAGCAGGGTGAGCGCGCCGGCAGTCAAGCACCGGCCGCTATGCACCGCGTTGCGCGCCGTCGGCGCTCAACCTACCGGTTCACGCTCGAGCATGCCGCCTTTCGCGCGCCGTTTCGCCAGCCAATGGGACAGACGATCGAACCACAGATGCACCACCGGCGTCGTGAAAAGCGTCAGCATCTGCGAAACGATCAGGCCGCCGACAATCCCGATACCCAGCGGGACACGCAATTCCGCCCCCGCGCCGTGGCCGAGCGCGAGCGGCAGGGCGCCAAACAGCGCGGCGAGCGTCGTCATCATGATCGGCCGGAAGCGCAGTACGCACGCCTGACGGATCGCCTCGCGCGGCGATAAGCCTTGCTCACGCTCGGCCACAAGCGCGAAATCGATCATCATGATGGCGTTTTTCTTCACGATACCGATCAGCAGAATGATGCCGATCATCCCCATGATCGAGAGATCCTGGCCGCACAGCATCAGCGCCAGCAACGCGCCCACACCCGCCGAGGGCAGCGTCGAAATAATGGTGAGCGGATGAATCGCGCTCTCGTACAGGATGCCGAGGATCAGATACACCACCACCAGCGCCGCGGCGATCAGATACGGTTCGCTCGCGAGCGACGCCTGAAACGCCTGCGCCGTGCCCTGGAACGAGCCCGTCAAACTGTCGGGTTTGCCTGCGGCGACTTCGGCCTGGTGAATTGCCGTCACTGCGTTACCGAGCGATTGCCCCGGCGCCAGATTGAACGAGATCGTCACAGCCGGGAACAGCCCCTGGTGATTCACCGAAATCGGCGACACGTTGTTTTCGATTGTCGCCAGCGTGTTGAGCGGCACCAGTTCGTTCGTCAGCGGCGAACGAACATAGAGGTGCGCGAGCGCATCGGTGGTCAGCTGGAAGCCCGGATCGACTTCTTCGACAACGTGGTACTGGTTCAACTGTGTGAACAGCGTCGCGATCTGCCTTTGACCGAACGCGTCGTATAGCGTGTCGTCGATGGCTTGAGCAGTAATGCCGAAACGCGAAGCCGTGCTGCGGTCGATCACGAGCGTGGCGCTGGTGGCTGCCGCTTGCTGATCCGAAGTGACGTCGGCGAGTTGCGGGAGCTTCGACAGCTTATCGGTTAGTACGCCCGCCCAATGATTGAGTTCATTGATATCGGGGTCCTGAAGCGTGTACTGATACTGCGCGGCGCTGATACGGCCGCCCACCTGAATATCCTGGCGGACCTGCATCGACAAGGAAATGCCCATCACCTTCGCCAGTTGCGGTTTCAGGCGATTGAGCACCTGCGCGGCGCTGTCCTTGCGCTGACCGAACGCTTTCAGGTTGATCATCACGCGGCCCTGGCTCACGGTGGGATTCGCACCCATCCAGTAGTAGACGTTATCGACGGCTGGATCGGCTTCGATGATATTGCCCAGTTGCTGCATTTTCAAAGACATCGCGCGCGGGGAAATATCCGGTGCAGCCTGCGCGACACCCATGATCAAACCACTGTCTTCCTGCGGGAAGAAGCCCTTCGGGATCACGACGAACAGCGCGATAGTCGCGACGATCGTCGCGATCGTCACGCCAAGCATCAGTTTCGGCCAATTCAACACCCAATCGAGACCTCGCTCGTAACGCCGCTCCACCGCGACAAAGCCTCGTTCGAGCCAGGCTTCAAGCTTGCGCATCCGCCCTGTGTCATCCGGCTCAGGCGAGCGGATCAGCCAGCCGCATAGCATCGGCGTGACGGTCAGCGAGACCAACGCCGACATCAGGATCGCCGCGCTCACTGTCACCGCGAATTCGCGGAACAGGCGTCCGACAATGCCGCCCATCAACAGGATCGGAATGAACACCGCGATCAGCGAGATCGTCATCGAGATAATGGTGAAGCGCACTTCCATCACGCCGAGCAGCGCGGCTTTCATGCGCGGCACGCCTTCCTCGACATGCCGCATTACGTTTTCGATCACGACGATCGCATCGTCCACCACGAAACCCACCGCGATGGTCAACCCCATCAGCGACAGATTGTCGAGGCTATAGCCGAGCAGATACATCACGCCGAACGTAGCGACCAGCGACAAAGGAATCGTCAGGCTCGGAATGATCGTCGCCCACACGTTGCGCAGAAACGAGAAGATGACCATCACGACGAGCGCGACCGTCAGCATCAGCGTGAACTGCACGTCGTGCACCGACGCATTGATGGTTTGCGTGCGATCGCCCACGACATGCAGATGCGCGGCGGCGGGTAGCGTCGCTTCCAGCGCAGGCAGCTTCGCCTTGATGTTGGCAATCGTCTGCACGACGTTGTAGCCAGGCTGCTTGTGAATATCGAGGATGATCGCGCGTTCGTGCTGAAGCCACGCGGCCTGCTGGTTGTCTTCGGCGGCGTTCAGAACGGTGCCGAGATCCGATACGCGAATCGGCGCGCCGTTCTTGTACGCGATCACAAGATCGCGATACTCGGAGGCGGTCGTGATCTGGTCGGTGGCGTTGAAAATCACCGAGCGATCCGGGCCGTTCAGGCTGCCCTTGGGTGCATTCACCGTCTGCACGCCGACGATCGAGCGCACATCTTCCAGCGTGAGGCCGCGCGCGGTGAGCTTGTCGGGATCGAGCTGGATGCGTACGGCAGGCCGCTGCTGGCCGTGAAAATCGACCAGGCCGACGCCGGGCATCTGCGAGATCTGCTGCGCCAGATAGTCTTCGGCGTAGCTGTCGAGTTGCGTGAGCGTGAGCGATGGCGAGGTCAGCGCGAGTGACAGCAAGGTGAAGTCGGCCGGGTTGACCTTTTCATAGGTCGGCGGGTTCGGCAGATTCTTCGGCAAGGTGCCGCCGGCCGCGTTGATCGCCGTCTGCACGTCCTGCGCCGCGCCGTTGATATCGCGCGACAAGTCGAATTGCACCGCGATGTTGGTGGTGCCGAGCGAGCTTGACGACGTCATCTGCGTGATACCCGCGATCAGCGAGAGTTGTCGTTCGAGTGGCGTCGCGACCGAAGTCGCCATGGTCTCCGCACTCGCGCCCGGCAACTTCGCCACGACCTGAATGGTCGGAAAGTCGACTTGTGGCAAGGGCGCGACCGGCAGCAGGAAATACGCCACCGCGCCCGCCAGCAGCACCGCGATAGCAAGAAAACTGGTCGCAATGCGCCGTTTGATGAACAGTTCCATCAGGCTCATGACGGATTGTCCTGGTTAGCCTGACTGCCCGCGGAGTTTGCGTTGGCCGGTGCCTGGGCTACTGTCGGCACCGTGGTGGCCGCCACATGCACGCCTGGGTTCAAGCGGCTTTGTCCATCGAATACAACGAGATCCGCGGGCGCGACACCGCTGCGAATTTCCGTCATTCCGTTGACCGTCACGCCGATTTTCACCGGACGCATCTGCGCCGTGCCATTCGCGTTGATCACGTATAACTGCGTGCCGTTCTGCGTGTTCACCACCGCGCGGCTCGGCACGGCGACCCGCCGCGTATCGGTACGCAACAGCACGCGCGCATTCACCAGCTCGCCCGGCCACAGCTTGCGATCCCTGTTGGTGAAGGAGGCCTTGAGTTTGACCTGACCGGTGGTGGGGTCGACCGTACTATCGATGAACACGAGCGTGCCGTCGGCGAGCGCGGTGCTGCCGGAACGCGTGGTGACGTTCACCGCCAACGGCGCGGCCGCCTGATTGGCGAGCAAGTCGGGGAGCACGTCTTGCGGCACGGAGAACAGCACGGTAATCGGCTCCATTTGCGTGACGGTGACGATACCGGTCGTGTCGGTGGGATGCACGATCGCGCCGATGTCGGCTTCGCGCGCGCCCACACGGCCTGTGAACGGCGCGAAGAGCATGGTGAAGCTCAGTTGCAGGCGATCGCTCTGCACCAGCGCTGCATCTGCAGCGACCGTGGCGGCGAGCGCTTCGACTTGCGCCTTCGCGGTGTCCACGGCCTGGGTGGTCGCCGCGCCAATGCCGACGAGCTTCGAGTAACGCGCGAGATCGAGCCTCGCGTTATCAAGCGAGGCCTGGTCCTTGCGTTGCGCCGCTTCCGCCTGATGCAATTGCGCGGTGAGCGGTCCCTGGTCGAGTTGCGCGAGCAACTGCCCTGCCTTCACATCCTGCCCTTCAGTGAAAGCCACGCGCTGCAACTGGCCGTCCACACGCACTTTGACGTCCACAGTATTGAGTGCGAGGACCGTACCCACTGCGGCCACGCGAATCGGAAAATCGCTGTTCACCGGATGGCCGGCGTTGACCGGCACCGCAGCCGCCGGCTTCACGGCCGGATGCCTCGGCCATAACCACGCGACAAGGATCGCGACAAGGACAACGAACGCCACCACGAGCGGCGCGCGACGGCGCGCCCGGGGCGCCTCGTGGTTCGGAAGGTCGGCAGGTTTCATGAGCGGGAAGGCGTAGAAGTGGAAGCGGCGCTGCTATCGGTCACGCCGAAGCCGCCGCCGAACGCGCGAAACAGGCTCACCGACGCTTGCAGGCGCGCGAGCCGCGCCTGCACCAGTGTGTCTTCGGCTTGATAGAGCGTGCGTTGGGCGTCGAGTACGGTCAGAAAGTCGACGGTGCCGAGCTCGTATTGGGCTTGCGCGAGTGTGGCGGCTTTGCGGGCAGCGTCAGCGGCGGTCTGGTCGGCGGTTTCCGCGAGCTGCTGCTGTTGCGCCGCCGAGAGCGAATCCTCGACGTCCTGCAGCGCAGTCACCACGGCCTGCCGGTAATCGGCGACGCCCTTGGCTTCGGCGGCCTGGGTTGCGTGCAACTGACCGTGCAGCGCGCCGCCGTCGAACAGCGGCGCGGCCAGCGACGTGGCGAGGCTCGCAAACGGACTCGACAGAAAATGCGAAAGGGACTTGCTGCTGAGCCCGCCGTCGGCGGTCAGCACGATGTTCGGCAGAAAGGCCGCGCGCGCCGCGCCGACGCTCTCATTGGCCGACTGCAACTGTGCTTCTTTCGAGCGGATATCGGGGCGCGTTTCCAGCAGGCTGGCCGGCAGATTCGGACGCGGCTGGGGAATGGTGATACCGGCGAGCGCGGTGTCGGTGACCGTAAACTGCTCAGGCGCGGTGCCCACCAGCACGGCGAGCGCATGGATGTTAGTGTCCAGTTGCTGTTGCAGCGCCGGCACCGCCGCCTGGAAGGTGGCGAGCGCATTGCGCTGCTGCTGGACCTGCAGCTCGGTCGCGACGCCCGCCTCCTGTTGCGCGAGCAACAATTGCAGAATGTGCGCGGCATCGTCGGAAATGGACCGTGCGATCGCCAAACGGCGGCGCAGGCTCTGCACCTGGAAATACGTGTCCGCCACCGACGCGGTCAGCGTCAACGCCACCGTATCGCGATCGAACTCGGACGCGCGCGCGAGCAGGTCCGCCGCGCTGGCGTTGGCGGCGTTGAAGCCCCAGAAGTCGACTTCGTAACTGGCTTCGGCAAACAGGCTCTGGGTCTTGGTGGTCGAGCCACGCCCCTGGTGAGCGCGGTCGAAGGTGGCGCCGACCGAGAGCGACGGATACTGCGGCGCGCCGGCTTTCTCGGCGTTGCCGCGCGCCTGCTCTACGCTCGCGATGGCGGACGCCAGCGTGAAGTTGTTTTGCAGACTGCGATCGACCAGCGCATCGAGCGCGGGGTCGTGATATTCGCGCCACCAGCCGCTCTTTACAGGAACGGTATCGGCGAGCGAAGCATTCGCCGCGCCGTCGAAGCGCTGCGCGAGCGGCGCAACCGGCCGCTGATAGGCCGGCACGAGCGAGCACCCGGCCAGAACCGCGACGCCGAGTGCGCATGCGGCAGCACGCAGGGCCCGACGAGGCGCACGAGGACTGACGACGCGCGAAAACGGCGCCGGACGGGACAGCCCTGACATTGGAGAACACTCCCGCAACATGGCAATGTCGCTAGAGTAGTCAGCGGGTCCTGTCGGCGCTTTCGCCCAATAATGAAAAAAATTTAATGCGCCGCAACACGCCGTCGGAGCGCGTATCCATGTCGCCGCAAAGCACCTGCTAAGGTGCCGGGTTCAGCACATAACCCGCACCCACCACGGTATGAATCAGCGCCACCGGAAAATCGCGATCCACCTTCGCCCGCAAGCGATGCATGTGCATATCAATGATATTGCCGCGCGGTTCGAAATCGTAATTCCACGCTGCCTCGAGCAGCATGCTGCGCGTGACGACCTGCCCTTCGCGTCGCGCCAGACATTCGAGCAACAGGAATTCGCGGTGCTGCAGGCGTAGATCGCGGCCGCCGCGCGTCGCGGTTCGCGCCCGCGTGTCGAGCATCAGATCCGCGCATTCGAGCCTCTCGCTCATCCTGCTGCGATCCGCGCGCCGTGCAAGCGCCTCGATTCTCGCCAGCACTTCGACGAAGGCATACGGCTTCACAAGATAGTCGTCGCAACCGGCGCGGATGCCCTCCACGCGCTCGTTCAGCCCGCCGACCGCGGATAGCATCAGCACCGGCGTGGTATCGCCGCCTGCCCGCAATTGCTGCACGAGGGCGATGCCATCGAGCGCCGGCAAAAGCCGATCAGTCACAATCACGTCGTAGATGCCCTCGCGCGCGTACGCGAGCCCGGTCGCACCGTCGGCCACCGCGTCGACAATGAGACCGCTCTCGCTCAACCCGCGCGCCAGAAAATGGCTGGCGCGCGTATCGTCTTCGATCAGAAGGACTCGCATGCGCTAATCAAGGCAATGAGGACTTACATTAAAATTTTTTCATGTTGGCGCGAAACGCCTGTGCGGCTTCACGCGGCATACTGCGGACATCGCAGGTACGAGCGTAGTGTAAACGGCGCGGTTCGCGCAGGCTCGACACGCGCTCACTTCTGGAAAAAGGCATGTCGAATGTATTGGTCGTCGAGGACGACGAGCAAACCCTCGCGGAGATCGTTGAAGCGCTCACCGATCACGGCTGCAAGGTGCAGGCCGCGAGCACGGGCCGTGACGGTTTGATGCTCGCGGTCGCCAACAGTTATGACGCCATCGTGCTCGATCGCATGTTGCCGGGTGGCCTCGAAGGGCTCGGCATGCTGGCGGCGTTGCGCAGCGCCGGCGTGGTCACGCCGGTATTGATTCTGAGCGCCCTGTCCGCGGTCGACGAACGCGTGCGCGGCTTGCGCGCCGGCGGCGACGACTATCTGACCAAGCCGTTCGAATTCATCGAGCTGACCGCACGGCTCGACGCGCTGATGCGCCGGCGCGAAGCGGCACCCGGTGTGCAGGAATATCAGGTCGGCCCATTGCGTCTCGACCCGCTCAAGCGCGAAGTGAGCTGCGCCGGCCGTCCGGTGTCGCTCTTGCCGCGCGAATACCGGCTGCTCGAATACCTGATGCAGCATGAGGGCCAGGTGGTGAGCCGCACCATGCTGTTCGAGGCGGTGTGGGATTACCGGCTCGACGAGCGGACCAATGTGATCGACGTGCATATCAGCCGCCTGAGAAAGAAGCTCGACCCGGACGGGACGGCTCCGATGATCGATACTGTGCGCGGTTCGGGGTACATGCTCCATGCGCCTGACTGACCTGCACCGCACCACCGGCTTTCGCCTCGCCACGCTGTTCCTGATGCTGTTCGGCGTGATCGCGATACTGTTGTTCGGCTACCTGTACCGCGAGATCACCGGCTTCGAACAGGAACGTATCGACGACTGGCTGATGCGCGAGCACGCACAGTTGACACGCGAAGAGCCGGATGAACTGGTCGCGCGATTCGAACATCAAAACCAGTTCGATCCGCGCCACCAGCGCCCGTTCGGTCTGTTCGACGCTGCAGGAAAACATCTTGCCGGCGGCTACGCGGGCGATGAACCGGCTATCCCCGTGTTCGACCAGCCGTTTTCCATGCGGCTCGCGAAGCTGCCCGGCCACCCGCCCGGCCGATGCATTGCCGCGCGCGTGCCGGATAGCCGCATCGCATTGCAATGCCAGAACACCCGCGAACTCGACCACTTCGACGAAGAACTGCTGCACGCGCTGCTTTCCACCGCCATGATCACACTCGTGATCGGCCTGGTCGGAGCGGGTCTGATCGGCATTTCGGCCATGCGGCGGCTCGACGCGGTGACCGCCTCGATCGAAGAAATCGTCGCCGGCAATCTCAGCAGGCGTTTGCCGATGTCTTCGAAACGGGACGACGTGGATCGGTTGGTAGGCGTCGTGAACGGCATGCTCGACGAAATCGAACGGCTCATGAACGAAGTCAAGGGTGTGTGCGATGCGATCGCGCACGATCTGCGCACACCGCTCACCCGGATGCTCGGCGGACTCGAACGTGCGCAGCGGCGCGCCAAAACCGATGCGGAGTATCGCGCGGCGATCGATGAAACCATCATCGAGACCAGCGGGCTGCTGCGCACCTTCAACGCGCTGCTGCGCATTTCGGAAATCGAAAGCGGCGTGCGCCGTGCAGGTTTCGCAACGGTCGATCTGGCTGCCGTCGCCGACGACGTCTTCGAATTCTACGATCCGACTGCCGAAGACAAGCAAATCGCCTTCGAATTGCAGCGAACGGTATCGGGGCCGCTTGAGATCCAGGGCGATCCGAATCTGCTATTCGAGGCACTAGCGAATCTGGTGGAAAACGCCATCAAGTTCGCACCGCACGGCGGCCATGTGCGGATCACGGTGTTCCGCGACAAGACCGGCGCAGGCATCACCGTTTCGGACGACGGGCCAGGTATCGCGCCCGCCGAACAGCAAGCGGTGCTACGGCGCTTTTATCGCGGTGAAGCGAGCCGCCACACGCCCGGCAGCGGGCTCGGCCTGAGCCTTGTGCTGGCGGTAGCGGGCATGCACGGCATGTCGATCCGTTTCAAGGACACGACGCCCGGATGTGAAATCCTGTTGTACAAACCGACCGAGTAGTGTCGCGTGCACAGTGCGTGCGCCCGGCGTCAAGACTCACTGATCCGGAAGCCGTCTGCTTCGATCGGAACGATTCGTGCGGTGCTAGCGGTAAGGGACCGCAATGTAATCGCCAGGCGGCCAGTAAGTGGCCGGTAAGTGTTCCCGTCGCACTATCGCATCGACTGTCCTTCGCCACGGCCGAAGCGCTGCATGGCTAGTACCTCTTTGTCATTTTTGTACCGGGAGTCCCCCGATGAAAAGGCGCGATCTGAATACTCTGGCGCTCGCCGTCACGGTGCTTCTTTCATCGGGATGCGCTACGGGGCCCGGGCGCACCGCAGGCGACCCGCTTGAACCGATGAACCGAACCATCTACTCGTTCAACGACAAGGTCGACAGATACGCGGTCAAACCAGTAGCAACCGCCTACCAGAAGGTGACGCCGACGCCAGTACAGACGGCAGTCCGGAATTTCTTTTCCAATCTCGGCGATATCGGCAACTTTGCCAATGACCTGCTGCAACTGAAAGCGACAGACGCGAGCGAGGATGTAGTGCGCTTTGCGTTCAACTCCACCTTGGGGATTGGCGGCCTGATCGACTGGGCGACGCCTGCGGGCTTGCCCAAGCACCATCAGGATTTCGGCCTGACGCTTGCGCACTATGGCGTACCGATTGGCCCATATCTGGTGATGCCGTTGTTCGGCCCGAGCAGCGTGCGGGATGTCAGCGACGTCGCGGCAGGCGTTCTGCTCAACCCGTTCGCGGCCGCACCAGTTGCCGTTCAGGTGTCGGTGACCGGCACTCGTATTGTCAGCAAACGCGCCGATCTTCTAAGCGCCTCGGACCTGCTTTCACAGGCCGCGATCGATCCCTATTCGTTCACTCGCGACCTCTACCTGCAGAGGCGCCACATGCTCTCGACGAGATCCGCCGACGCCGACAAGTTGCCGGACTACCCAGATCCCTCACCTCAATAGCGGCATGGCCGAAGCATGACAGTCTGCGCAGCTCACCGTTAAGTGTCTGGTAAGCCATGCGCGTCCAGTATGAAGGCCGACTTCATCCGACTGTGGGAGCGTGTCCATGAAAGCCAGTACTGTGACCGCACTGCGCGCCAACCTCGTGCTCTTTTCGGTTTCGACAGTTATCGCGATCGTCCCGTGCGTCAGTCTCGCATCGCTGCTCGGCCTGCTCGACGACGGCACGCCTACATTGCCTTACCAGGGCAGCATTTTTCTGCTCGGCGCCGTGATCATGCTGGCGCTGCGCTGGCGTGCGCGGCAAGCGTTCGACGCAGCGAGGCTCGCGCATAAGGTTCAACTGATCGGGAAGCACGATCTCGTAGCATCGATTGCCGATGACTGCCCGTTTGCGTGGCTGGTCCAGTTGCACCTCGAACTGCGTGGTCATCAATGTATCCACTGACAACAGGTGTAAGCATGAAAAGTCTCGGTTATTGGCTGCTGCTCGGTTTGCTGCGGCTACTGTCGGTTCTGCCGCACGCGCTAGTTGCACGAGCCGGCAACGCGCTTGGCGCCGCGCTGTACACGCGCATGTCGAACACGCGTGTCTGCGAGCTCGCACGGCGTCAACGGGGACGGTTCGGAGCAGATATGATTGAACGCAGCGCAAGTGCGAAACAAGTTGTCCGGCTGCTGCGCTCAGGCGTTCCCGTGATGCTGGCGGCGGACATGGACCACGGAACAACGGGTTCGGTGTTCGCGCCGCTCTTCGGTGTGCCGGCCTGCACGCTCACGTCCGTGTCACGCCTCGCCAGGTTGGGCGGTGCACGCGTCGTGCCCTTTGTGACCGAGGTATTGCCCGCATTTCGCGGCTATAAGCTGACGATCTTCGATTCGCTCGAAAACTTTCCCACGGACAGCGAAGCGCTTGACGCATGCACGATGAACGCGTTTCTTGAGAGGCAAATCCTGCGCCTTCCCGACCAGTACTACTGGGTCCACAGACGCTTCAAACACCGCCCGGCAGGTATGCCCGCAGTCTACTGAAATCTTTCTTGCGACAGCGGCGGTGAAGAAAAATGGTGGCCAAGTTGTTCGCCCTGGGTGCCGCATTTGCGGACACGGTTATCAGCTACATGCGTCCCTTCTCGGCCAACGTCCTGACGAGGTCATCCGCAGTGGGCACAATCTTGCCGAAGTAAAGCCCGAAGTTAGACAGCGCAGCATCATGCATGGCCGGATCGCAATCGGCGCACGCGTCTGAAACCAGCGCGCAGCCGAAACCCCGGTCAGCAGCATCCCGTGCTGTCGTCTCGACGCAGCAACTCGTCACCACCCCAGTGAATACCAGATTTTTGATCCCCATACGATCCAGGACGTTCTGAATTTCACTACCGTTAAACGCACCTTGCGTGGTCTTGCGAATCACAGTCTCTCCATCCAGAGGAGCGACCTCCTCGCGGAACGCATAGTCCGGATTTCCCGTCCACCATAAGTCCTCGATGCCACTGGCCCTTTCCAGCATGCCCGACCATTCGCGAAACCGTATCGGGCAATCACGCATATCTCGATACGCCGACCCAATTGCAAGGTGAATGACCGGTCTTCCCATTCGACGAAAGGCATCGAGCAACGTGCGAATTGCAGGAATGGTCGTGCGCTCAAGCCTTTCGAGGTAGTAATGCATCGAACCGGGTTCTATCGCTTCGCATGCCTTGACCCAGCCACGGTCGGCTGCGGCGTCGCTGTACTGAACGTCGACCACGACTAGCGCCGTGGCGGTGCAATCCGTGAAGTCGATGTCTGGAATCGTCGATGCCAGGCTTTCAAACGCCACCTGCGCAGGAATTGACTCATGCATGTCGGGGTCCTCGATTCAGATTGAACGTATCGCCCTCTCACGACGGCGGTACGCATTCAAGTCGTCCATGCGGGACACTTGATCGTGGCTGCCATTGTGCATATATCAGATAACACGCGCATGCGTTAAAGCGACGGCCAGATACGTTGCCGCGACACCTGCATCGGTCGACCCTGGTGATCGACGCAACCAACTGAATTCCGCATGTTCGCCCCTGCGAGATATGCCGGAACAAAAACCCTCGAAGCATTGCTGCATCAAGGGTTGACGGAATTTCCGGGAATCGGCTGGAATACAACTTGGTACCGGGGACCGGACTCGAATACTGCCGCGTCATCCTTCACCAACAGGCATCTGCGGCTCTACGCGGAAAAACATACCACCAGAAATACCACCAAGCGCCACACGCTGTGTACCTGCCCTCCTGCCGTTGATTGTTGTCGCAGAGACAACACGGTGAGCTCCTTTGCAGAGCTACTGCCGCAAGACGACCACGCTTACGCTTTGTCCTGACGGTAACGACACACGCTGCCTGATGCAAGCCGTGAAACACAACACTGTAAAAGAAACGTGCAAACGCGCACAGCAAGTCTTCACTGCCTTGCGCGCCCACGTCATTGGCCGCGGCAGCAAAAGCTGTTGCGATGCGTGTTACGCAGCACCTCACCAACCGAGGAACGATCCGTGACAGAAGAAGATATCCGCAACAACGCATTTGCGATGCCCGTACACAATCCGGCGTATCCGCGTCCGCCCTTCCGCTTCGTCAATCGGGAGTACTTCATCATTTCATACGAAACGGACATTGATGCTCTTAAGGCCGTCGTTCCGGAACCGCTGACGGTCGACAACGCAATCGTTCACTACGAATTCATCCGCATGCCCGATTCGTCGGGGTTCGGCGACTACACGGAAAGCGGCCAGGTGATCTCGGTGCTGGATGAGGACGGCAATCGCGCCAACTTCACCCACGCGATGTATCTGGACGACGAAGGCCCGATCGCAGGCGGACGCGAAATCTGGGGCTTTCCCAAGAAGCTGGCTTCACCGAAGCTCTGCGTCGATGGCAAGGACACGCTGCTCGGCACGCTCGACTACGGAACGCAGCGCATCGCCACCGGAACGATGGGCTACAAGTATCGCGCGCTCGAGACGGCGGCCGAGCGCCGCAAGCTCGCGGACACGCCCAACTATCTGCTCAAGGTCATTCCGCACGTCGATGGCTCGGTACGCATTTGCGAACTGGTGCGCTTCTTCCTGCGTGACGTCGATGTGATCGGCGCGTGGGAGGGTCCTGCAGCGCTCGAGCTGCATCCGCACGCGCTCGCATCGGTTGCCGATCTGCCGGTTCGCAAGGTGATCGGCGCACGTCACATCATTGCAAATCTCACGCTCGACGTCGGCGAAGTGGTCTATGACTATCTCGCCCCTGCCGAGTCGTTGAAACTCGCAGTCAACCAGTAAGCTCTCGGAGGACGTATGGCATTGAATGATAAGGTCGCGCTCGTTACGGGTGCAGCAAGCGGTATCGGCGAGCAGTGTGCACGTAAGCTCGCGTCAGACGGCGCGACGGTCGTGATCGCGGATCTGAATCTCGCGAACGCTCAAAAGGTCGCTGAAGGTATCGTTGCTAACGGCGGTAAAGCAATCGCTGTTGCAATGGACGTAACCAGCGAAGAAGCGGTCAATGCGGGTGTCGCCGAAACGTTGAGCCGGCTGGGCGGCATCGACGTGCTCGTATCGAATGCAGGCATCCAGATCGTCAACCGGATCGAGGACTACGCATTTTCCGACTGGAAGAAGATGCTGGCCATTCACCTCGATGGCGCGTTCCTGACGACCAAGGCTGCCATCAGGCATATGTACGCGTCGAACAAAGGTGGCGCTGTGATCTACATGGGCTCGGTGCACTCGCACGAGGCGTCGCAGCTCAAATCGGCGTATGTGACCGCGAAGCACGGGCTGCTCGGTCTCGCTCGGGTTGTCGCGAAAGAAGGCGGACCGCGTGGCGTGCGCGCCAATGTCGTGTGTCCGGGCTTCGTCAGAACCCCGCTGGTCGACAAGCAGATCCCCGAGCAGGCGAAGGCCTTGGGAATCTCCGAGCAGCAGGTTGTGAAGGACGTAATGTTGAAGGAGACGGTCGACGGCGAATTCACGTCGCTAGCCGATGTCGCGAACACGGTTGCATTCCTCGCCGGCTTCGAGTCGAGCGCGCTCACCGGACAATCGATTGTGGTCAGCCACGGCTGGTTCATGCAGTAAGGAGACAACCATGTATCCGAGCCAGCGCAACAAGCTGCAGCAGCCCCATCGCATCAAGCTCCCCGCATATGACGAAATCGGACTCGTGCTGCAGGGTGGCGGCGCCCTGGGCTCATATCAGGCCGGCGTGTATGAAGGTATGGCCGAAGTCGGCGTGGAACCGACGCGAATATCCGGAGTATCCATTGGTGCGCTGAATACGGCGATCATCGCCGGCAATGCGCCTGCGGACCGGGTGGAAGCGCTTCGCGGCTTCTGGAACACGATCAGTCAGCCGGCAGATTTCTTCTCACATATCGGTGCGCGCATTCCAGCATGGCCGGGGTTTGAAAATATGGGGCGCAGGTGGTCGAGCGCATGGGCCGCGACGCGCACGCTGATGGAAGGTCAGGACGGGTTCTTCTCCCCGCGCACGCCTATGCCTCTTGCAGGGCTCGGCAGGAAACGTCCAGACCAGGTCAGCTATTACGACACGTCGGCGTTGCGTGAAACGCTTTTGCGGTACGCAAACTTTGATCGCATCAATGACGGGAATATTCGCGTATCCGTTGGGGCGGTCAACGTGCGAACAGGCAATCTCGTCTACTTCGACAATTCGACAATGCGTCTGGCACCGGAGCATTTCATCGCATCCGGCGCGCTGCCACCGGGCTTTCCAGCCGTCGAGATTAATGGAGAGTTCTACTGGGACGGCGGGCTGGTTTCCAACACGCCACTTACCGAGATCATCAAGGAAAGCCAGCATAAGGACACACTCGTTTTCCAGATCGATCTGTGGAGCTCGCGAGGCAAGCTGCCAGGCGACTTCCTCGACGTCAGCGAGCGCACCAAGGACATTCAATATTCAAGCCGTACGCGAGCGATCACCGCGTTCATGTCGCAGAACCAGAAACACGCGCAGATGATCAAGGCGCTGCTCGAACACATTCCCGAAAAATTGCGGCTTGCGCACCCGTTGTTGCGGGAGGCGCAGAAAACAGCGGACGGCAGTGCGGTGAATGTCGTGCACCTGATCTACAAGAACAAATCGTTCGAGGGGCACTACAAGGACTATGAATTCAGCAAGGATACGATGCGCGAGCATTGGGCGAGCGGCCTCGAGGATATTCGCCGTTCGTTCGGACACCCCGAGTGGTTCGATATCCCGAGCCGCGAAATCGGCTTCGTCACGCGGGACGTGCACCGCTATCGACAGGAGGTCAACGAAATCGCCGGGCTGGGCAAGGACGCTTTGCCGCCATTGAAACGCTCGCTGGAGGAAGAACTGTCTGGCGCAAAGTAGCGCGTATCGACTCCCTCCCTCGGTAGCTCTATTTCCGCTGATCAGGCAAAAATGAACCAGACATCCCTGCCTCGATTGCGCCATGACGCGACTTCATGGCAAACCAGAACGAAGACGGTCCGGTCATGTGGCGAGCGCGGCATCGGGGCGTATGCATCCTGGGAGTCGTATCAGGGCTTCAGCCGTCTGATGCAGGGCGCGGCGGCGTCGCCAAATACCCCGTGTTTTGATGCGACCAACACGCTTGACGAAAGCCTGATCGCGCTTCTCGATCTGCGCGCCTCACAAATCAATGGCTGTTTGTTGTGCGTTCAACACCATCTTTGCCGTGCCCGTAAGGCAGGGGTGCCAGCGGCGAAAGCCGAGAACATCGGCGCATGGCGCTGCGCCGGTGTGTTTTCTCCGTGTGAGAAAGCTGTACTTTCCTGGGCCGAACATCTTGCGGCCATGGCCCGGCAGTCTGTTCATGACGCAGTGTGGCCGAGCTTGCAAGGCTACTTCAGTGACATGCAGATCGCCGCATTGTTTATGTACTGGCGTTGCAGCGAGTTGTGGTCGGGCGATGGCGTTCTTCGTTCCTGCACCGTCAATATGCCGGTCACTATGGGGCGAGCGTTAGGCAGCCCGGTTCAGGCGGAGCGATGAACGATCCTCAAGACGGGTACGTGCAGGCCACAAGGAGAGCACCATGTTGTCCCATGAATTGATCGCGCGGTACGGAATGTTAGTCGTGTTCCTGAATGTGCTTGGTTCTTCGCTTGGCCTGCCGTTGCCTGTCTTACCGACATTGATCACCGTTGGAGCAGGCACCGCGCTCGCCATACACGTTGCGTCATCGACGTTGTTGCATTTAGCGACAATGCTAGGCTCCGCTGTGATTGGCGGTGTGCTGGGCGACCTGATCTGGTTTCAGGGTGGCAAGCGATACGGCGAACGCACGCTCCATACCGTTTGCAAACTGTCGCTTTCGCGCGAGACGTGCGTCAGGAAGACGGAGCGCTTCTTTGGGCGCTGGGGAGTCCGCGTGCTGGTCGTTGCGCGCTTCGTACCTGGCTTGTCGCTCGTTGCCGTGCCCCTGTGCGGCGCAATGGCCGTCAGGTTGCGCTCCTTTGTCTTGCATGATTGCGCGGGCGTTGCGCTGTGGGCATCGGTTGGGCTGGCTATCGGTACACTATTCGCGTCGCAGATCGACGTGGTTTTCGTGCTTATCTCTCATCTTGGCTGGCAGGCGTTGATCGTGATCGGCATCGCACTGGTGCTTTACGTGTTGTATCGATACTGCCGGAGAATCATGCTGGCAAAAGCGCTCGAGAAGGCGCGGATCAGTGTGGGCGAATTGCATGCATTGCTCGCGAACAACCCGCGGCCAATCCTGTTCGATATCCGCTCCGCCGAGCGGAGAATGCTCGATCCGTTTGTCATTCCAGGCGCCGTATTTGCCGATGAACGGAAACTGCCGCAGATCGTGGAACGCTATGGGGCGAACCGGACGCTCGTCATCTATTGTTCATGTCCAAACGAAGTCTCTGCGGCGTGGATGGCCAAGCGGTTGCGACTGGCCGGCGTCAAGCTTGCATTGCCGCTTACTGGCGGTATCGATGCGTGGCGTGTGGCGGGCTTCGACGTCGAGCCGATAGTAGCGATGAACGACGCTGCAATCAGTGGAGAAGAGAGAAAACTTTTCGCGCATTAATTACAGTCGTGTCTACAAAGCGCCAGGGCGGCCCACGAGAGGCGCCCTGACCTGTACCGGAGTCTAATCCGACGCTTCGACGCCACAAGAATCCACGGGCGACCGCTTCCAGCCATCTCCGGCCCATTGACCAATCGAGAACTTCGGCCAATCCTCGTACCGGGGAACTAACGCCGTGAGCACGCCCACACATCCATCGCAAAAAAAAACGGCGCACGATGTCACAAATAACAGTGCTGATACGTCTGGCCTAGCATGGACTCCCCGAACCGCGCTCCCATCTCAGCTTTCCCATCACGCTCCCCCGCCGCCAGCGCCGACGATCCGTTTGCAAGCAGATTTGCGACCAGTTACGCTGGCGTCGTTTCCTTTCTGGCCGTTGCCAGCGAAGGCAGCTTTGCCCGCGCGGGCGATCGCCTCGGCATCGGTCGCTCCTCGGTTAGCCGCAACGTGCAGAAACTCGAGGCCCAGCTCGACACGCGTCTCTTCCTGCGCACGACTCGCAGTACGTCGCTGACGCGCGAGGGCGAACTCTTCTATGAGAACTGTCAGCCGGGTATGGAGCGCATCGCCCAGGCGCTGGAAGACATGCGGGAGCTGCGCAACGGGCCGCCGCGCGGCCATCTGCTCATCGGCTCGACGCCTGGCTTCGGCCGCAAGATTGTCGCGCCGCTGCTGCGAGGCTTTCACACGCAATATCCCGAGATAGCCCTGGAACTGTTGCTGAACGATCGCCCCGCCGACGCCGACTTCACTGCCGATCGCGTCGACGTGTCGTTTCGCGATGGACGCATGGAGGACAGCGGAATCGTAGCGCGGCAGTTGATTCCGATGCAGATGATCGTCTGTGCATCGCCCGCTTATGCGCGGATTCACGGCTTGCCACGCCATGTCGGTGAACTGGCGAATCATCGCTGCATCAACTTCCGGTCGGCGTCCGGCCGCGTCAGGGCGTGGGAATTCAAGGTCGACGGTCTCGCACAGCGGCACCAGCCTGCCGCGCTACACACGTTCAACGACGCGGATCTGATCTTGCAGGCGGTGCTCGATGGGCTGGGCATCGCGCAGTTGCCGGCCTATCAGGTTTGCGATCTGATCGGCAACGGGAAACTCCTCCCTTGCCTCGTGCAGCATGCACCCGAAGACGGCGGCCACTACCTCTGCTATCTGAGCCGCAAGCATCTTCCGGCCCGGATCCGTGTGTTCATCGACTACATGACCGAGCAGACCAGAGCACTCGATCTGCAGTGTCTGACGACGATGACGACGTTATCGGTGGTCGAATGATGACGCTCCGAACGACGCTGCGTTGACTGATGTTTCTGATGCAACACAGCGGGTCCCTCGGCGGCCCTACCACATGACGTAGCGCACGCCTAAGATGCTTCCTGTACAGACGGCACGCGAATCGCGGCCAGTCCGGTAAAACACTGTCAAGCACATACGAGGCGCGCCATGACAACATTGCGTCCACCGCCGCTGACATTGCTCGAGAAGTATTACGGGCAAGATGCGCAAACGCTGTATTCAACCACCGTCACCGTAACAGGCGGCGACGCAGGACACGGACGCGCGTCGGGCATTGCCCGTTCCGATGACGGACAGCTCGCAGTCGACCTGCGAATACCGGAGGCACTGGGCGGCCCTGGCGGCGGCACGAATCCGGAGCAGCTATTCGCGGCGGGCTACGCGGCCTGCTTTCATGGCGCGCTGAGTCTGCTTGCAGCGCGGTCGGGCATTCCGATTCCCGGCGCCTCCGTGGGCGTCACGGTCGACTTCGGCCGCGACCCGATCGATGGTTTGTTCAAGTTGACGGCGCACACCCGCGTCCGTTTGCCAGGTATCGAGCGCGCGGTCGCCGAGGAACTGGTGCGCAACACGGAACGCTTTTGTCCTTACACCAAGATGGCACGACACGGAATTGAGAACGTCGTCGCGCTTGCGCCGTCGGACGATGACAGCAACTCATAACGCGACGCGCTTGACGCCTTGAGGAAACCTGAACATGAGCAAAATCGGCTCTGTCGCAGTCAGGCGGTCCGCTGCGATGAGCGAACCGACATGAACGACTGAAACTCTCCTTTCCGACTGCGCATGACGCGCCCGCGAGAGGCGCTCCGCCGTCACCGCAACGGGGCACGGTCGTACGTTACCGGCCGTAGTAGGCAGCAAAAGACGCCTTGCCGAGTACCTTGTCGCCCAACGCCTTGTCCAGTGCAAAGCCATGCAGGGCGGCGGTACCCGTCTTCGGAATGCCCGCTGCGGCGTAGAAGTCGTCGACCGACAACGCATACAGCGTAAAGATATACCGGTGGGGCTTGTCGCCCACCGGCGGACAGGGGCCACCATAGTTACCGTTGCTTCCAACCGCGCCTGTGTCCTGGAAGTCGTTCATACCGGGATTGGCGCCGACGGGCAAACGGGATGGATCGTTGCCGGCACCTCGCGGCAGTTGTGTAACGGCTGCGGGAATGTTGTAGACCGTCCAGTGCCACCAACCGCTACCGCTCGGTGCATCCGGATCGTATACCTGCAGTGCGAACGACCGCGTCCCAGCCGGCGCATTTTTCCAGACAAGTGCGGGCGACACGTTTCCACCAGTACAACCGAACGCGTTGAGCACGAATTTGTTATCGATCTTGCCGCCAGGAGCAATGTCGGGGCTCGAGAGCTTGAAGTCGGTCGGCGGCTGCGCAACGGCCGACGCAGCCAGAAGAATGGACAGACTTGTGGCGGACAAAAGGCGGCAAAGTAGCTTCATTGAAATCCTCGCGTATGTGAAGTGGTCTTACTCAGTGAGCACCCGCCGCCCCGCCGCCGCCCTTGCCGGGCTTGGTGAGCCAGACCAGCGGAATGATCACAATGAAGATCATTGACGAGAGCCAGAAAATATCGTTCAGCGCGAGCATCGCAGCCTGCGCATTCAGCGAGTGTTCGAAAAACGCCACGGCCTGATCCATGCCGCCGCCGAGCGTCGCGTGGAGGTTCGCGATGGCGCTCATATAGTCAGGGTTGTTCACGCTTGACTGTTCGGCGAGTTGCGCATGATGCAGGATCGTACGGTCGTTCCAGCCCGTCGAGATCAACGACGTGCCCACGCCGCCCGCGAACACGCGCACGAAGTTGGACAGGCCGGCGGCCGCCGGAATCTTGTCGGGTGACAGCCCAGACAGGACGATTGCGGTAAGCGGCGTAAAAAAGAGCGCCATCGGAATGCCTTGCAGCAGCGTCGGCAACACCAGGGTATAAGGGTCGACGCCCGTCGTGTAGTGCGAGCGCATGAAAAACACGCCTGCAAAGCCGAGGAAGGCCAGCGTCGCGAGTACCCGTGCATCGGACTTCGGCATGATCTTCGCCATCACGGGTGCAAGCAGCACGGCGAAAATCCCGAGCGGCGCGGTCACGAGACCCGCATCCACCGAACGATAACCGAGATAACCCTGGATCCACTGCGGCAAGATAACGAGGTTCGAGAAAAACACCGCGTAAGCGACCGAGATCGCGATCGTGCCGCCGCGGAAATTGCGTCCCGCGAAGAGGCGAAGATCGACAATCGGGTTCTTCTCCGTGAACTCCCAGATCAGGAAGAACAGGAAGCTGATCGCCGCGACGACCGCAAGAATGCAGATCACGGGCGAGCTGAACCAGTCGAGATCCTTGCCCTTGTCGAGCATGATTTGCAGTGACGCGACCCACACGACGAGGGACATCAGGCCAACCTTGTCGATGGGCAGTTTGTGCGCCGGCGTCTCGCGGTCGCGGTAGATCATCCACGTCACGGCTGCGGCAAACAGGCCTACTGGAATGTTGATGTAGAAGATCCACGACCAACTGTAGCTGTCGGTGATCCAGCCGCCCAGCGCAGGACCTGCGATCGGCCCGACCGTCGCCGTCATCGCCCACAGCGACAGCGCCGTCGAGCTTTTTTCCTTCGGATACGAGCTAAGCAGAATGGCCTGCGAAAGGGGAATCAGCGGGCCCGCGACGGCGCCCTGCAGTACACGCGCAGCGAGTAGCACGATCAGATTCGGCGCGACGCCGCACAGCCACGACGAGAACACGAACAGCACGATCGCAGCCACGAACAGCTTGATCTGGCCGACGCGCTGCGTGAGCCAGCCCGTCAGCGGAATCGCGACGGCATTGGCCGCCGAGAATAGCGTGATCACCCAGGTGCCTTCGTCGACGGATACGCCGAGGTTGCCCGAGATGGTTGGAATCGCAACGTTGGCAATGGATGAATCGAGCACGTTCATGAACGTCGCGAGCGCGACGGCGATTGTCGCGAGAACCAGCTTTCCGCCTGTCAACGGAGGCGGTGCAAGTTGCATTGGGGAATTCATCTCGCTTCCAGTCTGAAGTTTTCGACAGGTCCGGCGCATTGATCCGGCCTGTCAGACTATTGAATGAACCAGGACGCGACTGCGCTGCGCGCCCCGGGATGCAATTCAACCTGCTCGCTGTTTAGCGCCACTCTTGTCGCTTGCGTCGCGCTTTGCGGAAGACATCGACGATACGACGTTGCCCGTGGACGCAACATGCAAACGGACAATGTTCTGCGCGATGATCTTCCCGATCTCGGCATCTGCCTGCGCGCCGTATTCGGCAAACACATCCGTGCGATACGACGTGTTCATCGCCGCGCCGAGCTGCGGGCCCGTGTCGTTGCGCGTATCCACATCGACATTCATCGACAGGCCAATTCGCAGCGGATGCGCTTCGAGTTCCTTCTGATCGAGCTGGATGCGCGCGGGCAAGCGCTGGACGATCTTGATCCAGTTACCCGTCGCGTTCTGCGCCGGCAAGCTCGCGAACGCGCTGCCCGTACCCGCCGAAAAGCCGACGACGCGGCCGTGATACTTAACCTTGCCGCCATACACATCGGCCGTCAGCGTGACGGGTTGACCGATGCGCATGCTGCGCAACTGGTTTTCCTTGTAGTTCGCGTCAACCCACACGCCGTCGAGCGGCACGATCGCCATCAACGGCGTGCCCGGCGACACGCGCTGGCCGACCTGCACCGATCGCTTCGCGACATAGCCTGTGACGGGCGCGGGCAACGTGTTGCGCGCATAGGCAAGATACGCATCACGCACTCTCGACGCGGCGGCTTGCACGTTCGGGTGCTGTTCGATCGTCGTGCGGTCGGTCAACGCCCGGTTGGCTTCCGCTTGTTGATGCGCGGCGTCGAGCGCGGCCCGCGCGGCCGTCACGGTATCGCGCGCGTGCGCGATGTCTTCTGCCGACACGGCGCCCGTATCGGCGACGGCCTGGCGGCGGCGCAGATCGTCCTGCGCGCGTGCCAGATCAGACTGTTTCTGTGTGACGTTCGCTGCGTAGAAATCGTTGTTCACGTAGAGGCTGCTCACCTGCCTCACGGTCTGCCCCAGCGTCGCCTCGGCGTTGCCGAGCGCGACTTTCGCATCGGCGTTGTCGAGCGTAACGACGGGGTCGCCCGCCTTCACGATCTGCGTATCGTCGGCATTCACGGCGACGACGGTGCCAGCCACCTGCGGCGTCAGTTGCACGAGGTTGCCGCTGACGTATGCATCGTCGGTGGACTCATGGTAGCGCGCATAGGTCGTGTAATACGCGCCATAAGCCGCCGCCGACACGACGATAGCCACACCGAACAGCGCGAGCAGCACCTGGCGCTTGCGTGTGTTGGGTTCGTTTGCAACAGAAGCTTTCGTCTGTGCCGCGTCATGTTTCGCGCCCGCCGCTTGCATCGCTCGGGGCTCCGTTGCATCGATTTCACTCATTTCAAGTCTCCAGACAGATTCGGTAGGCAGCCGCTCAGCGCGCGGCGACGACAGGCGTGTTGGGTGCGGACGCATCGGCGCGCGGCGCTGCTCCGGAGTTTGCGTTCGACGTGTCGACGAAACCGCCGCCCAGTGCGGCAGCCAGTGCAATCTGTTGATCGAGGCGGTTCATGCGCAAATTCGTGACGCTCTGATTGGCGGAAAGCGCGTTGACGTCGGCGTTCAACACGGTCAGTTGATTCGTGAGACCGGCCTTGTATTGCACAAGCGCGAGTTCGGCGGCTTTGCTAGCGGCGTCCTGCGCGGTCTGCGCATCGACAAGCTGCACATCCGTCGAACGCACGTCGGCGAGTTGCGTGGCGACTTCGCTCAACGCGGTCACGAGCGCCTGGTTGTAGGTCGCGACGGCATAGTCGAAATCGGCATAGCGGCCCTTCAGTTGCGCACGCAGTTCGCCTGCGTCGAAGATCGGCAGGTGGATTGCCGGACCGACCGATGCCGTCCGGCTCGCCGCCGTCAGAAAGCGGCCGAAGCCGAAAGCGTCGAGTCCGATTGCGGCGCTCAGGTTGATGTCGGGATAGAACTCGGCCTTCGCTTCCTTGACGTCGTGCGTCATCGCGTCGACGCGCCAGCGCGCTGCGACGATCTCCGGGCGGCGGCTCACGAGATCGGCGGGCAGGTTGTCGGGCAGGCGCACTTCGTCGCCAATGCCAAGCGTCGGCCGTGCGATCTGCAGGCCACGGTCGGGACCCGCGCCGAGCAGCGCGGCGATCTGATAGCGCGTCGTGAGGATCTGTCCGTCGAACGATTTCAACGCAGCGCGGCTCGTTGCAAGATTGGCCTGCGCGGTCTTGCGTTCGACTTCCGTTTCCAGGCCCGTCGCGATGCGGCCCGCTGTGATACGGTCGATCTGCTCGCGCTGCGTGATTTCCTGTTGCGCGATATCGCGCAACGCATAGAGACGCCCAAGCTGGTTGTACGTGCGGGCGATCGACGTCGTCAGCGTCAGCTTGACGACTTCCGCGTCGGCCTGGCTCGCCCGAAGCTGCGAGATTGCCGCTTTCAGCGCTTCACGGTTCTTGCCCCAGAGGTCAAGGTCATAGGAGGCGCCCAGCAGGCCCTTGTTCTCCGTCTGCCACGAGCCGCCAAATGGAGGCGGTATGAATGTTGTATTCGAGAACTGTTGACGTGTGAGCGAATAGCTCGCGTCGACGCGTGGCATCGTGCTCGCCTTCGCGGTTTCGCTGTATGCCGATGCAGCCGCAGCGCGGGCACGCGCCTGGTCGAGCGTCGGGCTGCTCCTCAACGCTTCGTCGATTAGCGCCTTCAGTTGCGCGTCGCCGAACTGGTCGGCCCAGTTGGCGGCGGGCCAATGGCCTTGTTCGGCGGGAAGGCTTTGCTGGGTCGCATACTGTTGCGGCTCAGCCGTTTTCGCGTCGCTGTGGATGCCGGCGTAGTTCACGCACGCCGACAGCACCGCCGCTAACATCGCCGAGACACCCAGCTTCAGCGCGCGTGATGCGCGCTGTCCGGTGTGTGACTGAATGCTCATTTTCTGGCCTATCTGATCGTTGAGTAAAAGAGTTCTTCGTAGCGAATCACGGAGCACATCTGGTGCGGCCTCGGCATCATGCAGCGCGACCTAAACTGCGACTGTCCCGACGAGTCCGCTTCGCGCGGACACGGAGGGCATGCATTCTCCCCTCGCAAGCGCAAACAGCATCTTGATACCTGTCCAAGGATTCCTTAAGCACCGGCGTACCTGCTCACTACGCGCGACGCCTAGTACACACCATGTGCAGAAGTGTTCGCAGTTATTGGTCAGCAACTGATACCGGTCTTCGCCGAGGCGGGATCTGGCTCTCTCCACGGCATCAGTCCCGGTATAAATGGCGTCGGGTTCAGATTGAATTTTTATGCCTTTTTCTGCTGCAAAACCGTGCAACGAAATATATTCAATGGGGCGCCGTTTCGCCGAATGATGAAAGCCCCCATAGTGAATAACTTGTCCATTTCCCGCATAAATTCCGTGGTGTGTATAGCCTTTCCGTTCACTAACAAGATGGGCGCCAACTGCGATAGCGCATCCTGTGCTGGTCAACGCCGGCGAAGTTGCGAGCCAATCAACATATGGAGTTTCCATGGCGAGCCACCCATGTCATATCCGCGATGAGTTCGGTACCACCGGCGGACCTCGTTCACAAACACACCGAAGAGCCAATCACCCGCCTGCGGGCCGAAGGCAAAGCAAGTCCTTCCGAGGAGGCTCCCCTCAGGAAAAGTGACCACCTCATCACAGTGGATTTACATTCACCCGCCGCCGACAAATGGGCAGCCAGAAAGATCGAGCAGTGCGGTCGCTCCCAAGCACACTCATGCGGATTGCCAATTCAGCTGGATGTCCGCTTTACGAGCCGCATGTTTCAGTTCTCATGCCTCGCTGGTTATGGAAAATCGCGATCTGGGAGGCGAATATCAGACTTCAGAAAATACCGCTGAACGAGACAGCAATTGCAAGCCCGACACTGACCGCAGATAGCATGATCCAGCCTGCAAACACCGACAGGGGTCCGAGACGAAGCATGACGCTCTCCACTAACGACCTCAACGACCGGCCAACTCAGTCGAGTCGATCGCGATGCCATGTCGGGAATACTAGGCGCCGAGTCCCTACCTTGGTAGATACGCATCACAGCACTCACTGTTGCCTCGTAGACACCAATAGGTACCGCCACGATACTGCGCCCGAACTCAGCGAGGGGAGCACTCTTTCACTATCTGCACGCTCGAAAGAAAGGATCGGCGAATTCGTGTTACGTGGGTCTCCACGGAACACTAGTCTTACTGTGTCATATATCCTGAGGACCACTGCTTCGATGAATGGTGCAAGCGTTGCGTGAGCCGTAGTCCGAGCAAGATGCGCAACGTAGTGAT